>CAJWSW010000127.1 GCA_913046035.1 uncultured Alphaproteobacteria bacterium | reverse complement strand
TACAGGTGCTATTATCGTTTCGCTTGGGAATGAATATGCCGGAATGTTTGCAAACGACGATGAACTTTGTGACCGGCTGACAATTGCTGGTAGGTCCGTCAGTGAGACCGTGTGGCGTATGCCGCTCGGTGATGAATACGATAAATTGATTAAATCCGACATTGCCGATATGAAAAATATTGGCGGTAGATGGGCTGGATCAATTACCGCCGCTCAATTACTGCAACGTTTTATTAAAGAAGGCGTGAAATGGGCACATTTAGATATCGCCGGTGTCACATGGTCAAATAAAGAGCGACCCACTGTACCTAAGGGCGGCACGGCTTTCGGCGTCCGACTGTTGGACCGTCTCGTTGCGAATCATTACGAAAGCTGACCCCAGGACGTGACCAAAATCAGTTTTTATCATCTCTTACATACACCCCTTGAAACGGCGCTACCTAAATTAATGGAGAAAGTGCTAATTAGCGGGGCAAAGGCTGTTATCAGGACGAACTCTGGCGAACGAGCAGAGGCGTTAAGTAACATTTTGTGGACCTATAAACCGGACACTTTTTTGCCCCATGGAACAGCTAGAGATGGCAATGCCGATAAACAACCGATCTGGATTACCCCGGATGAGGAAAATCCAAATTGTGCAGAGATACTAGTTTTGACTGATGGGGCATTGGCTGGCGACCTGAGCACTTGGCAAAGATGCATAGAAATCTTTGATGGCCGCAACGAATCCGCTGTTTCGGAAGCAAGACTTCGTTGGAGTTTCTACAAATCGACGAGGTATGAGTTAACCTATTGGCAACAGATGGAAGGCGGCGGTTGGGAGAAGCGGCGATAATTCTTATTACTATCGCGTGCCGCAAACGCTGCACTATGCTTCTTTCGCAATTGCGAAATGAAATAGTTGCCCCAATATCTCGAACCGTTTATAAGCGCCGCCAAATAAACTATTAGGAGCCTCAGCCACCATGGCAGTTGAACGCACGCTTTCTATCATTAAGCCAGACGCAACGCGGCGTAATATCACCGGCGCGATCGTTGCCCGCTTCGAGGAAGCAGGTCTTCGTATTGTTGCTCAGCGCCGCATACATCTGTCCATGGCGCAGGCAAAAGAATTTTACGCGGTTCACAAGGATCGCGCGTTTTTTGACGATCTTTGCGACTTTATGACGTCAGGGCCCGTTGTAGTGCAAGTGCTTGAGGGCGAGGATGCAATTGCAAAAAATCGGCAGGTGATGGGCGCGACCAATCCCGCTAACGCTGATGAAGGAACAATCCGATGTGATTTTGGCGAATCGGTCGAGGCGAATTCAGTCCATGGCTCAGATGCGCCGGAAACTGCTTCAAACGAGATCGCGTTTTTCTTCGCTGGGACGGATATTGTTGGCTAATTATTCTGATTCTTGTTCCCTGGGGTTACGTCAAACTAACGTTAGCGCCATGAGTCCAACAATAATCAGCACAGCAATTGTGCCTAATGATAGGAACTTGGCGAAACTTTCCCAGCCTTTCTGATGGCGGTCAAATTCTTTATCCATGTCGAGAGCCATTTTTTTCTCAGCCTAAACGTTAATAACTAGCGTTCTTTATAGCGCGAGCGTAGTTCAGGGTGAAGCGGCTTTCCCAGATTTGTTGGGCAAACCTACCTCAGGATTAATGAGTATCGGCTCTGGCGTACTTATGTTCGTTAGTTCCACCTTTGACCCAACGACGCGAGCTTTTCCCTCCGCAACCAGACGCAATGCACTAGGATAGCAGAGGTGCTCTGCTCTAAGAACCCGGGCAGCAAGTATGGCCGGATTGTCATCGGCCTTCACCGGCACGACCGCTTGCATGATTATTGGTCCTGCGTCTAACTCCGCGCCAACGAAATGCACCGTGCAGCCGGAAAAACGCACTCCATCCTCTAAGACCCTTTCGTGGGTTCGGAGACCTTTGTAGGAGGGTAAAAGAGATGGGTGGATATTTATTATCCTATTGTGCCAGCGATCGACGAAGGTCCTGGTAAGAAGGCGCATGAAACCTGCTAGGCAAATTAACTCTATGCCGGCGTCCAAAAGCTCTGCGTTGAGGGCTTCCTCGAAAGCCGTGCGTCGTTTGAATGATCGGTGATCTATGGTCTTTGTGGGTATTCCGGCGGTCGTTGCGCGGACGAGACCGCCTGCGCCGGGGACGTTAGATATGACCTGAATAATTTCCGCGGGAAAATCTGTTTTTGCTGCAGCATCGATCAATGCTTGAAGATTTGATCCGCGACCAGAAAACAGCACGGCAGTCTTTATACGTGCCATGTCTTGCTTAAATTCGAAATCACAACGGGATCACTGCTATCATCACTAGAGATAATTCCGATCCTCTGAACGGACTCACCTTGTTCAGTTAATGATTTGACAACTTTTTGTTCGTAAGCAGCGGCGACGACGGATATCATGCCGATTCCACAATTGAATGTTCGCACCATTTCATGGGCCGAGATACCACCTTCCGCGATAAGCCATTTAAAAATTGACGGCATTTCCCAGGATGTGGGATCTATCTCTGCGGTCATGCCATCAGGGAGAATACGTGGTATATTCTCTATTAAGCCACCACCGGTGATATGCGCGAAAGCTTTGGTGAGACCCTCCTTATGAAGCCTGAGGCAGGACTTGACGTATATCCGAGTAGGAACAAGCAGCGCTTCACCCCATGTTTG
>CAJWSW010000126.1 GCA_913046035.1 uncultured Alphaproteobacteria bacterium | reverse complement strand
AATCTCACAGTTAAGAAAACTGAGACAAACACCACATCTGCCAATTGCGTTTTTCCGCGCCTGTCACTCTTCCGAACCAGCACCTCTCTTATAAAGAACTCCCTCAGCCTTTGCGTAAGCTCAAGGCTTCATTTTCAATCCGTATGCGCCACCATAAAAGCACAGCGTTCAGTAACGAAAAAACGACTGCCCAGTACCAAGCACCGAAACACAGAGGCAAGACGGCGATCTCTGCAATGACAACCCAATAATTCGGATGACGCACAAATCGATATGGACCCTTGCGAATGAGTGGAAATTCGGGTGACGAGATTACCCTTGTCGTCCAATAGGGCCCCAAAGCTGTAATAACCCAAACTCGTCCACAAAACAAAATTCCAAAGAATGCCAAAAAAAAGTGATTAACCTCGGTTGAGCTTGGAATATCGAAAAAGAGAACCAATAACCAGCCACCGTGTAAAAGAACAAATAATGGGTAATGCCGGCGCCCAAATTCACTACCGCCGTTTGCCAGTAATCGTTTGGTGTTACGTTGCGCGAGCATAAGCTCCGCGACCCGGAATAAGGCGACGGCGAGTACGATCCATTGAGGGAGACCAAAATTCATATATCGTCCATCACTAGAAAACCGGCCGAGAATCCTGGACCCAAGGCGCCCACGAGACCCACCCCACTCGGATGCTGGGCCAATGCGCGTTCCAATACAAAGAGCACAGTTGCGGCTGACATATTTCCGTATTCCCGCAAAACATGACGGGCGAGTTTAAGACCTGATGGTGAAATTTCAAAAGCATCTTCAAGTGCGCTAAGAACCTTTGCACCCCCAGGATGGAAGATGAAGTGATCTAGGCTTTCGAATGGCACTGATGACTGTTCGAGGAAACGATCTGCTGCCTGACGCATTTGCGACCTAACGAATCGTGGAATATCACGACTAAACCGCACGCCGAATCCGTCTTCTTCGATATTCCAGCCCATGATATCTGATGAATTGGGCCAACAATACTCCCCCCAACTCGCCAACCGCTTGCCAGATGAGCCGACTTGTACAACAGCAGCAGCCGCGCCATCACCAAATAGGGCAGTTGCGATGATATTGCTTTTGGAGAGATCTGCGCCTCTGAAGGTTATCCCACAGAGCTCAACAACCAGAAAAAGCCAACGAGATCCGGGTTGGGCTTGAGCGAGGGCAGCCGCCCGAGATAAGCCGAGGACACCCCCGCCGCAACCAAGACCGAATATAGGCAATCTCTGAACATCCCGACGAAAAGGCATTCGGTCCATCAGTAAAGCATCCAGGCTTGGGACGGCCACTCCGGTAGATGAGACTGTCACAATGCCATCGATATCAGCAGCGACCAGGCTCGCACCGTCCATGGCTTTCTGCGCTGCCCTCGCCAGAAGGTCGACCGCATTATCAACAAATATTTCCGCTCTGTCCTTCCATCCGTGCGATTGCTCATACCATTCGAGTGGAACGCAGGAATATCGTTTGTCGATACCTGCATTAGCGTAGGCGCCTGCCAGCCGTTCGAACGCCTTAGAACGACTGGCGAACAGCCGCCGAGCGAATTTTTCGACCTCGATTTGATGAATCTCATGAGGCGGGACTGCTGTCGCGATTGATTTTAAAGTAACATCGGAGATGGTTCTGCAATCCTTTTTTTTGCCGGTCCTGCCATTGCTTTGGACCGATGGTTTAAATGCCAACTTAGCAGACTTAGTCCATGTTGATTGTTAATTAGGCAACGAATGTGAGTTCTAATGGATTACAGAGATCTGTATACTATCAGCGTAAAATCTATGGTGAGGTCTTCACTAACTGTTATGGCGTTTACTTGCAGATACCATAGGTGTTGATACCATATCTGTTTCATGCGTCACACATGTTAAAAGGTGTTTATTTAAACATATCCCTTAGCGACGCAAAAACTACAAACCAGCAGAGGCGTAGACGGGCCAAGCCCCCCTTCTTCGCTGTAAGTCGAACGAGTGTGTTGTATTTCTCAATTCCGCATGCAGTTTTGATTCTCATGAAGTGACCCCTGCCTTCCCTACTTTAAGTCAACGGCGTGACGTTATAAGTGTTCATCACCCAAATCACACTAACAAGTGACCATACCGTCAAGCCAAATACAGACGCTTCCAAGACGGCATAAACCTTTGGATTGCGTTCTGACCATGATTTTTTGTCCATCAATTTTTATCCTTTACAAATGAATATTAAAGGTGACCCCTGTATACGCGTAGCTCACTCAGGGATCACCGTTCTTCTTGGGAGTAATGAAGAACGATTGATGTGTGGTCCGCGAAGCCAAGAAGAAAGTGACAGAATAGCGCAGGCCGTTATCGCTCTACTTCCATCAAAATCGAATGAGTAGCGCCATGGTGCATTTTTGACTTTGTAATCTTCGTTTCATATCGTCGGCCATATCCTGTGGAGACTATTGCCATAGACAAAATTATGTAATTTTAGGAATTTCTTTCAACCAAGGTTCGTCGTGTATGATACTGCGCTGCGTTAGAATTTTGTAGCATTCGCAAACACCTCGTGATGCAAAAAAATCTGTCGCATGAGCTTTAATCCTGCCTCTCAGTTCTTCGGCACCGATTAAAAAAGCGGACTCATCTGCTGTTCGAAAGCCTCGATAGTGAATTAGCATGCTCTGTTGCACAAAAGCTTCAAATTGGACCTTTTCGACATCGTCTAAACACTCATACGACTCTCGAGCCTTGACGATTACCTTTGCCATATCGCCCTCCATTTGCTTGTAGAGTATTTTTTCCCACTCTATTGCACGTTGAAGAGTATTAGCGATGTTGTTTTGTTTTAGATTTTTCCTCAGCTCTATAATTACAAAGATAAGCGATAATAAAATAGCAACAGCTCCTAGCACCTGAGCTATTGCTCCAATTTCTAAAAGATCCATTAGGACCCTCCCGTGTAAGATAGCAACATATGGAA
>CAJWSW010000125.1 GCA_913046035.1 uncultured Alphaproteobacteria bacterium | reverse complement strand
CCCGCCGCTATATCTTCACCAGCGGACCGCCGGTTCGCGCCTTCTTTAATGCCAGCCGGCACAATTACTTCGTCTTTTTGTTCCTGGCAGTCCTCCTGCATGAGCACAGTATCGGAGTTGGCGGGCATTGGCGCACCGGTGAATATTCGGACCGCTTGACCGGCCGCAAGCGTGTGGCTACCTGCGTCGCCTGCTATGACCCGGCCAACGACTTTGAGACGCGTATCTGTGTTTGATGCTAAGTCTTCGAAACGTACGGCATATCCATCTACTGCCGAGTTATCGTGCGGCGGAACCGGCATACGGGATTTTATATCGGCCGCCAGCACACGACCGAGGCAACTGCGAAGACCAATGTTGGACTTTCCGACAACAACATCGAGCCGATCAGAGAGAATATCTAGGGCCTCGCTTGATTTAACCAGGTCTTCTCCAAAAGCGAAGCAATTATCTAGTAGTTGCGCCATATTAGTTCGTTCGGGCTGCTGTTAGGGCCGGCGCACAACGATCCATGATGAAATCAGCGACAGCTTTCGTGTCATTGAGGTCCAGCACCGGAAGCATAGCAGCTGGAAGCGGCTCATCGGAGGCAATGGCAACTATATTCTCGTTTTTCCCACAAATAAACTCCGCACCTTTGGAGGGCCGATGGACCTCAATCTTAGCGTGACCCTCACCTTTGAAACCTTCGACAAGAATTATGTCTGCCGGGGACATTCGAGCTAATAAAATGTCCAAGGAAGGTTCGTCATCTGTGCTGTTTTCGTGCATTATCGCCCAGCGTTTCCTCGATGAAACCACTACCTCGGATGCGCCGGCGGCGCGATGCCTGAAGGAGTCCTTTCCTGCTGTGTCGAGATCAAATGAATGGTGCGCATGTTTAAGTGTGGCAACTCGCATACCCCGTGCCCGCAATTCAGGAATTAATCGTATTATAAGAGATGTTTTGCCGCTGCCGCTCCAACCCGTGATGCCAATAACGTTGAGCGGATAGATGTTCGCCGTCATGATGTATTCTTTTGATCCATATGCCGAAGGCCAATTCGAAGATACTCTGATCCAGTAATAATTGTAACGATGGCTGCTACCCATAACCCCACTTCGCCTATTAACCGAACTGGGATTAGATCGGGAATTAGTGGGTGGGCGGCATCGCCCACGATTAGAATGCAAATCGCCGCCATCTGTAGTGTGGTTTTCCACTTTGCGAGATTGCTAACTGGCAGGCTAACGGCAAAGCTTGAGAGATACTCACGCAAGCCCGACACCAAGATTTCGCGGCATAGAATAATAATTGCTGGAATTACAACTACACCCGCGATCTGGCCAAAGGCCACCATCATAAGCAATGCGGATGCAACTAGTAGTTTGTCCGCCACAGGATCGAGAAACGTACCAAACGCGGTTGTCTGGCCGAGGGATCGAGCAAGGAACCCATCGAAGAAGTCGGTGATCGCCGAGAAAATGAAAATCCCACAAGCAATCCACTGGCCGTTCGCAGTTTCAAGAAAGAATAGGGCCACCAAGACAGGGATCACTGCCACCCGCGACAAAGTGAGTATATTTGGGAGGGTAAGTATCATCGTTGTTGAATCCTATCAAAAATCTCGACCCAGCGGTATTGTCACGGATCATTTTCAAAATGACTAAAAATCCGCTGTGCAACCTTGCGGTTGATACCGTCAACTGTTTCTAGGTCTGAAAGCCCAGCCGATGCAACGCTTCTAGCCGATCCAAAGTGGTTAAGGAGCGCTCGTTTTCGCTTTGCACCGATGCCAGGTATTTCATCCAGGGCCGATTTTGCAACACTCTTATTACGCCGCGCACGATGGCTACCTATTGCAAAACGGTGTGCTTCATCCCGGAGCCGCTGCATAAAATACAACACTGGATCTTGAAACGGCAACGTAAACGGCATCTTCCCCGGTATGTGAAAACGTTCACGCCCTGCGTCGCGGTCCGGCCCTTTGGCGATAGCTGCGACCCGTAAATCGTTTATACCAAGTTCATCCAAAACCTCTACAGCTACTGCCAGTTGACCAGGGCCACCGTCGATAAGTATCAGGTCTGGCCAAGTTGTTTTGTCTCTGTCTAGATCCTCCCGAAGGGCACGTGACAAACGGCGGGTTAAAACCTCGCGCATCATGGCGTAGTCATCGCCCGGAGAGATGTCCGAGTTTTTTATATTGAACTTGCGATAGGCTTTCTTTTCGAATCCCTCTTCGCCAGAAACAATCATTACACCCAACGGATTCGACCCGGAAATATGACTATTGTCGTATACCTCAATGCGCCTTGGTGGTGACTCCAGCTCAAACAGTTCGGCTGTACGATCTAGTAATTTGCGCTGCGTGGTGCTTTCTGAGAGCTTGCGCGCAAGCGTATCTGCGGCATTCCGTACCGCACTTTCAATGAGTGTTTTCCGAGTGCCCCGTTGTGGCCTAGAGATCTCCACTTTATTATCGGCCTGTATTGAGAGAGCCTCATTGACCAGGCTGTGATTTGGCAGCTTGTGGCTTATTAAAATAAGTCGAGGGGGTGTTTTATCGGAATAAAACTGGCCAACAAAAGCCTCTAAAACTTCATCCACAGCGAACGCTTTTGCATGGTTGGGAAAATATGTCCGTCCACCATAATTCTGTCCCGCCCGATAGAAAAAGACTTGTATGCACGTCGCTCCACCCTCTTGGTGGGCTGCAATGATATCCGCCTCTTTGATAGAGCCGACATTAATATCTTGATGGGCCTGAATCTGGGTAAGGGCGCGTATACGGTCTCTGTAAATCGCTGCGGTTTCATAATCCAGTGATTCGCTCGCAGCTTCCATCTTTTTTGAGAGAGTCTCTTGAACATCATGGCTGCGACCGTTTAGAAAAGCTCGTGCCTGATCAACAATTTCGTCATATTCATCGGCGGCGACTAGGCCGACGCAGGGGGCCGTGCAACGTTTGATTTGATATTGCAGGCAGGGGCGGGTGCGGCCAGAAAAAATACTATCGGAGCAGCTTCGAAGCGGAAAAACCTTTTGAAGTATGTTTAAGGTACGATTTACTGCGTTAGCAGATGCAAAAGGACCGAAATATTC
>CAJWSW010000124.1 GCA_913046035.1 uncultured Alphaproteobacteria bacterium | reverse complement strand
GCCCGCGTGCGTTGGCCTTTACCCCGACACACTGGCCTTGGTCAAGCGCTCTTAGAGCATTGGCTGGGCTCGACCGCATCACATCCTGCCGTCCATATACAAAATATTAACAATTGTGAGCTATTATAGCCCTTAATTTTTTTAAACTTACGGTGCTCTGAGAAATTCAGTCGGGACCCAACCCAATCGCGGGTCATCACCCTACAGCTACTATAAAAACCCTGGTAATAAGATTATGGCGAAAGCATTCCCCGTTACATGATCTACCGACTATATCTCACGCTAGGCTCTACGGCGTTGTTCTCGCTGCTCATTGCCTTGGGTAATAACGCTAAGGGCCGGGATGGGCTTACTGTCACCTTCGGTGCGTAAATTGCAGTAGCGCTTTGGGCGTTGGCAAGCGCAGAAAAGTCGGCCTAGCCGTGGTCTATAGGTAAGACCCTCATTTATCCTATCCAGGATCGATATCTTGCCGCTGTTAGACTCGCCTGCTACATCCATCAAACTGCTGGAACAATTAGTTGCGGCGCATTCAAACTGAGCATCAGAACACAACAATGATACGCCGCTTATACGATTGGACCATGGAACTTGCTTCCCGGAAACACGCTATTTGGGCGCTTGCGGCCGTCGCTTTTGTTGAAAGCTCGTTTTTTCCGATACCGCCAGATATCATGTTAATCCCGATGGTATTGGCAGCGCGTCGGAATGCTTGGCGCTATGCTGCGACATGCACTATCGCATCTGCACTAGGTGGCATGCTTGGTTATGCAATTGGGGCGCTCTTGTATGACAGCGTTGGACGACCAATAATTGATTTTTATAGTCTCCATGATGAATTTAATCTTTTCACCGATCGATATAATGATTGGGGTGTATGGGTCATTGTTGCTGCAGCAATCACGTTTGTCCCTTTTAAGTTGGCGACCATTGCAAGCGGTATTGCCAATCTAGATTTCGCTACATTCACTCTTGCTTCTTTTGGAGGGCGCGGCTTCCGATTTTTCATGGTAACGGCCTTACTTTATTACTTTGGACAGCCAATCCGAAATTTTATCGAAAAACGCCTCGGGATAATGTTTACATTATTTTGCGTGTTTTTGATTGGCGGGTTTTTATTACTTAAATTGATCCATTGACATTGCATTTAAACATCAGATGAAAATCACTGGCACAATCTTTAAGGATAGCGACACACCACTTTGGGCTATGGCGGCGTCTTTTATCGCACTGATCTCAGCGTTTGGGTTCCAGTATTTGGGCGGTATGGCGCCTTGCGAACTTTGCCTATGGCAACGAATTCCTCATGGTGCGGTGGTCATGATTGGTATAGGCGCTTTACTTTGGTTCCACAGCAAACGCGAACGTCTATTTTTAACATGGTCGGCGGCGATTATGTTTGCCGTCGGTGGCAGTATCGCCCTATATCACGTCGGTGTGGAACAACAATTGGTAATCGGACCAGGGTCATGTGCCGGCGATAGTGGGCTCAACAGCGCACAGTCTATAGAGCAACTTCGCAAAATGCTGATGGCGGCACCAATAGTTCGATGCAGCGAAATACCGTGGTCGTTTTTCGGTTTATCGATTGCAGCCTTGAACGCAATAACGAGTATGGTCCTCGCAATTTTGTGTGGAGTTTCTGGTATGCGCCAGTTAAAGGTAGAAAGCTTGTGAGCAAAGAAATTCGCGACGGTTCGCGGTTAAAAGCGCGTACGAAGGCCGCAAGAAAGAGGAAAACCGCCCACCGCATCCTGCCGGGTGACACACCTGCAGCTAGACTGCTCGAACGTATTGTTCGGGTCAACCATGCTGGCGAGTATGGTGCTGTTCGGATCTACGAAGGCCAGCTTGCCGTCCTCGGTAAAGGCGACAAAGGAGAATTAATACGCCACATGGCGGAACAAGAACGCGCACACCTCGATGAATTCAACCAACTGGTTGGGGATCGTCGAGTACGGCCAACAGCACTAATGCCAGTTTGGCACGCTGCAGGATTTGCACTCGGTGCAGCAACAGCGTTGATGGGCGAACGGGCAGCCATGGCCTGCACCGTTGCTGTCGAAGAGGTGATCGACGAACATTACGCGAAACAAGCCGCGATGCTAGGCGAAGATGAGAGCACTCTCCGTGAAACGATCGAAAAATTTCGTGCGGATGAACTCGAACACCGAGACACAGCGTTGGAGAATGATGCTACAGAAACACCGGGGTACGACGTCCTAGCGGCAGCTATAAAAAAAGGCACGAAAGTCGCGATTTGGCTTTCAGAACGCGTCTAACAAAAGTGTGATTATCTTCCCACGGATTTTGTCTCTTGAGAAAACACAAACGCTTGGGCACATGCTTTACTTCCAAGAAATAGCCAAAAAATGTACAACCTCTTCTAAAGATCTAGGGGTGAACGATGCCGATCAATAATCGTATTGCAGATTTTAGCGGTGAAATGACTACGTGGCGTAGGCATATACACAAGCATCCAGAAACGGCATTCGAAGAACACAAAACATCAGATTTCGTTGCACTCCGGCTTCATGAGTTTGGCATCGAGGTTCATCGTGGGCTTGCGGGTACCGGAGTAGTCGGTACGCTAAAGGGAAAAAAGGGTAAAGGACCTGCTATTGGACTGCGCGCGGACATGGACGCGCTAGATATCGAGGAGGCCAACGAAGTTGATTATAGGTCCCAAAACCCTGGAAAGATGCATGCCTGCGGACATGATGGGCACACAACGATGTTGCTAGGCGCCGCCAAATACCTATCAGAAACTCAAAATTTTGCGGGCACGGTCCATTTCATCTTCCAACCGGCAGAAGAGAACGAAGCTGGCGGCCGGGTGATGATTGAGGATGGCCTATTCAAAAAATTCCCAGTGGAAAGCGTTTACGGAATGCACAATATACCGGGAATGCCGGTTGGGACGTTCGCGATCAGACCTGGCCCAATTATGGCATCGTGCGACATTTTTGAAATCACGCTCAAAGGGACTGGTACGCATGCTGCGATGCCAAATTTCGGTCGCGATGTCATTGCGGCAAGCGCAAATTTAGTTTCTGCTCTGCAAACCATCGCTAGCCGCACGATAAATCCATTTGACGCCGCCGTCATCTCAGTTACCCAGATACATTCGGGGGATACCTGGAACGTCATTCCTGAAGAGGCTGTAATTCGTGGCACCGCCCGAGCATTTAAGGAGGAAGTGCAAGAGCACATTGAGGCCGAGCTTCGTCGCATTACCGAGCATACCGCCAAAGCTCTCGAAATTTCGGCCAAGCTTCATTACGAACGTCGCTACCCACCGACAATTAATGACACAACGGAAACAAATTTAACCTCCG
>CAJWSW010000123.1 GCA_913046035.1 uncultured Alphaproteobacteria bacterium | reverse complement strand
CGCAGCTTCCCATCGAGATTACCCATCGGGGCTCGGCCATTTGATCGTAGACCTTACGAAGCGCTGGCGCCATCTTGTTGGTCAAGGTGCCAGCGACTATCATTACATCAGACTGACGCGGGCTGGGCCTAAACACAACGCCAAATCGGTCAAGATCATATCTACTGGCGGCAGTGTGCATCATTTCTACAGCACAGCAAGCAAGGCCGAAGGTCATAGGCCACAGTGAGCCTGACTGTGCCCATGAAACCAATTTATCCATCTGCGCTACCACAAAGCCCTTATCGCTGAGCTCGTCGCCCACATAGTCTAAAATCTGATCCTGTTCAGCGCCCTGTCTTAACGGTGCATCTATTCCCATTCGAGTGCGCCCTTCTTCCATTCGTATATAAAGCCTATCGTCAATACGCCAAGAAACGCCATCATCGACCAAAACCCAAAAATTCCGATATCAGATAAAGAGATTGCCCAGGGGAAAAGAAATGCAATTTCAAGATCAAAGATGATAAACAAAATAGCAACAAGGTAAAACCGCACGTCGAATTGTCCACGGGCGTCATCAAAAGCATCAAAACCACACTCGTAAGCAGAAATCTTCTCAGGGTCCGGACGCTGCCGAGCAATTATAAAAGATGCCACCAGCGCAGCCACCGCCAAACCCGTTGCAATCCCAATAAAAATCAATATCGGCAAATATTCGCTTAACGTCTCCTGCATCAGACAGCCCCAATTGGAACCGCAACCCCCTCGTCGCGGTGATGATTAGACCAAAGTTAACCACTGGTGAGCATAGCTCGCGTTCTGGTCCACCCTGCCAATGTATAAGATCAATACTTCGCCATTTCAAAGAGTTTGCACCAAAACGAGGCACTTTGCCGCGTGGGTTCGTTATTTTTTAAAAGGAGGAAGCGCACTGATGAGCCGCGCTTCCGATGTCCTATGTTATCCACTTATGTCATGCGTCGCGGTTTTCTATTAGTTCTAGCAATTTTGGCGGCGACATCGGTAGAGACTGGGGCCGCACACCAATAGCGTCGCCAATCGCATTGCCGATCGCTGCCATTGTTGGAACTACCGGCACCTCGCCCACGCCCCGAAGACCAAACGGATGACGCGGATTTGGTACCTCCACTATTACAGTGTCAATCATCGGCACGTCCGACATCACAGGCATCCGGTAGTCCAAAAAGCCAGCATTCTGTAGCCTTCCATCTTCGCCATATACGTATTCCTCGTTTAACGCCCACCCAATACCTTGAACCGCGCCTCCTTGGAACTGACCTTCAACTTGCAGCGGGTGGATCGCCTTACCAGCGTCTTCGATAACCGTATACCGAGTAACGTCGCAACGACCAGTTTCCTCATCTACTTTTACGTCAACGATATGAAGACCAAATCCCGGTCCCGCGCCGGTGACGTTCATGGAAGCACTCGCTGTCACGGCACCATGCGACATAGTGGTCTGCTTGGTGATATCGGCGATCGATAGTGGTTCGAATTCGCCGACATTCGCGCTGGCCGGTCTACATTCACCATTTTCGTATATAACTGCGTCTTCAGGCACATCCCATATCTCAGCTGCCCTTTTGACGAATTGATCGATGCACTGACGGGCATTGTCAACTACCGTCATACCTACGGAATAAGTTGTCCGGCTGCCGGCTGTCACACGGTTAAACCCGAGCGAGTTTGTGTCCGCCATAGTTATCCGAACCTTATCAACGTCTATACCCAACTCTTCCGCCGCCATCATCGCAATTGAAATTCGCGACCCCGCAACATCTGCAGTACCGGTGATAATGGTTACGGATCCATCAGGAGCAATATTCATGGATGTTGACGTCTCGCCGCCTCTGTTGAACCAGAAACCCGTCGCTATACCCCGACCCTCACCATCGTTAACACGAGATTTGTAGTGTTCTGTCTCTTTCGCGGCCTCTAGTGTCTCAACGAAGCCAATCGGTCCTAACGTTTCGCCATAGATCGTCGTATAGCCCTCGGTTGCAGCGTTCTTGAGGCGTAGGTCGATGGGGTCCATCTCAATCTTACGAGCAAGTTCATCAATGACACCCTCCACCCCGAACACGATTTGGGGCACACAAGGCGCCCGAAACGAATTTACCTTCGGGCGGTTGGAAACTACTTCAAAGGATTCGATATAGACATTCTGCAAATCGTAGCGTGTAAACATCGCGTTTGGTGCGTTAAAATACATCGAACCAGTGAAGATACCTGTCTGAAAAATCAACTCGCCCTGAGCGGCTGTGATTTTTCCATCTTTAGTTACGCCCATTTTAATCTTGTAACTGGTCCCCGAGACTGGTCCAGTTCCTCGGAATACCTCGTTACGGCTAAGAACCATTTTAACCGGCCGCGAGGCTTTCTTGGAAAGCTGAATCGCCAGTGGTTCAGGATAGAAACCTGTTTTGCCGCCGAAGCCCCCGCCTAGTTCGGACTGCTGAACATTAATCTTTGAAGCATCAATTTTAAGGATAGCTGAGAGGCGGTCTCGATAAACAAATGGCGCCTGTGTCGAACACCATAGCTCTACCTGCCCATCTTCAGAATATTCAGCGACACAACCCTGTGGTTCAATGTAACCTTGGTGCATAGGCTTGGAGTCGAATTCTTTTTCAACGATCACATCAGCCTCGGCAAACCCTTTTTCAATGTCACCCATTTGGCTGACCATACGTTCCGTAACATTCGTCGGCTCGTCGCTTGGCTTATCCAGTCCTTTTGTCCGAATATGGTCATGTAAGATAGGGGCACCAGGTTGCATTGCATCAACTGGGTCGATCACGTGCGGTAATACTTCGTAGTCTACTTTTATTAACTTCAGCGCCTTGCGGGCGATTGCATCGCTAGTTGCAGCAACGGCAGCAACAGGGTGTCCGTCAAAAAGAACCTTTTCCCGCGCGATCGCGGTACGCGTCATGTCGCCAGCAACCGAGCCGGGCTCGATATCGGGGAAATCATCACGCGTAACAACCGCTTTAACACCCGGTAGCTTTTCAGCCTCACTGGTGTCTATGGACTTAATATTCGCGTGCGGATGCGGGCTTCTGAGTGTCCGACCATACAGCATGCCAGGAAGAAAAAAATCAGCACCAAACTTCGCGCGGCCAGTGACTTTATCCAACCCATCATGCTTGACCGGATTGCTTCCTACAATTTTAAGATCCCGTTGGGGATCATACTTGGAGTCCTCGAGAATAGTTGCCATATCAAGCACCTCTCATTTCTTCAGCCGCTGCCATAACGGAGCGCATGATTTTGTCATATCCGGTGCAACGACAGAGATTACCACCAATAGCTTCCCGAATTTCTTCTTCTGTGG
>CAJWSW010000122.1 GCA_913046035.1 uncultured Alphaproteobacteria bacterium | reverse complement strand
ACATCTCGAATATGCGTTTTATAGCTGCGATGTGGGACGAGTCACTGCCGCTCGAAAAACGGATTGCGGCGGCTGGTTCACCCACCGCCTGGCCGCAAATTGGCTCGGTTGCCAAAAGGCCAGGCAGTTGGGCCAACGCGGAGCGGTGATTCAAATGGGTAGAAATAAAAATGGCAGATAAGGTGCTTGAAGGCAAAACAGTTCTTATGACTGGCGCAGCCCGAGGTATGGGCCGAGCGATGGCAGTCGCGTTGGCGGGCGCCGGCGCTAATGTAGCGATGATAGATATTGACAGGGATGTGTTAAACGAAGCCGCACACGCCGCAGAGAAGGCAGGTGGACCGGGGTCAGTTATGGCGATCATATGTGACGTTACCGATGCTGAACGCGCCAGTTCTGTAGCCAAGCAAATTGTTAAAAATTGGGGGTCGTTGGACATCGTCGTTAACGATGCAGTGATTGGACCCGAGCGAGTGCAGGGTTTCATGACAGAAAAATCTAAGTTCTATGAACTCGACGATGATCTTTGGAATGAGATGCTTCGCGTGAATATTTTTGGACCACAGCTAATGGCAAGGATCGCTGCGCCTTATATGATAGATCGCGGATGGGGAAGGATAGTCAACGTCACAACCAGCCTAGACACAATGTATCTGGCAGGTGCGGGCGCTTATGGCCCAACAAAGGCAGCACTTGAGGCCCATACGCTGATTATGTCACAAGACCTTGATGGCACAGGGGTGTCAGCCAACGTTCTTATCCCCGGCGGGATGGTAAATACCCGAATGATCCCACAAGAATCAGGCATTCCCCGCGAAAAGCTAATACAACCGGAAATTATGACGCTTCCAATAATCTGGTTAGCATCCGACGCCTCCAATGGTGTAAGCGGGATGCGATTTATTGGGGCCTTGTGGGATGAAACGATCCCTCTCGAGCAAAGGATCAACGCGTCGAGCGCGCCCTGTGCGTGGACACAGCTACCCTCGAAAGCGATTTATCCGGACTGAGACCGTTTTGCGTGTTTAAGGGCCATGATTGCTATCAAAGATGCCAAAAGAAGAAGGATTGCTCCGACTAAATATGGAGCATCCCGACCAAATACTCCGAATGCAGCGCCTGCGGAAATTGGTCCTAATATCCGGCATAAAGACTGGGTCGACTGTGAAGCACCCATCGCCGCACCCTGATGTTCCTGAGGTGCATTTTTTGATATCAAGGCACTGAGGGAGGGATTAGCCAAACCAAACCCAACCGCAATTAGGGTGCCGCCTACGAATGCCATAGGCGCAGAATAAACGATTAGAACCATGGCGAAACCGGCGGACATAAACAGTGTGCCGGCAATCACCAACGGTCCTTCCCCAAGTCGTTTACTGAGCGGACGGATTAGTCCACCCTGCACAAGCACCATCAGGAGGCCAATAAACAAGAAAAAGACGCTGACTTCGCGCACGGCCCAGTTGAGTTGGCGTTCAGTCCATAGGGCGAACGTACTCTCCAACCCTGCCATGCAAAATGCGAGGATAGTAAGAATCGTGAGTGGAAATAGAACGCCGAGCGTTGCACCTGCTGTGGTGAAAGAACGCATTCTTGCGGCGATGGAGTGCGTTTCATTGGAGACTTCTCGGGCAGGTGGTTCTTTAAGTAAAAATAAAGCGCCGAAAAAGCCGACCAAGCCTATAGCCGCTGAAATCATAAAGGCCGTGCGGAAGTCTGCTTCGCCAGCACCCGCGTGGCTCAAAAGCCAGCCGATGCCAGGGCCAAGCACAAAACCCGCCCCGATCGCCGCCCCCATCATCCCCATTCGACCTGCGCGGTCTTCAGGGCGCGTAACATCGGCAATGTAAGCCTGTGCTACAGGAAGCGTGCCGCCCATGATACCACCGAGCGCACGAGCAGCGAAGAGCATCCATAAAGCATCCGCCTGACTGACCCAAGCAAACGACAAGGCAGTACCCAGCATACTGAAGCACAAAATTGGTCGCCTACCCCATTTGTCACTTATCACACCCCAGGGGAATGACGACAGAAAGGCGAAAAAGGAATAAGTGGAAAAGAGCAGAGTTACCTCGAACGGTGATGCCCCATATCGTTCTGCCCAAAATGGAGTAAATGGGATAATAATCCCAAATGCGAGCATGTCGAAAAAGACAATTAGCAACAGGACGCTTATTGAGCCCTTTGCTGACGCGTTATTTGTCATTGAGATAGCTTACCCGTTGGTTGCCAGTTTCACCATTTCTCGCGGCTGGAGTCTTACCACTTCGCTTGATAAATTCCGAAATAGAGATACTGTGCAAATGATGCGACGGGGTTACTGAAGGCAAGCAAGTTAGGCGTCGAAAATTGCCAACGCATCTCTCTTTGACGACTTTTTTCACTTACCTGGCACGATGACAACACACAACACCTCCACCAACATTTGCACATGTTCCCCGGATTGCACTCTAGCATTTGCGCATATCAACGCACACAGTGCTTTTTAAGAGAATAAGTTAGGTCGTCACCATCGCAATGAGTTAGTGTCAACTATGTCTTTTATTGAACCAGCATCCAACCCTGTGCCCGAAGTGGCGCTTTCCGGGGTGTCTCGCCGTTTCGATGATACATTTTCATTACAGAACATTGTTTTTTCAGTCGCTGCAGGCGAGTCGGTTGTTTTGATTGGACCCTCAGCGGCAGGAAAAACGGTAACACTAAAAACAATTGCCGGGATATTCGAACCGGACGCTGGCAGCATTACTATCCGTGGCAACGAAGTCATCGGGCGTAGCGAAGTAGAGCGTATAAAGTTGGCACGATTAGGAATATTGTTTCAAAAATCTGCCCTCTTTGACAGCCTTACTGTTTGGGAAAACATTACCTTTAGGTTGCGACAGACTAACAGGCTACCAAAAGCTGAAGCGATAGAACTAGCACGATCCAAATTGGTATCGGTCGGGTTATCCGAAGACACAGCTCTGCTCTATCCGGTGGAACTTTCCGGTGGAATGCAGAAACGCGTTGGGATTGCCCGAGCACTAGCCGATGAACCCGATATACTCCTCCTTGATGAACCGACATCGGGCCTTGACCCAATAATGACAAATGTCATCAGCGATTTAATTCTTGAAAACGTTCGCAAACTCGGTGCTACCGTGATCTCGATCACTAGCAATCTTGACGCAGCGCGCCATATTGGAGATCGAGTAATTATGATGAACGAAGGGCAGATAGTCTGGGACGGCCGCGCCGACGAGCTCTCTCAATCAGGCAACCCTTACGTAGACCAGTTCGTACACAAAACAACAGACGGTCCGATCCGCGTCGGCCTTAATTAGACCCTTTAGACCCGCTTTTTGACTATAATTAGTCAATTAGGCGGCAATCTCGGCCGTGTTCCTAACTTCTCAGCCACCTTGTTCCGATTTAGAAACACGACTAAGCTTTTATCAAAGTGGGGCCGTATACCACATCTAAAAATGGGGAGCTTACGTGGAAAATATCGCAAAAGCGCATGA
>CAJWSW010000121.1 GCA_913046035.1 uncultured Alphaproteobacteria bacterium | reverse complement strand
TAAGAATTTAATTCATGACAATGTTGAAATTACTAGCCAAAACCATGGGTTTGTCGTCGACGAGACCACTCTGCCCGATGGCGTCGAAACAAGCCATATCTCGCTGTTCGACGGAAGCCTTGAAGGCATCCGTTGCACTGACGGTCGACCTATTTTCTCAGTCCAATACCACCCGGAAGCAAGTCCAGGCCCGCAAGACAGCCACCACCTGTTCGACCGGTTCATAGACATGATAGATAAAGCTAACGCATAGCGACAAAACTTAGCTTATCTAAATCATTCAAATTGTCACGATTGGCACCGACAACGGCAAGAAAATACATGAGGGTCTTTAAATGAAAACATCTGCCGCAATGACGCTAAACATATATTTTTTGCCGTTTTGGCGAATTGAGCAATTGCTTTAAAGTCAGTGAGCGAACCATCAGCCCATTGTGCGTGGCAGCCAAAGCACAATGCTTGGAAAAGCTAATAGAACAGCAACGGTCAATACGTCAGCAATGAAAAAAGGGCCAATACCGCGGAAAACATCTTGCAGCGGAATGGCAAGTGTTTTGCCATCCTCGTTGCGGAGTTCGCGACTGACGCCTGCTACAACAAAGCAATTAAGCCCGATCGGTGGCGTGATTAGGCAGATTTCGGCCATTTTAACTACGATGATGCCGAACCAAATCGGATCATAGCCAAGTGCGATAACCGCTGGGTATACGACCGGTAGGGTAAGCACCAACATGCCAATCGCGTCCATAAACATTCCCAGAACAGCGTACGCCAGCAAGATACAGATCATGATTAGGAGCGGTGCCATATTGAGGGTCACTACCCAATCAGCGAAAGCCGAGGGGAGCCCAGCGAAGCCGAGAAACCGAACGAAAAGGAATACACCCCAAATCAGGGTGAATATCATTACCGTTAGCTTAGCTGTTTCCATCAACGCTTCACGTAAGCGCTGTCGCATTAGACCTAGCGCCTTTTCTCGCCAGGCACGAGCGATATAGAGACTGAATACTACCATTGCACCCAAGGCTCCTGCCTCGGTAGGTGTTGCGGCGCCAGTGTAAAGGGCGCCAAAAATGATGCCAATGACAATAAAAATTGGAAATGTACCCGGGAGTGATTCTAATTTTTCCTTCCAGGTAAAGCCAGCAACGCGCTTTCCCAAATCTGGCTTCCACTTGCACATCACAATGATCAATGCGGCGTATATAAATGCCGAGACCAAACCGGGCAGGAAGCCTGCTAGTAACAGCTGACCCACAGATTGCTCGACAATGATGGCGTAAACCACCAGGATCGCAGAGGGCGGTATTAGAGACGCCAGAGTGCCGCCGGCAGCGATTACGCCCGCCGTCAGGCGGGTGTTGTAGCCGTTCTTAAGCATGTCTGGGATTGCAACGCGCGAAAACACTGCCGCAGTCGCAGTTGACGCCCCCGAAACAGCCGCAAACCCTGCCGTCGCAAATACAGTCGCCACAGCTAGGCCCCCCGGTACCCAACCAACCCAACGGCGTGCAGCCTCAAATAACTTGGAGGTAAGCCCAGCATAGAATGCAAGAAAACCTATCAGAATGAATAGCGGCAATACAGACAGTGGGTAAGTGACGCTCTTTGAATGAGGGATGGTACCCGCGACAGCCGCGGCAACATGCCAACCCTTCAGTTCCAGCAATCCAAGAAAGCCAGTCAATGCCGCTGCTACATAAACACGCACTCCAAGAAGAACCATAACAATCAGCAGGCAGACGCCGACTACACCGACAGAAAAATTGTCAAGGCCTAACACTTAGGTGTCCCGCCCGACCTGTCGGATCTCTTCTTTAGCGACACTCTCAACATCTCTTAAAAGCGGAACTGCGACTGGCTCAATCGCAGGTTTAATAATCAATCGCAGATACCCGCCGAATTGTATAAGCAACCTTATCAACAACACCGATAACGCTACCGGAACGACGAGCTTTGCAGGCCATGTAATAATTTCAATATCAATGGTGCTATCCCCAATCTCGAAGGCACGTTCAAAATGGGAGTAGGAATAAGGGATCAGGACGCTGACGATAAAAATAGCAAGCAAGGTACTGATAGTCTCAGCTAACCAATGAGCTCGACCTCGCAATTTGGCGACGAATAATTCCATTCGCACATGACCACCAACCCGCTGAACAGAGGATATAGCCAACACCGCAAACCCTACCATCGCAATTTCGACTATGTCGATGTAGCCAAAAATGGGAGCACGGAAGACTGTTCGGAGAACAATTTGAACAAACCCAAGGCACATCAGCGCAAAGATAATAAATCCGGCAGCGAGATTAAGGCGTGATTCGATACGGTTAAGGCTCGAATCAAATTTCACCAAAAAACGTCCGAATGTATCCATTAATTAAATTTCGTCAAAATAAGCCAGCAGTTCTCTTGCCCCGATTACTCTCCATCGGGCTGAAGCCAGAGGGTAAAAGGGCAAGAGAAATGCATATATGAGCTTTAGAAGCTAATCCTAGACTAATATTTACGTCCGATAGCAGCGAATATCGTATCGATAACGCCTTTGGCATCGAATTTGGATTGATTTTCAGCAATCCACTTGTCGATAACCGGCTTACCAGCAGCAGCACGGAACTTGGAAAGCTCTGTTTCGGAAAAGCGGACCTCTTTTAGCTTGGCTTTAAGCATCGGCAGGTTTTTTTTATCGATGTCAATATAAGCTTGGATTTGAGCTTTGATCACGCCCTCCCTCACATCCATAAGTAACTTTTTATACTGAGCTGGAAGCCTCTTGTAAGCGTTGATCGAGAACACAACCGGACAATCGGACGTACCCGGAGACAGGTTAGACGTGAACCAATCCGTTACTTCGTGAATCTTATAAGCGACATGGCTGTAGGTGAACGGGAACGAAGCCGCATCCATGGTACCTTGCTGCACCCCTGTGTAGACTTCAGTAGCGGTAGAGCTCGTAGGCGTAGCGCCAATAACCTTCATCGCTCGACCGACGCCGCCGCCCGCACGAACGGTTAGTCCCTTCCAGTCGCCCAGTGTTGTTGGCGGCTTACCCCGACCAAGGAACTCATACTGCGGCAAATAAGATGATGTGTATGTCATCGCGTTCCACCTCGCCAATTCCTTCTTGACCGCAGGGTGAGAATAGACCGCATCGCGGATTTTACGGTTGTTTTCCCACGAGCTCATTGGCAGAAACGGCATAGTGAGTGACATCAGCGCAGGGTTTTTTTTCGGATGGTAAAAATTGCAAAACATCGCCGCTTGAAATGCATCGATTGAAATTCCGTCAAGATTTTCCCGTGATTTCGATAGCGCACCACCATAATGCAACACAATGTTAAAGTTCCCGCCTGTCTTTTCCTTGACGACCGCTGACAGCTTTTCGACACCGGCGGTGAACGCCCGTTTTTTACCCCATAGAGAAACGTCCCATTTTATCTTTGGGCCTTTCACTTCAGCGGCAATCGCGGCCGGCGCCCAGGCTATACCCGCTGAGACGACTCCCACCGCTATTGCTAAGGTTGCACTTGATACGTAACTTGATTGCTTCATAAGGTTCTCTCCTTTAAACGTCCCAAAATGTAGAGTTTTTGATCCCGTAAAACTTTATTTCTTTAAAGAACATGGACTTGGATCAAAATTCTACCCAAGTTTTCTATTACACAA
>CAJWSW010000120.1 GCA_913046035.1 uncultured Alphaproteobacteria bacterium | reverse complement strand
GTTATACCAAGCTGCTTGAGCACCCGCTGACCGGACATCATTCCCCCGAGCGCTGAGCCACAATAAGCCGCCTCAATATCTCTCTTCTCGACACCAGCATCCTCAATAGCAGCTTTTACCGCTGGCCAGCCTATTTCGGCCAACGTTTTTTCGCGATATTTGGCAAATGGAACCATGCCGATACCGACGACAGAAACTTCGCGCACCCTGACCTCCTAGTCAGCAACCGGTGTAAAAGCATAGCTTTCAACCGGTCCATCTTCATTTTCACCCAAAACCGAGGTAGTTAAACTAACTTTCATGTCCATCTTAAGCTCGTCAGAGCCTGCGCCAACAATATGGGCAAATAAGCGAACGCCTTCCGGAAGATCCACGTAACCCGCAATATAGGGCACCTTCCAACCTTTTGGCGCGACATGAACAACTGACCAAGTGTATAGAGAACCGTGATCAGAGAGTTCGACGTCTGATATGTTTTCGGACATGCATTCTGGGCACACCGATGACGGTGGGAACGCTCTAGCGCCACAGTTTTTGCATTCCATTCCTATCAGACTGGGCTTCCCGTTCGGCCCGAACCGGAGAGCTCTCCCATCGAGTGGAAGGTGTTCGTGTATGTTTTTGGCAGTAGCCATAAATTATATTCCTAATGCCATTCCTTTGTATCAACCAAGCAAAAGACCGGCAACCTTCACCACATAGCTCCACCGCCATCGATGACAAGGGTCTGCCCTGTTGTAAAGTCGCTTTCAGCCGATGCGAAATACAGGCAGGCACCAACTAGGTCTGCGGGTTCCTGCAGTCTTTTGAGTGACCTGCCAGCCAATTTTGCCGCAGGACCGCCATCTCTCCAATCAGTTCGTGCCTTGACATTCTCTGACATCGTCGAACCCGGAGCGATGGCGTTGACCCGTATTCCATCGGATCCAAGTTCCTTTGCCATTGCCCTCGTCATGCCGAATACAGCACCCTTTGAGGCGTCATAATGAACATAATATGGTAGACCCGCGAAAATCCTACTCGTGCTTATGTTTATAATTTTTCCATAATTTTTTTCTCGCATGATTGGCAGAACAGCCTTTACACACAAAAATGTTCCGCCAACATTCACAGAAATTACCTGATGAAACAATTCCGGCGTTATCTCATCTATTGATGCGCGATCTAACTTTCCAAATACCGCCGCGTTGTTAATCAAAACATCGACACGACCGAATCTGTCTGTCGCAGCTGAAACCATGTCTTGGCAAGACTGCCAATCCGATACATCGGACTGAACTGCGATTGCCTCGCCACCGTTTGATTCGATTTCTCCGGCAATTGAAGACGGGTCGTTAATATCAGAAATGACAAGTTTACCCCCCTCCGACGCGAGTGCCTTTGCATAAGTTGCACCGATCCCTTGCGCTGCGCCGGTAACTATACAGACGCGATCTTTTACTCTCTCTGTCATAAGTAATTCCGAAAAAAGTCCCACCGAATTTATGAGCGTATCCTTGGCCCCGACGCCAGTAAAGTCTCAAAGATTTTCTAGAAACGTTTCGATTTCACTGATGCTCGCATGTAAATTTTCTTCCCAAGTAATCCCGGATCTCCTGCGGGGTTTTAGATCATGATCTCCATCGGGAAGATAATAAAGAGTTATCGGTGTCGCGAGGTTATAACGTGCGATTTCTGCTTTATGGCCAAAGGGATCTCGGTCACCCTGCAGAATCAACATAGGCGTTCGCAAAACTCTCAAATGTTCCGTTCGAATTTTCTCCGGTTTCCCGGGCGGGTGAAACGGATACCCCAGACAAACAACACCAGCGACCCCAGCCTGATCAGCAACCATACTTGCAATTCGACCACCCATTGACTTGCCACCGAGGATTAATTTGTTCTTGTTGAGATCGGAGAGCACATTGCGATACGCCTCGGTAAGGACATTCAACTTATCGGGGAGGCGCCGTTTACCGTCTTTCCGATGTTTAACCATGTAAGGAAACTCAAACCGAACCACGCGAAGTCCGATACCGGCCAACCCGACTGCCATCCTCTCCATAAAGGCTGAATCCATGGGTGCACCCGCTCCATGCGCTAACACAACCGTGTATTCCGCACTTATTGGTCCATTAATCAGCAATTCTGTCATTCAATCAGAACGCTCCCGCCTGACATCGAACGATGATGGCCACTAAAATCCCGACAATAATAAAAAAGACCAATTTGCGAATACCCATCGATTAACTGGGCCGCCGACGCACCATTACAATATCGCGGGACGAAAAAACGCAGTCCCCCTGTTGGTTGGTAAGAGCAAACTCCCATGTTACCAAGCCCCGATCAGAACGCGACTTTGATATTCGTTTACTCAGGCACTCCTGTCGCATTGAAAGTTCGTCACCATCACGAACTGGTTTAAGGAAATTTTGATCCTCAATTTTCGCGGCGCCTATTATCGCCGTATTACGTTCGATGCTCATGATCATTCGTTGTTTCAGTGCAGATGTCAAAATACCGGATGCAATAAGGCTATTGTGTACTGTCGCCTGTCCCCCTTCGTCACTAACATGCATGGGTAAAGGGTCGTAACGCCTTGCAAAGCTAATAATCTCATCAGCCGTGACCGTAATGGGACCGGCCTTTCTAACTCGCCCAACCTCAATGTCTTCGAAAAACATCTCAACCACGGGCCCTGCATCGACGTCTTTTTCTATTTGGTTATTTCTATTCATACATCCGGCATATAGAAGACTATGGAATTTCGCAAATACGAACACAGCATGCGACATCTCAATTACCTAAAACTGGTACTTTTATGCGCTGCTGGTTCCGAAAAAAAGCAGCGCGTTCCGCCAGGGTAAGGAGCACTGTGAATGACCTTTTCATCCCCTCGATTCACGATACCGGGATATATTAATTGCACGGGAGGGATGCTGACGCATCAAATTGAACTTGCTGAAATACCCAGCTTTTTACCCATCAAGTTTCAAGCACTTATTGCAAAAAAATGACCGCAACTCCAACAATCGGTCTTTTTAGCCCCAACAATTTGGGGCGAATACAGCCAACCAAGATCGAGATGAGTATTTTTTCATAAGCTCCGCTGAGCCCTCTGACCGGCGATAAAAAAGGTTTGACGTTGGCGCCCATGGAACACACTGGTGGCATCGTGTGAAAGTTGAATTCTGCTTCATCTTAATGACCCGCATGGGAGTGAAGATGAAACAGAAACCAGAGACAGGACAGACCGTTGCGTCCGAGGCGATCACGGATATGCGCCCGGCAACACCCAAGCAATATTCTGCGGAAGAAAGATCCTCGTCATGCTTGACAACCAATTCTTCTGGGCGAAACCTGAAAGCGCAAATCGAAGGCATTATCGACTATTCCAACCATTAGTGCTTTCACGAGAGCATCGAGAACCTGACCCACGCAGACGTCTAATCTGGGCTTGGGCAAGCCATTTCAAAACAACGTGAGAAGATCGTACGGAAGACCATGCATCAGTAGCGCTTGCAATACCGCAAATACGCCGCTTAATATCTCGAACCAGATGGGCTAGATCAACTCTTAGATCGGGCCGCCATGAATTCCATTTTTTATGACGACGGACATGATAGATAGCAAATCCCCCACATCTAACCCTATACGAGATTCGAAAAACCGGATCAAATTAGGTGTATTCGGCATCAACGGTAATGGCGCGGCCTTCACGTTTCACCCCGATCGCTATCAGTGCACTTGGGACTCAAACTTGCGACTGGCGGCGAAGGCCGAGGAGCTC
>CAJWSW010000119.1 GCA_913046035.1 uncultured Alphaproteobacteria bacterium | reverse complement strand
AAAAACGCGACCATCGGCGGCTAGGCCGCGAGATGGATCTTTTCCATTTTCAGGAAGAAGCAATCGGAAGCGTTTTCTGGCACCCAAAGGGCTGGACCCTGTTCCAAAATCTTATCGATTACATGCGGCAACGCCAGACCGAAGCTGGTTATGTGGAGATCAATACACCGGACATCATGGATCGTGGCCTCTGGGAGAAATCCGGCCACTGGGAAAAATTCGGCGAGAATATGTTTACGACAGATGCCAGGGAAGACCGGGTGTTCGCTCTGAAGCCAATGAACTGTCCGGGCGGGGTCCAAGTCTATAACCAAGGTATTAAAAGTTACCGTGACTTACCATTGCGCATGGCCGAATTCGGCAAGGTGCACCGATTTGAACCTTCCGGCGCGCTACATGGCCTAATGCGCGTCCGGGCCTTCACACAAGATGATGCGCATATATTCTGTGCTGAAGATCAGATCACTGACGAATGCCGGATAGTTTGCCAACTGATTTTAGATATATATAAAGATTTTGGTTTCGATGAGGTCCGAATAAAGTTTTCAGATCGGCCTGAAAAACGCATTGGTTCCGATGATATTTGGGACAAATCCGAAGCAGCATTGAAATTAGCGGTAGAAGCAACTGGGCTAAAATATTCCGTTAACCCCGGCGAGGGGGCATTCTACGGACCAAAGCTCGAATTCGTGCTGCGTGATGCGATCGGACGCGATTGGCAGTGTGGCACACTTCAAGTAGACCTCAATCTTCCGGAACGGCTCGGCGCCTTCTACGTTGGGGCCGATGGTGAGAAACATCACCCAGTGATGCTGCATCGGGCGCTATTTGGGTCGCTTGAACGTTTCACGGGCATCCTTATCGAACACTATGCGGGCAATTTACCTTTATGGATGGCACCGGTTCAAGCAGTAGTGGCAACCATCACGTCCGACGCGGACACCTATGCTTCTGAGGTTCAAAACGCCCTCAAAGCCGCCGGGATCCGGGCAGAAATCGATATTCGAAATGAAAAAATTAATTACAAAGTTCGCGAGCACAGCCATGCCAAAGTGCCGGCGATGCTTGTGGTGGGACGGAATGAGGTTGCAGCGCGCAGTGTTGCCATGCGACGTCTCGGAGGAAAAGAACAAGAATTCCTTGCGCTAGACGAGGCCATTGCTAGACTTGCCATGGAGGTTCAACCGCCCACGGCGGATGGGCAAGAAAAAACAATCAAGCTAGGGCAATAGTGGAAGAGCTTTAAAGCGAAAAATTGAAGGAGAAAACTGATCGTAAGACACACAAGCATGGAGCCACCAGTCAAAGATGAACGGCCCATAAACGAGATGATTCAAGCCCCGGAGGTCCGACTGATTGGCGCAGAAGGCGAACAGATCGGCGTTGTCTCGAGAGAGGATGCTCTCGATCGTTCAGCAAATATCGGGCTTGACCTTGTTATAGTCGCTGATAATGCCAACCCGCCGGTCTGTAAAATCATGGACTACGGAAAGTTCAAATACGAAGAACAAAAAAAGAAAAACGAAGCCCGAAAGAAACAGAAAACTATCGACGTTAAAGAAATAAAGTTAAGACCTAATATTGATAGTCACGATTATGATGTGAAAATGCGGTCGATGCTAAAATTCTTAAACGAAGGCGACAAAGTTAAAGTTACAATGCGCTTCCGAGGCAGAGAGATGGCACACCAAAATTTAGGGCTCGACGTGCTCAACCGGGTGCGCGACGATTTGGAAAAAATGAGTAAGGTTGAACAGTTCCCAAAGATGGAGGGGCGTCAAATGGTTATGGTGCTTTCTCCAAAATAATTGCTGATTGCACAGACACATCTATCCCGTCTGGCGATTACATTGGGGCAAAATTTCTCTAATCATTATAGGTTAAAGACCGATCATGGTGGCTATCGGTGCGTTTTGCTTGGAGGGAAGGTATAAACTTAATGGCCTATCACTGGCATAATACCAGTTTTCAAAACAAATTTCCTATCACAGTAGGGACACACAGCCTCGCCATCAACTAAGGTCAAATAAACCTTGGGATGACCTAATGCACCGCCACCGCCATCACAGTGAACGTGGGTCGTTTCGACTTCGACGATGTCCGATGGATCGGGCACTGGCGCCATTATGGTGTTGCCTCATAGCGAAGTTGTTCCAAACTCACTTGGATAATACCCAAACCGAGTGTTTTAAGAAAGAATTGAACGCATGTCGCACTCTGATACTCCTGCCATAGAGATTTGCAGCCTTTACAAAATTTATGCGGGAAAAAGCAGCCCACCCAAAGAAGCTCTAAAGTCAGTCGATCTCTCCATATCGAGGGGGAGCATTTTCGGCCTCCTAGGCCCCAACGGTGCAGGAAAGTCAACTCTTATAAATATTCTTGCCGGGCTAGTGATCAAAACATCCGGCAGCGCTCGGATCTATGGCTGGGACATTATCAAAGATATGAGGCGCGCCCGAGGCTCTATCGGGCTCGTACCACAAGAACTCAACCTGGACTCTTTTTTTACACCCCGCGAGGTCATGGACCTTCAGGCAGGGTTTTACGGTGTGCCTAAGAACCAAAGGCGAACAAACGAAATACTTGGCGTGTTGGGGCTGAGAGACAAGGCGGATGTCTATGCGCGATCACTTTCAGGCGGAATGCGTCGCCGCCTTCAGGTAGCCAAAGCCCTAGTACATTCGCCACCCGTTGTAGTATTGGATGAACCCACTGCCGGTGTAGATGTCGAATTGCGTCAGGCACTCTGGAAATACATGAAAGAGTTGAACGACACAGGCACGACAATATTGCTGACCACCCATTATCTCGAAGAAGCGCAGCAAATGTGCGATGAGATTGCCATAATCAACAACGGGGAGATTGTCGCACAGGATGCCACCAAAGCATTATTGGCGAGGCTCGACCGGAAGGAAGCCCGGATTACCGTAGACCGAGACATTGCGACACTGCCAAGCGGTATTCCTAAAAAAGGCGTTAATGCAATAATTGAAAATCACCGGGAGATCTTGATCCGATATTCACCTAGCCAAATACAAATGGGTCCAATTCTAGATACAATAAAATCTGGTGGCCTTATTATCACGGACCTTTCAACCCGAGATACCGATCTGGAAGAGATATTTCTAGCCATTATCGCTGGCGATACCGAGAAAGAGATGAGAGACCCAGAGCAACTAGAAAAGATGTCTAAAGTATAAAGGGCGACGCTATGTTACGCCGTTTTTCGTGCTCCGGTGTAATAAGTCAAACTAGCGGATCCTTATAGAAAATTAACTAGCACTTACCTAATGTTTGCCGCGCGCCACCGAGAGCGCTATGTTTCACCACCTTCGGATCAGTTACAATATACGACCGCAATAAGTAAAC
Source organism: uncultured Alphaproteobacteria bacterium (assembly GCA_913046035.1). Classification (GTDB taxonomy): domain Bacteria; phylum Pseudomonadota; class Alphaproteobacteria; order MPNO01; family UBA830; genus UBA830. Next base: position 520 of record CAJWSW010000119.1, on the reverse strand, counting down.
GGCACCCGTAGCTCAGTTGGATAGAGCGCTGGCCTCCGAAGCCAGAGGTCACAGGTTCGAATCCTGTCGGGTGCGCCATTCTCTTTTGAACACAGTGGTTACACCATTGAATCCAGATCTACCAATCACTTAAAAGCCACTGATTCACTATAAATAGGCGGCGTTAGCAAACCCTTTAGTACACAGTTGTTCACCTATGTCACCAGTCTAGCTCGAGTGAACACGGAATGACTCTCACAAAACAGATGCCCAAAGATAGACAGCGGAGATAGAGAGACAAACTGAGGTTCGGAAACATAGCCCTGAGGATCTACCTATTTGGATTCGTTGGGCGCATTTTTAAAGTCTGTGTTTGGAACACGCACTCACTACCAGAACCTACCCTGCCGCTTGCGCAGGCTTTGGAGGTAAATCAGGAATCTCCGCCTCATAAAACTCGTCCATAGCCGGCGTCAGGTTATTTTGAGCGAGAGCATCCTGAAAACGCGTGCGGACTGCTTGACTTTCGTCGGCATAGTCG
>CAJWSW010000118.1 GCA_913046035.1 uncultured Alphaproteobacteria bacterium | reverse complement strand
TGAAAAAGGCTGAAGAAATTGAACACAATTCCAATCAATTATTAAACTATACGAATATTATCAAACAAAATTCTTTGGATGTTAAAAAAGATATCATCGAACATCTTTGGAAAGTTATTATTTCAGATAATTCTATTGATCAGTATGAAGCTAATTTAATGCGAAGAATTTGTGGTTTGATTTATTTTCCTGATAAAGAGTGTGCTGAAATTAAACTAAAATTACTAAATTCAAAATGACTTATATTGTAAAAGACGAATGTATTAAATGCAAACTTACTGATTGTGTCGAAGTCTGTCCGGTAGATTGTTTTTATGAGGGCGAAAATATGCTCGTTATTCATCCTGATGAGTGCATTGATTGCGGGGTATGTGAACCCGAGTGCCCAGCTGAGGCTATTCATCCTGACACTGACGACGTATCCGAAAAATATTTAGAAGTGAACCGAAAATTTTCCGAAATATGGCCGAATATCACACGGAAAGGCGAACCGCCTACTGACGCCGAAGACTGGCGCGACAAGGAAAACAAATTTGAGGACCATTTCAGTGAGGCACCCGGGCAGGGTACTTAATCTGGGCGAAGGCTTAGGAACTTTCACGAGATGCGAATTATGGTCTAGCCTTTCAGAATATGGCTAGCGTCGTTCAAGTCTTGGGTGTTTAACATATGGGTAATTGGTGCTTGCAGTTTAAGTCACCTAAAGTGCTGTTATTGCAGTCAATTTTATGCTAACCTGAGCTGTTCATATTCACAATCTCCAGAGGTTCTAGCTTAGATTTCATCGTAATTTGAGTGATGCTGCGAAACAGGAGATATGGATGTAGCAGAAAACGGAAGAGTTGCTGACCTGCCAATATAGTTAACGCAGATCGAGAGTAAGTAATGGTAAAGGCAAAAACGACGAAATCAACGCCCAAGGCAAAAACGACGAAATCAACGCCCAAGGCAAAAACGACGGCGGTTAAGAAAACGAGTGCTACAGCAGGAAAAAAGTCAGGTGCTGAATTAGCGGCAAAAAAAACAGTGAAGAAAAGTCCCGGAAACAGATCGGATTCAAAGAGAGCGTCAACAAAGAATGCAGCTGCCAAAACCGTTGCGAAATCGCAAGCGAAGAAGTCTGCGTCAAAGAGGTTGCCTTTCTCAAAGGGCGAATATGTGGTGTACCCTACTCACGGTGTTGGCAGGGTCACCGGTATTGAAAAGCGTGAGGTAGCGGGTTTCAATCTTCAGCTCTTTGTCATTCTTTTTGACTCTGAAAAAATGACGTTGCGTGTGCCGGTAGATAAGGTATCCGGATCCGGTCTGCGAAAGATAAGCTCCAAAGATAAAATGCAGGCTGTGACGGCAACACTCAAGGGTCGGGCGCGATCGAAGCGCACGATGTGGAGCCGCCGTGCTCAGGAATACGAGGCAAAAATAAATAGTGGCGACCCCGTTGCGATTGCCGAAGTAGTGCGAGATCTTTACCGAGCTGAAGGTCAGCCGGAACAATCCTACAGCGAACGCCAGATGTATGAGGCGGCATTGGATCGATTGGTTAATGAATATGCACTGGTTGAAAAATTGGATCTAGACGGCGCCATTGAAAAGATTGAGAAGACTTTGGCTGGATAGGCATCGATTAAGTGTCTGGACTAATTTTGGTAAACTTGCGGTGATATGTTTCTGTTATAGGGTCGAGATGTTGATATCGTAGTTTGGCCCTGGACATCGCTTTGTAAATGAGTGTTCAGAGCTACTGGAAAGGCGTTTAGCTGCAACTTCTTTAAGCTAGTTTATTGACAGGTGGCGCATCCTTGCTCTTTGCTAACATCAAATGCTTTACAAGAGCGGGATTGTCCGCGGAAGCCTCTCTAGTTCGCCACAGGTTAGTATTAGCCTTCGGTTGCGATATTTTCATTGGGGCATGTTGAATTTTATACCCGGTCCAGTCAAACTTTTTTAGCGACTGCACTGTAAGTCCAAGAACATGCTTTCCAAATTTAGAAGTGACATGGTACTGCTTTATCGAGATGCGGTGTAACTAAACCTCGGCTTTTTTGAAAGCTGATAATAATGTCCTTACAGTTAAAGGTGAGAGGCTGGATATGTGAGGCGGCTTATACGCATTTAAAACTGTGTAGGTCGATGCGATGGGAGGAAACCGGCGTGATGATTTTTATCTGGGTCAGTGCATGGTTTTGCCTCCCTCAACTTTGAACAATATTATGTATTGTCGCTGAGGGTAATCTTCTGCCGGCTGAAAATTATAGATTTATAGGCATTTGACGGAGTATTTTTCTTGATGGAGCGGCGTTTGCGAGATCGACTTTATCCGCCGATCGAACCTTATGATAGTGCGATGTTGAAGTTAGATGCGACGCATAGCATGTATTGGGAGCAATCGGGTAATCCGGAGGGCATCCCAGTCTTATTTTTGCACGGGGGCCCTGGAGCTGGCGCCACCTCTGTACATCGCCGTTTTTTTGATCCCAGCTTTTATCGGATAGTAATCTTTGATCAGCGGGGTGCTGGGCGCTCGATACCGCATGGAAATTTATCTGACAATACGACAGCACATCTGATTGAGGATATTGAGCGTCTGCGCCATTTATTGGGAATATCAAAATTTTTGTTATTTGGAGGCTCTTGGGGAAGCACACTCGCAATTGCTTATGCTCAATCGTATCCAGAAAATTGCTTAGGCTTAGTGATTCGGGGAATTTTTCTTGGCCGGGCATCAGAGATCCACTGGTTTTTATATGGCTTAAAACGCGTGTTTCCCGAAGCGTGGCGCAATTTCGTGTCTGTTTTACCGGAAAATGAGCGTGTCGATATCTTGGAAAATTTTCGTCGCCGATTGCTTGACCCTGATCCCTCTGTCTATTTGCCAGCGGCAAGGGCCTGGAGTCGCTATGAGGGCGCTTGCTCAACATTGCACCCTAGTCCAGAAACTGTGGCGGCATTTAGCAATGACTCCACAGCCGTTGCGCTGGCGCGGATTGAAACGCACTACTTTTCCAATGGAAATTTTTTGCCGGACAACGTCTTGCTTGAAAACATTGAGAAATGTAGTGGTTTGCCATGCCTAATTATCCAAGGGCGGTACGACATGATTTGCCCGATTTCCACTGCCGATGAGTTGCACCGTGCATGGCCAAGCTCCGAGATAAAAATAATTCCCAATGCGGGGCACTCTGCAATGGATCCAGGTGTGCGTGAAGCACTAGTGCAGGCGACAGAGATGTATAAAGAAATTGTTGCAGAATGATCTCTAAAGTATATTCAGGCTTTGTCAGTTAGGGGCATTGACTGGTTGTAGTTTGGTTGAAGCGGAACGACCGCAGTCTGTTTATTTAGTTAATGGCAAAATTACGAGTAAATAGTTTACAGCAGTGTTAGCGTAGTGAGATCCTTAGTAAAACTGTTCAAATATTTCTTCGTGAGCGCACTAATCGTCGCTCCCTCATCTGTGGCAGCGGAAGATCCAGGATTTCTTGCACTCGGTGCAGGCTATTACGACGTTTACCAAAAAAAGCACAAGGCTACTGAATTCCGGGCGGAGTATCGTTCCGGCGAGAAAATTTGGATATTCAAACCCCTATTAGGCGTTATGGGAACGTCTGACACTGCCATTTATGGCTATGGTGGTTTTCTGGTAGATGTGTTTTTTGGCCGGCGTTTTGTTCTGACTCCCAGCCTGAGCGCTGGATACTATGAGGACGGTGATGGCCGTGACCTCGGTTATGGACTGGAATTTCGTTCATCGATTGAATTCTCTTACCGGTTTGATAACCGAGCTCGTCTAGGATTGGCTTTCTATCACCTCTCTAACGCTAACCTTGGAGATTTTAATCCCGGTACAGAGGTATTAAGCGTGCTTTACTCCATCCCGCTCAATTCTAGAGAGTAGGGTGTGGCCTTAATTGCCTTGATCTAGGCGGGCGACACTTTAAACCTGCTGGGATGTGAATAGGACTTCCATTTTCTATCTTTTTTAAGTTACATGCAATCAGCGGCCCCGTAGCTCAGTTGGATAGAGCGACAGATTCCTAATCTGTAGGTCACAGGTTCGAATCCTGTCGGGG
>CAJWSW010000117.1 GCA_913046035.1 uncultured Alphaproteobacteria bacterium | reverse complement strand
GGATGCGCCCCAGCAGCGCTGACACTTCTGAGCCTGCTTGTGTAAAACGGAAGATATTATCGACAAAGAGCAGTACATCTTGCCCCTCCTCGTCACGAAAATATTCCGCTAGTGTCAGTCCAGACAAACCGACACGGGCGCGGGCGCCAGGAGGCTCGTTCATTTGACCATATACCAGGGCTGCCTTGGATTCACCATCCGGTTGAATAACACCAGACTCCATCATTTCATGATAAAGGTCGTTACCTTCTCGTGTGCGCTCTCCCACGCCGGCGAACACAGAATAGCCCCCATGCGCCTTCGCTACGTTATTAATTAGTTCCATGATCAGCACGGTCTTTCCGACGCCCGCGCCCCCAAATAGCCCGATCTTGCCACCGCGGGAATAGGGTGCGAGGAGGTCAACGACCTTGATGCCGGTAACCAAAACATCTGTTTCCGTTGACTGATCGGTAAATTCTGGCGCATCGCGGTGGATTGGCAGTTTTTTTGACGTCTTTAATGGCCCGCGTTCGTCAATTGGTTCACCGATAACATTAAGAATGCGACCCAGAGTCTCTGGGCCAACAGGCATTTCGATGGGAGCACCTGTGTCAGTTACTTCCTGGCCTCGCACTAACCCCTCAGTCGTATCCATCGCGATGGTTCGAACGGTGCTCTCACCCAAATGCTGCGCCACCTCTAGAACAAGGCGGTTTCCGCCGTTGTCACACTCGAGCGAATTCATAATTTCGGGCAGGTCCCCCTCAAACTGGACATCTACAACTGCCCCCAAAACTTGTGAGACGCTGCCTATATTGTTTGCCTTAGTAGTTGCCGTATCGGCCATTTATCATACCTCGTACATCAAATTTTCAGGCTTTGAAGGTCGTTAAACTGCCTCCGCACCGGAGATGATTTCAATCAATTCCTTAGTAATAAACGCTTGACGCGTCCGGTTGTAATTTAGTGTTAAAGTATCAATCATTTCACCCGCGTTCCTAGTAGCGTTATCCATCGCACTCATTCGTGCGCCATGCTCACTGGCATTGTTTTCAAGGATCGATCGAAATATTTGAACGCTCAAATTGCGCGGGAGCAGAACGTTAAGGATTTCCCCTTCATCAGGTTCGTAGTCATATACTAACGCAGAAAGCTCCTTCTCCGCCTTTGCGCTAGGTTCGTTTACCTCCACCGCGAAAGGAATAAGTTGCTGGCGCGTTACAATCTGCGAGATTGCAGATTTAAAAGTGTTGTAAATCAACGTGCAAACATCAAACTCATCAGCCTCAAACATTTTAAGGACTTTTGTAGCAATCCCCTGTGCGTCGTCGAAGCCGATCCGTCGGCGCCCAATGTCTTCAATTAAATCAACGATTATTTCCTCGTAGTCACGACGTAGTTGCGCCCATCCTTTGCGGCCTACACAAAGGATCTTTACATTCTTACCATTGGCACGCAGTTCAGAAACCAGCCTCCGCGCCTCGCGCACGATTGACGAATTAAAAGCTCCGCAAAGTCCCCGATCAGAAGTCATCACAACAATAAGATGGGTATCCTGCTTTTTCCTGCCAGCTAATAGCGGCGATGCCCCCTCTGTAGAGCCTAGCGAGTTAGCAAGTGATCCAAGCATCCTCTCCATTCGTTCCGCGTATGGCCTGGCCGCTTCTGCCTGTTCCTGGGCACGACGCAGTTTAGCCGCCGCCACCATTTTCATGGCTGAGGTAATCTTTTGAGTCGACTTAACACTATCGATCCTCACACGGAGGTCTTTAAGACTTGGCATGTCCCGTTACCGGTTCCTATTCTCTTTGCAGCCGTTTAAGTCAGAGTAAACTGCTTTGCATATGTGTCGAGTACGCCTTTTAACTTCGCCTCGGTATCATCAGAAATTGACTGTTCGTCCCGTATGGCATCTAAAATTGCAGTCTGGTTAGATTTCATTTCTGATATAAAGCCCTCTCCGAAGCGCGTAACCTCACTCGTTGGAATATCGTCAAGGTATCCGTTAACACCTGCGTATATTGATACCACCTGCTCCTCGACAGGCAGCGGGGAATATTGGGGCTGTTTTAGCAGCTCCGTAAGGCGCTCTCCACGGGCCAATAATTTTTGGGTCGACGCATCTAAGTCGGAGGCAAATTGGGCAAAAGCTGCCATTTCACGGTATTGAGCCAATTCCAGCTTGATCGAACCAGCGACCTGTTTCATCGCCTTAATTTGCGCCGCGGAGCCGACACGGCTGACTGAAAGTCCAACATTCACCGCCGGGCGGATACCGGAGTAGAAAAGTTCTGTTTCAAGGAAAATCTGACCATCGGTAATGGAGATCACATTTGTTGGGATGTAGGCCGACACGTCACCTGCTTGGGTTTCTATGACAGGCAATGCTGTTAACGAACCACCTCCATTTTCTTCACTCATCTTCGCGGCGCGTTCGAGTAACCGAGAATGGAGGTAGAAAACATCTCCTGGGTACGCCTCACGCCCTGGCGGGCGGCGCAACAGAAGTGACATTTGTCGATAGGCGACGGCTTGTTTAGAGAGATCATCGTATATAATCAACGCATGCATACCGTTGTCTCGAAAATATTCGCCCATGGTGCAGCCGCCGTAAGGCGCGAGAAATTGGAGAGGCGCTGGCTCGGAAGCTGTGGCGGCGACTACAATGGTATATTCCATCGCCCCAACCTCCTCGAGCTGTTTGACGATCTGTGCCACCGTCGACCTTTTCTGGCCTACGGCTACGTAAATACAGAAAAGCTGTTTATCGGTATCACCATCATCAAAAGCTTTTTTCTGGTTAATAATGGTGTCCACCGCGATGGCAGTTTTGCCAGTCTGGCGATCGCCAATGATTAGCTCGCGCTGGCCACGTCCGACAGGAATCAGACTATCAATAGCTTTAAGGCCGGTCTGCATCGGCTCTGAAACAGACTGGCGCGGAATGATTCCAGGCGCCTTGACATCAACCCGGCGACGTTCTGAAGCATCAATTGGGCCCTTACCATCGATTGGCTCCCCGAGAGCATCTACAACACGCCCGAGCAGGGCCTTACCAACGGGCACATCGACGATGGTCCCTGTACGCTTAACGGTGTCGCCCTCTTTTATGGTGGCGTCAGAGCCAAAAATAACGACGCCGACATTGTCGGTCTCGAGGTTCAATGCCATGCCCTTGATACCGCCGGGGAATTCCACCATTTCACCCGCTTGGACGCTATCGAGACCATACACACGAGCAATGCCGTCACCTACCGACAGCACTTCTCCCACCTCGGCGACTTCAGCCTCCGTTCCGAAATTCGCAATCTGGTCTTTGAGAATTGATGATATTTCTGCGGCGCGGATATCCATCACGCTGCCCCTTTCAATGATAATTCAAGCTTTTGAAGTTTACTTTTGAGTGAAGAATCGACCATTCGCGACCCCACCTTAACAATCATGCCACCTAAGAGAGACGGATCGACGCTGGCGTTCACTTGAACCTTTGAACCCAATGCCCGCCGGATTTCTTTTTCAAGAGCCGCCTGATTCTTATCGCTCAATGGTTGAGCGCTTAAAACCTCCGCTGTCATTTGACCACGCCGCGATGCCAATAGTTTATAATAGGCGACGCACATGTCGTTAAGTGCAAAAAGACGCCTATTTTTAGCAACAACACCAATGAATTTAAGGGTCAGGTCGGAAGTTCCCGCTTTTGCTAACACCGCCGCTAATGCCCGTTCTTGCGACTCTCTGCCAATCACCGGGCTAGAAACGAGGCGCCGCAGGTCGTCGGATTCAGCAAGCAGAGCCCGAATAACATCAGTATCCGCAGCGATCTCATCGAGGCACTTTTTTTCCTCAGCAAGATCAAAAAGAGCTGCAGCGTAGCGCCCGGCTACACCAGAAGAAACTGTCGACGTGGAAGGCACGCAATCGACCTCTGAAGAGTCCTGTTAAAAATGTTTAAGTCTATGATTTAATTTACAAATCAGAGATAGCTCAGAACCCAGCTAAATACTACACTAGGGATCAGTTGTTAGGTAACACAGCCTATACTGGCTTGCAACCCAGGTACATCAGGAAATATGAACTGGACCGCGGATTTCGGCGGACCTTTTTAAAGGATACACAAGATTTTCCGCGCATCGATATTCAGCAAACACGTAATAACACCAATTCTGCGGTGTCGGGGTAGATTCAGCGCTCAAATGCCACGGCCGCACAATCACATCACAAGATTATGGAGAAACCCCCGCTTTCAAGGGGGTTAGTAGTAAATCAATAGTTGCAGATGAAGTGCACAAAAAACCTAGTGCTACATGAAATTATATGGATCGATATCAATCGCTATACGCACCCCGGCGGCAGGTCTGCATGCAAATACCCATCTCCGCAACAGTTTCTGGACATTCACGTCCTTTCGCGCCCGCATGAGCAGCCGACGGCGGTGTCTGCCACGAACCACTGTTATTGGTGCAGGTGCGGGACCTAAAACAGAAATTCCATCCATTCTGGGTGCGCTACGGCCGAGTGAAATGGCGGTCCGCTCAACATCGTTCTCATTCTTCCCAGAGACAATCACCGCAGCAA
>CAJWSW010000116.1 GCA_913046035.1 uncultured Alphaproteobacteria bacterium | reverse complement strand
CCTTGTTCCTCAACCGGAAAGAATCGCGATGCATTTGCCAGCCGCTTGATCCACTGTGTAAAGAACGCCTGATCGACTGCATAATCTATGTTTCCAAATTCAGACATGCGCCATGCCGCGCAAAAAACACAGAAGACAGCTATAGTAATGAGGTAAGCGGAACGCATTAGTTGACGAAACCTCTCGGCCGTGTTCCTGTCAAGGTACTTGCATTTGTAATTGCAGGGTTGCCGGATGATTATTGATAAGCCGTTAATTTAAATGGACTTTGATCAGCTAGCTATCACTCTGCAATGAGAATCCTCGTGGACAGAACATGAAGTGTAAATTACTTGCGATGATCAGCTGAAAAAGCTGTATCTGGGGCCGCGGCTGCCTATGAGACCCTGTGTGGCCCCCGTTTAATGCGCGGAAACTATCCCAAAATAACTGTCATTCTATTTGAGCATCGAGATGACGAGCAGTTGATTTAAAAAGGAGCTGTTTGCTGGGGTTTCCATTGCGGCTACTCCGAGCATTCCTTATGTTCGACCCGCACTTAAACGGAGCTTGTATCAACCATGCGTATGTCGCAATATTTTTTGCCCACATTGAAAGAGGACCCGTCTGAGGCGCAGATCGTCTCGCACCGATTGATGTTACGGGCGGGCATGATCCGACAATCAAGCGCAGGTATTTATTCCTGGCTGCCATTAGGTCTCAGGGTTCTTCGCAAAGTTGAGCGTATTGTGCGCGAAGAGCAGGATGCAGCCGGATGCCAAGAGCTCCTGATGCCCACTATACAACCCGCAGAACTGTGGCAGGAAAGCCAACGCTATGACGACTATGGAGCAGAGATGCTGCGGATACGAGACCGGCATGATCGCAATATGTTGTTCGGACCAACAAATGAGGAAATGATAACTGAAATCGTCCGGGCTCACATCCGGAGTTACAAGGACCTGCCCAAACTTCTTTATCATATACAATGGAAGTTTCGGGATGAATTGCGCCCTCGTTTTGGGGTTATGCGTGGTCGGGAATTTTTGATGAAGGACTCCTATTCCTTCGACTTAACTTACGAGGCTGCTCGCGTCGCTTACAATAAGATGTTCGTGGCTTACCTCCGAACATTTGCTCGGATGGGTCTTAAAGCAATTCCCATGGCCGCAGACACCGGGCCAATTGGCGGCGATCTAAGTCACGAGTTCATCATTTTAGCAGAGACTGGCGAGAGTGAGGTTTTCTGCCACCGGGATATTCTGGAGTATGATGTACTCGGCGAGGATATTGATTATAGCGCTGATTTGCAGCCCATCGTGGATCGCTGGACTAGCCTCTATGCAGCGACAGACGAGAAGCATGACGAGTTGGAAGCCGCAAACTTAGGTGATGCGCTTGTTAACGCACGTGGGATTGAGGTCGGCCATATCTTCTACTTTGGAACCAAGTATTCCGAGGCGATGAACGCCTCGGTTACGGGCCCCGATGGGAGCTCGGTATATCCCGAGATGGGGTCATATGGGATCGGCGTTTCGCGGTTGGTTGGTGGACTGATCGAGGCCTTTCATGACGAGAATGGAATAATTTGGCCAGAGAGTGTTGCACCGTTCGATGCTGCTGTAATCAATCTAAAATCTGGTGATGTGGAGTGTGACGCAGTTTGCGATAATCTATACGGGAAACTCAATTTGGCTGGACTCGACGTGCTATACGAAGACCGGGACGAGCGCCCCGGTACGAAGTTTGCAGATATGGATCTTGTTGGTGTGCCGTGGCAAATCGTTGTCGGTCCTCGTGGGGTCAAAAACGGAGTCGTTGAGCTCAAGAGTAGGGCTAGTGGCAAGCGTGAGGAAACATCTTCTGAAGCGGTTTTGGCGCGGTTTGCCGGATGATTTTTAATGCTTTTGAGCGCATGGTCGCGCTGCGGTATCTGCGGGCACGTCGCGAAGAAGGGTTTGTATCAGTTATTGCTGGATTTTCATTAGCTGGTATTGCTCTGGGTGTCGCTACATTGATCATCGTCATGTCTGTTATGAATGGCTTCCGCGCGGAATTAATGCAGCGCATTTTGGGGCTTAATGGGCATCTTGGTGTGTACGAACGGAACACACGACCTTTAACAGATTTTGATGCAGTTGCGGCAAAAATCGCATCGGTAAAAGGGGTTGTCCGGGTTATTCCAACGGTTCAGGGACAGGTGTTAGCAAGCGCAGGAAATGTTGCGGCGGGCGCTAACGTGCGGGGCATAAGGGCGGAGGATATCCGGGCGCGTCCGATAATTGCCGACAACATTCGCCTTGGCACTCTCGATGATTTCAAGGGGCGCGGCAGCGTCATAGTGGGCTCCCGTTTTGCGTCCAAGTTCAATGTCCGCCCGGGAGACCCAATCCGATTAGTTTCACCGCAATTTAACCCAACTGCATTTGGCTCGGTTCCCCGTAGCAAACAGTTTCGCGTCGCGGCTGTATTTGAGGTCGGTATGTTTGAATATGACTCAAGTTTTGTATTCATGCCGTTGGAGGCAGCTCAAATTTTTTTCCAGTCCAAAAACGCGGTAACAAATATCGAGGTTTTTCTTGCAAACCCAGAACGTGTCCGGAGCATCGGGATGGAAATTGTCAGCGCCGCGGGTAACGCAGTTCAAGTCGTGGACTGGCAACAGGCTAATTCTAGTTTTTTTAATGCGATTGAAGTCGAACGTAACGTGATGTTTCTTATCCTGACATTGATTATCCTAGTTGCTGCGTTCAATATAATTTCAGGCATGATAATGCTGGTAAAGGGTAAGGGACGTGACATCGCGATCCTTCGTACCATGGGAGCTACACGTGGCATGGTGATGCGGATCTTCCTGTTGGCAGGTGCTTCGGTGGGTATTATCGGAACAACGATTGGTTTCTGTCTGGGTATCGCCTTTGCCGGAAATATAGAAACCATTCGGCAATGGCTGCAAGGGCTGACGGGCACCGAGCTTTTTGCTGCCGAAATCTATTTCTTATCGCAACTGCCATCAGTAGTTAAGACTTCCGACGTTTTCACCGTCGTCTGCATGTCCCTTAGCCTCTCGTTCTTTGCGGTGCTGTATCCATCGTGGAGGGCGGCGCGCCTCGATCCGGTTGAGGGGCTGCGTTATGAATAATGCGGTGCTTGCACTCGATGGAATTGTCAAAACCTTCAAACAAGGAGGTGACGATCTAGAGGTATTACGTGGCGGGTCGGTGTGCATTAAGCGTGGCGAAACTGTTGCACTTGTTGGCCCGTCTGGTGCGGGAAAATCGACCCTTTTGCATGTGGCCGGACTGCTAGAACGCCCCGATGTGGGCGAAATTACAATGTCCGGCGTGACATGCAGTAAGCTGACCGATGACAGGCGGACTGAATTACGCCGGGTGATGATCGGCTTTATCTATCAGTTCCATCACCTATTGCCAGAATTCTCTGCTTTAGAAAATGTAGTTGTGCCGCAAATGATTGCTTCAGTCTCAAAATTGGTTGCAGAGGAACGGGCGCACGCGCTTCTTGAGACAGTTGGTCTAGCAGACAGGATCACTCATCGACCAGCGCGCCTGTCGGGTGGGGAACAACAACGAGTTGCCATTGCCCGGGCGCTAGCCAATCGGCCGCATTTGCTTATCGCGGATGAACCCACGGGCAATCTTGACCATAAAACAGCTGAACGCGTATTTGAATTGCTGGTGACACTGTCAAATGATTCAGGGGTCGCCATGCTTGTTGCCACTCACAACCCGGACCTCGCAGCTCGCATGGATCGAACCTTGACAATTCGCAGCGGCATCTTGGAGGAGGTATAGCGGGGTCGTTATTGCCCAGTCATTTAAAATACGACAGCGGCGCAAGGAACGGATCTCACCCTCTTTGGACCCAAGGGCGCCCAGGCATCGATTTTTGGCGAACCTTGTCTGCATCCAAATGCGGGATTGGTATAAATATTGTGTATTTTCATCCACAGAAAATCCAAACTAGTCTCTTCTATCATTATCGATTCGCCCTAAACTGATTCGATGACAGATCAAACCTTTGTTCATCTGCGCGTTCACACTGCTTATTCCCTATCCGAGGGTGCGATCAAGCTGCCAAAGCTGGTGGATCTATGCAAAGACCACGGAACGCCAGCAGTAGCAGTAACTGACACTAATAACCTATTCGGCGCCCTGGAATTCTCGATCGCAGCTTCGAAGGCTGGTATCCAGCCAATTATCGGTATCCAGATAGATGTCGCTCGCGACGGGGAGGCTGGAAAGCATTCAAATGCTAACCCTGAAGCCTCTCCTCATGACCGTCTTGTTTTGCTGGTACAAAACGAAACTGGATATCAAAATTTAATGGAGATTGCGTCCGAGGCATTTCTCACTACTGAGCACGGAGATGCCCACACAACGCTCGAAAACATCGGGTATCGTGCTGATGGGCTTTTGTGTCTCGCTGGCGGTTCTGAGGGGCCGTTAGGCCGCTTAGTTGCAGATGGGCAAATGGCAGCGGCTCACAGGATGTGTAAACGTCTCGCCGATATGTTTCCCGGCAGATTTTATATCGAGATACAACGGCACGGAACTGCGCGTGAAGGCCAAACCGAGGATGGGCTCTTAAAACTTGCTTATGACCACGACATCCCGTTGGTTGCTACCAACGATGTTTATTTTGCCTCTGCTGATATGTACGAGGCACACGACGCATTACTCTGTATTTCTGAGGGAACATTTGT
>CAJWSW010000115.1 GCA_913046035.1 uncultured Alphaproteobacteria bacterium | reverse complement strand
AGGTATATGATTAAGCCCATGACTGCCGTTTTAGGACTACTAGTATTGATAAACGGCGTGCTTTATTCAACAGTTTCGCCGCTTTTTCAAATAGATTTAGCTAAAGCGCCATACACAAGAGCAAATAATTTGGAACTAACCCGGGTCTACCACCGCGCGATTCCACTGTATGAGGAGGTTATAGAGCGTTTTCCAGATAGTGAGTACGCTCTTCTTGCACGCATAGGCATTGCTAACTCTGCGCGGGGTGGTGGAAATTTAGAGCTTGCTGAAACGTCCTATTCTAGACTTCTACAAGATGTAACATCTGGCATAATTCAGGAAGACCTTCGCTTCGATATTCTTAGGAACTATGTCGCACTTCTACAAGAGACCGGTGACGGTGAGAAGTTTAAAGAAATATTTGCATTTTTAGAAGCCGATTTCCCGAATACGGATGCAACCCGTGAAGGAAGGGTTTATCTGGAGCAAATTCAGGCTGCTGCCGAAGCGGCAGAAAGCGGCGGCATTCCTGAAAATGCTCCGGTCATAGTTACGGCGGAGAATGTCATTCTGCCTGAAAAGGTGAAATTGGGTGAGCGATTTGATCTGGTCATCTCGCTGGCACCAAACGGAGATAAAGCGTCTGATTTCTCGATAATGACAGCTCTAAAATTTTGGAAAGGTTTTAAACTTGTGAAAGCCTCGCCTAATCCGCGCTCAAATACTGAGTTTTGGGGTCGGCGTGCTTGGACCTATGGCAAAATTGAAGAGCAGGTTGTTGTCACTGCAACTCTTGAAGCAATCAAGGCGGGTATTTATGAGCTCGATGTTGATATTGAGCGGAGTTTTGACGTGCTTGAATTTGGGATAGTTAAGAACATCATGGTGGAGGAATAATTAATGAAAAAGTTCTTCAAGATTTATCCCTTCATCACAGTATTAGTTCTTATGACCTTAATTTTTGGTCTCTTATCACCTACGTTTCTAGATCCAGGTAATCTTACCAACATTTTAAAACAAACGTCTTTGTTGGGTTTCGTTGCCTTAGGTATGTGCTTTGTTTTGATAGGAGGAGGACTTGATTTATCGGTTGGTTCAATCGTCGCACTTTCATCAGTATTAATCGCAGGGCTGTCCGCTACACTGCCGCCAATAGTGGGGATCCACATAGCTCTATTGGCCGGAATATTAATTGGTGTCGTAAACGGATATTTTGTAACAGCTTTTAATTTTCAACCAATTATTGTGACACTGTCCACCATGGCAATCGTGCGCGGAATAGCGATGGCATATTCGGACAGTCGCCCAATTTTCGGAACTTTACCCGACGAATTGTTCTTGCTTGCTGACGGTGTGATTCTGGGACTGCCAGTCCCAGCAATATTGTTCTTCTTCGCCGGTGCAGTATCCATACTTTTCCTTCGTTACACTGATGTTGGACGCCAAATATATCAAGTTGGAGGTAACGAAGAAGCGGCACGCCTTGCCGGTATCAATGTTGCGCGAGTAAAGATACTGACTTATGGGATAAGTGGTTTCCTATCTGCTTTTGCAGGTTTGATGCTGGTTGCAAGGATGCAATCAGGTGAAGCAGTGCGTACTGGAATTGGTTGGGAACTCGACGCTATAGCCGCTGCCGCAATAGGAGGCGTCTCACTAATGGGCGGTATCGGAACCGTTGTTGGTACGCTTTGCGGTGCGCTCATTATTGGCATGATGGCTAATGCATTTAATCTTCTTGGTATCAACCCATATTGGCAGCGGATTGTTATCGGGATTGTCCTTGCTATTGCCGTGGCCAGCTACTCCAGTAAAAATTTACGTAATTTGATCAAGCGCTTCAGCTCCAGCCAAACAAAGGTAAACTAATGAACAAGTCACTTCCAATCACTATTCGCAAAAATAACTTTTTTATAAATAATGTCTGGATAGAGAGAGGTGAGAGAGAACGTTTTGAGCGTGTAAGCCCAGGTCACGGGGTTGTGGTAAGTTCAGTGATTTTATGTGGGTCAGCCGATGTTGATCTTGCGGTTTCTGCGGCTCGCCAAGCTTTTGAAAATGTTTGGGCAGAGACGCCTGGTGCAGAGCGGGGGCGCATTCTGATCAAGGCTGCACAGGGTATCCGTGATCGTTTGGACGAAATGGCGTATTGGGAGACCCTTGAAACGGGCAAGCCAATAAGTCAGGCGAAGGCAGAAATCGATGCGGCCGCAGATCACTACGAGGCCGCAGCAGGAATGGCGCGCATGGTCTCGGGCGAGACCCACAACACCTATGGCGAAGGCATGATTGGACTGGTGACTAAACAGCCAATTGGTGTTGTGGGTCTCATCACCCCTTGGAATTTCCCATTTATTGTTCTGGCAGAACGGTTGCCGTTCATTCTTGCTGCAGGCTGCACCGTGGTCTTAAAGCCTTCCGAGATGACGTCGACCACCAGCCTGATTTTTGCCGATATTCTAAATGGGTCGGGTTTGCCAAAAGGGGTTTACAACGTTGTTACCGGCAGTGGTCCAGTTGTGGGTGAAGCCATGTCTAAACATCTGGATATCGACATGATTTCATTCACTGGATCCACTGCGGTTGGGGAACGCGTCTTGGAAGCGTCAAAGTCAAACCTCAAAAAAGTTGGGTTAGAACTCGGTGGAAAGAACCCTCAGGTTGTGTTTGCAGACGCCAATCTGGATGATGCGGTGGATGGCGTTGCCTTTGGCCTTTGCTTCAACGCAGGGCAGTGCTGCGTGTCCGGCTCTCGCTTGATTATTGAAGCTTCCATCGCCGACGAATTTAAAGCGAAGCTAATTAAGAAGCTTTCAAAAGTGAAAATTGGCGATCCTCTCGATCCGGATACGCAGATGGGCGCCATTGTCACCCCGCAGCACTTCAACAAGATCCTTGACTATATTGAAAAAGGACAGTCCGACGGAGCAATACTTGATGCAGGTGGCGAAACCACGTCGCCCTCAGGCGGTGAATTCATCTCACCCACGGTCTTTTCTGGTGTAACCCCTGAAATGGCGATTGCGCGGGAAGAAATTTTCGGGCCGGTCATATCGGTTATGACGTTTGAGACTGTCGATGAAGCGATCTCCATGGCGCTCGACACGGAGTACGGCTTGGCAGCTTCCGTCTGGAGCAAAAACATCGATAAGGCACTTGGAGCAATCCGCAAAATGCGGGCTGGTCGGTGCTGGGTGAATACAACGATTGTAGGAGGGCCAGAGCAGCCCATGGGCGGCTTTAAGCGTTCTGGCACAGGACGCGAGTGCGGCATGATGGGTTTAGAAGAATACATGGAAACCAAGTCGATCCACGTAGTACTGGGCGATCGCGAGCATTGGATATCATGAGATGTCGACTACGAATCTGAGTAATGTTGTTGGCAGTTTCATTGGCCGGGTTTGGGTGCCAGGACTAGGGCCGATTCTTGTGGCACTGCGTGGCGAAGAAGTCTTCGACATTACTTCACGCGAGGCGCCAACCATGCGTGATCTGCTAGAATTGGACGATCCCGCATCCTATGTTGTCGGCGTCACGGGTCAGCGGCTTGCGAACTTAAGGGATCTTGAGGAAGACAGCATTACCGCTCAGAGCGACCCGTCGAAGCGTCACCTGCTCGCACCCAATGATCTGCAAGCGGTCAAAGCAGCTGGTGTCACCTTTGCAAGGTCGATGGTTGAACGGGTGATCGAAGAGCGCGCGGCAGGCGAACCGCAAGCCGCCAAAGCTATCCGATCTCGTATCGGCGATCTGATGGGATCAAGCCTGTCGAACATCACACCGGGCTCTGATGATGCTGAAAAAGTCAAGCAAGCCTTGATAAAGGAAGGGCTATGGTCTCAATACCTCGAGGTGGGTATCGGTCCTGATGCTGAGGTGTTCTCAAAGGCGCAAATCCTGTCTGCAGTCGGTTGGGGTGCGCCAGTAGGTCTGCATCCGAAATCGGTCTGGAACAACCCCGAACCGGAAATCGTTCTGGCTGTGAACAGCAAGGGCACTATTAAAGGGGCAACCATTGGCAACGATGTAAATCTGCGGGATTTCGAGGGGCGCTCGGCTTTGCTGTTGTCCAAAGCCAAGGACAACAACGCCTCTGCTTCCATCGGTCCATTCATCCGTCTCTTTGACAAGAGCTATTCAATGGCCGATGTCCGGTCTGCTGAGCTAGTAATGACGGTAAAGGGCGACGACGGTTTTGTCCTCCAAGGCCGCTCGCTGATGTCCGAGATCAGCCGAGATCCAACAGATCTCGTGGCCCAAACGATTAACAAAAACCACCAATACCCAGATGGCTTTATGCTCTATTTAGGAACGCTCTTCGCGCCAACAGAAGATCGTGACATACCCGGTGAGGGGTTCACGCATAAAGTCGGCGACCGTGTTGAAATCTCGGCTACAGGCCTTGGCTCATTGTCGAATGACGTCCGCAAATGCAGCGATTGCGCGCCGTGGACCTTTGGATCTTCCGCTTTAATGCGTAATCTCGCTTCGCGTAATCTACTTTAAGGAGCTTACTATCATGCTGACAGGTAAACACTACATTACAGGAGAATGGGTCGAAACGGATGGACGTTTCTCTTCGCAGCCGGTAAAGGGCGTGGCGCAGGAGTTTTGCGTTGGTACCCCCGCACTTGTAGAAAAGGCCGTCATTGCAGCAGAGAGGGCCTTTGAGGCCTATGCCGCGACATCACGCGATACGCGGGCTAACTTCCTCACCATGATCGCGGATGAAAT
>CAJWSW010000114.1 GCA_913046035.1 uncultured Alphaproteobacteria bacterium | reverse complement strand
CATCCTGACTGGCGGGCAAATGCTGGTCCCGCCATGGTAATTGGCGCCGGTGGTGGCGCCCGCGCTGTTTGCTATGCACTACAACATGAGGGTGCCACCGACATACGGGTGGTTAACCGTACACGAGAGAACGCCGAGCGGCTTGCAAGGGATATGGGACCGCCGCTCACGGTCTATTCCTGGGAGGAAAGGCACGAGTTGCTCGACGGATTGACCATGGTCGTTAATGTGTCCAGCCAGGGTATGAAAGGCGAAGATGCACTTGATATAAAATTGGATAAACTCCCGAATGACGCGTTGGTGATAGATATTATCTATATTCCCCTCGAGACGCCTTTCCTTGCAGCAGCCCGTAAACGCGGCAATCCGACCATTAATGGTCTCGGGATGTTGTTGCATCAGGGCCCGCCGGCGTGGAAGTACTGGTTCGGCATCGAGCCGGAGGTATCTGCTGAACTGAGGTCTGAAATTGAGAGAAGCATCTACCGCGATTTTCAAACATAGGGGTCATTTTTCTGCAGCGTGCGTGTGTTCTTTGAAGGGAATAGTGAGATTAAGTCGCAGGTAACAAATTTATAGATAGTTTGGCGATTTTTAGAAGTTCACGCGTTTATAGCGCAGCAATCAGGACTGACCACCGCTACAATTGATATTGTCGCCAGTGATAAAGCTTGCATCCTCTGAAGCAAGGAATGCTATCGCCGCCGCTTGTTCTTCGGGTGTGCCACGACGTTTAATCGCTTGCTGATTTGTGATGTCTTCAATCATTTCTTTGCGGAATGTGTCTGCGTTTTCCGGGTCTTCTGCGATAACGCCCGGACGCACAAAAGACCGATCTGTTATACGATCAGAAATATCGGTACCGCCGGGCGACATCGTGTTAATGCGGATGCCATATTTCCCGTACTCCATGGCGAGAACTTTGCCTAAGGCAAGGATGCCACCCTTGCTTGATGCGTAGGGTAAGCGGTATAGCCCTCGCACCGACTGCGAGCCGAGATTTACGATTGAGCCCGCTTGCTGCTCTATCATGATCGGAAGTACCGCTCGACACCCCCACAAAGTTGGCATTAAAGAGCGCTCCAACTCCATTTCCACTTCCTCCTCTGTATAGAGGTGAAAAGGTTTCATCCAGATCGTGCCGCCCACATTATTGATCAGCACATCAATACGGCCGAATATCGACCGCGCCTCGTTCATAAGGTCCTTGGCTCCTTTGTAGGTGCTGAGGTCCACAATAACCTTCGTCGCTTCAACATCGTGTTCATGGAGCTCTTTGAGTGTACTTGTCGCCGTTTCGTCGATCCGGTCTGCGATCACGATTTTACCGCCTTCTTGGCCAAGTCGCCTTGCAGTCGCGCGGCCGATACCCTGACCAGCGCCAGTTATTACGCAAATTTTATCCTTAAATCTGCGTGCGCCAGCGGCGCGCGGGTCGAGTTTGTCCGTCACAATTATACTCCTTTTGTTTAGATCGATGTGTGGGCAACGCCCTTTTTTACTTTCGTTGGTTCGCCCGGCGCTTCATCGAATGGTATCGCTCGGTCTAGTTCGAACGAAGCGGAGCGAACTGCTTGCGCCAACGGGTCTAGCCCAGGTGGAGATATTCCTGCCTCTAATTCGGTGGCTGCTTTAATAAGTTGACGCCGTGCCAACGAAATACCGCGGTCGGTCAGCACCAGGTTTTCCCGCCCACGGTCGGCTACAGGACCCATACTCTCCTGAATTGATGCGTCTTGCATTGCGATACCCTTCACGCCGCTAGAGGAAGTGCCGGCTTTCTGAGCTTGCCGGTCTATAAGGTAGTTGTTGTCACGGTTTGCTATCGGTCGAAACGTTCCAGCAATCTGGTTTACATGCAGACTGCCACCTTCTTTCATGACTGAAAGTTCTAACTCGCTCAGCGGCCTACTCGGGTGGTAAGAGAACGTCCAAGCAAAACAGTTCTCGTCATCGATAGGCACCCAAGCATGCCCATGTAAGGGGTTGTCTCCATACGGGGGTACGATTGTATACCAAGGCATTATCCAAGGAGTAATACGCCAATAGTATTTGTCTTCACCTGCGTTTCGCCGAACGCCCATATTGAGCCCGCCCGCTGTTTCCTTTACCTCAAATCTTGGCCGTCGATCCGCTAAATGATAGTCCGATCCCTTAGAACCGTGATGCAACGGGTCGCTACGCAGTTCACCCGTGTGCAGAAATCCGACGTGGCTAGAATCTATTCCACCTTCAAGTGCCTGGAGATAGTTGGATTCCTGCAAGCGTTTAGTGTGATAGCATTGATCCTCAGGGATGGTTGCCCATTCAAACGCGGGGGGTCTTGGAGTGTGTTCAGCCGGACCCATATAGGTCCACACGATGCCGCCACGTTCAACGCAGGGATAGGATGTAAGTGATACCTCATTGCGGAAGGTGCTATTTTCAGGCTCCGAAGGTATTTCCAAGCAGTTGCCCGCAACATCGAATTTCCATCCATGATAGGGGCAGCGAATGCCCCCATGCTCATTGCGTCCAAACCATAGCGAGACACGTCGGTGAGCGCAGAATTCTTCAATCAAACCTATTGAGCCCTCGCTGTCTCGAAAGGCAATGAGTTTTTCCGACATCAGGCTAACACGGACCGGAGGGCAGCCCTTCTCCGCAATTTCCTCTGAAAGTAAAAATGGAATCCAGTACCGTCGAAATAGTTTGCCCATAGGCTTGTCAGGGCCGGTTTCCGTTATGAAGGTATTTCTTTCGTCGGTTAGCAAGGATCTATTTTCTATCTATCTGCAATTTGTTTGCTGCGACTTGTGACTTGCATGCCCTTCGCGGAAGGTCTTAAATTTTTGACCGCGTGGATGGCAATATCATGTCAATATTTTGTTGCTTTACGCAGTTTTAAAGCTAATCGCAACGGGTCGAAGCGTCGAGAGGGTGTGTTGATATTCTTGAGGCAAACAGTTTACTAGTGCTCAGAGCTTAACGCGGAATTTTATAGTCGCAGCGCCAAAAAAAGGAGGGAGCGGGCTCTCAACCACTCCCTAAATCTTTATCATGCATAATTGTTCAAGTTCAGCTCTCTTCCGCGATCAGCCGGTTGAGGATCTTTTCGTAAGCGTTGGGACCGGCATCGATACTCAATTTCGCCGGATTCGGCTCATGATCAAGCGAGTCCTGCGCAACCTGCTGAGCTGCGATTACTGGCATGTCTTGATCAGCAAACGCAAAGGTTCGCATCTTATAAATCAGCTCGCGGATTTCTTTGTTGCGTGCGTCGTCTGTCTGTACATTCCAGCGCGCAGCACAATAATAGTAGTGAGTTGTCCGGTCGGTTTCCGGGGTTAGCCAGTGAAGTGCCATGTAGCCGGTCCCGTTTTCCCTGGGTTCACCGAGCTTGGAGGCGCCAAAATTAAGTAGCAGGTTAGAAGCAGGATACCATGTGATGGCTGTCCATTGCTTGCCGCGGGCCTGCAGTTCCGGGTCGTCGGTGAACATTTTTATCATGCCAGGCGTTTCCGCGTCCTCAGAATAACGGGACACGGTCACGGTATCTCCTTCGACAGTGACATCCGGATCTGTCTCAGCGGTGTCCGGATTACCGAGAATGCCGGCGTGGGTAAAGCAGATGTGACTAAGATCCAGCAGGTTGTCTATCATTAAGCCGTAGTGGCATTTTGCATTTAGATAGCCAAACTCTGTGATATGCAATTCCGGGCTGTTGTCGATGACACTGTAGTCTGGAATTTTATCGAGATCAGCGGGTTTGTCGCCCATCCAGATCCATAGTAACCGGTGTTTCTCAACCATCGTATAGGCTGGCAGATGAAGGGCATCTGAAATTTTCTGACTGCCATGCGGGTTGTGCATGCATTTGCCGTCCGGTCCAAACTGAAGCCCGTGATAGATACACTGTATGCGATTACCAGATTGCAATGTGCCCATTGATAACGGTACCTGGCGATGCGGGCACATATCTCGTATTGCAGCCACACCGCCATCCTCTTTACGGTAAATTGCAACTGGTTGGTTGAGAATGGTGCGGTGCACGATCTCGCCCTCTTTCAGTTCCTCCGAAGGCATGGCTACGTACCAAGTATTCTTCAAGAACTTCGCTCGGGCTAGCGGCCGTTGCGTGAGGTCGTTATCGGGATAAATCGTTGGCTCGATCCCAATAAGTGCGGGGCCGGAATTCGAATCTGGGCTCATTTCGTTTCCTCACATTGCAGATGTTTTTAATTTTATGTCTTTATCTTTCCACTCCCGAGAAAAAATTGCAATTCTCTACTTTCTGCGTTTGGCAGCAACCAGCCGCTCCTGCATCTTATCTGCGTTCTGTGCTTGAATTAAGAAAAATGGTGGGCGCGGCTGGGATTGAACCAGCGACCCCTCGCGTGTGAGGCGAGTGCTCTCCCGCTGAGCTACGCGCCCGAAAACTACTCGGAACCGCGCAGGATATAGTGCGGCGTTCTAGGCCTTGTCAACGCGACCCGCACATAACATCCTAGAAGACTTATATAAAAATATCTCGGTTCAACTTAATTAATTCGGTGTAATGAAGATTAGGACATACCTTTTAATTCTGCCGACAATAGTATTCTTGGTTCAACCAGTGGGTGCGGCGAGCCGAGACATATACTTGATGTATAGAATGTACGTTGGTGGGTTCCATGTCGTTAATCTCAATGTGGATATAAATCTCGGTACAGATGCATATAAGTTTGATGCGAAGGTGCAAACAGTCGGCATGATCGGGCGCATATTTCCGTGGTGGATGAGGGCCTATTCACGAGGTCAAATTTCTGATGTCGGCGTTATGCCTTTAGTCGCAGGGCAGCACAATAATTGGCGCGGAAAGGACCGCTACATAGATATAAAGTTTAACAATAGGGTGGCGAGTGTAGATCGAATAGTCCCTGAACCTGAAATCGACGATCGTGATCGCGTGCCAATCGAACTTCGGACCGGCGTAATGGATCTTACCAGTGCTGTAATCGCTCTTATCCGAGAGATGGATGTGGGAAAGCCTTGCAGAACTCAGACAGCAATATTCGATGGGCGCCGGCGGTATGATCTGATTGCGGTCCCCGATGGTACCGCACTTTTGCGGTCAAGCAGTTACTCACCGTATAGAGGAGAAACTGTAAACTGCCGTCTATCGGTTAAAAAAAAAAGCGGGATTTAAAAAA
>CAJWSW010000113.1 GCA_913046035.1 uncultured Alphaproteobacteria bacterium | reverse complement strand
ACTCCATACCTGGTCTAGATTTACCATCCGTTCCTTTTAAACCAGAATTTCCATACCGCGGAAAACAAATAATATTAAATTCAGGTAGATTACATTTAAATGCAAATAGTGATTTCATACTTATAAATTCTAACTCAACCTTTTTTGGAATTTCTCCGACCGGTCTATTCAGCTGCGAGCGTTGACAATCCAATTCGATCCGCACCGTCGCGTTTCAGCCTAGCCAAACTCAGCGCTTCCGCGATGGTCGCCACCTCTGTATCGGTGAGTTTCATCAGTGGCGGTCGCACGACTGCGGGGCCTTCTAGCCGCCCAAGAAGCACAAGTGCTTCCTTCATTCGGTTATGCATGTCCCCGAATGGATCACAGTAAAAGACTTGCGTGGTGTGGAATATACGATCGGCAAGCTCTTGTGCTAGCTCAAGATCTTTGGCTTCAACAGCACGAAATAGTGCAACCTGTAGGTCGGCAATAACCGAGCCAGCCCCGGATAATAATCCATCCGCCCCCATTACGAGCGATGACATAAGCCATGCAGAATTGGTTGACAGGACGTTAACTGGCCGAGACAGCCCGTGCAGTGTCTTGATGTGACGTTCGTGCAGTTGTGGCGGCGACCAATCCTTGATCGCTTTTACGCTTGGGACGTCTTCGCAAATCTGAACGAGGGTATCAAGCGGGTAGGCGAGCTCATTACTGTACTGAAAAACTATCATCGGTAAATCAGTAGCATCCGCGATCATTTTGATGTGGGCGGTTCCCATTTCAGGGCGGTGTCGGATACCACCCATGCCCATGGCACCGGGTGGAAAGCAAAGTAAAGCGGACGCTCCATGAGCGTCTGCCATACGAGCAATATTCGCCGCAATGTGGCTGCCGTCGGCATAAACCCCACAAATGAGAGGCAACTGTGCCCCTACTTCGTCGGCGGCTTCATCCATCATCTTAGTTTGATCATCAAGGGTGCAGGCATGAACCTCCGACGCGTGGCCGTTAACCGTTATGGCGGTTACGCCATCGACAGCTGCGACGAAAGCCAGGTGGCGTCGAGTTTCTGACCAATCAAAACCGTAATCCGGGTTAAACGCCGAGAGCGTTGCTGGAATTACTCCATGAGGAGTGTAGTCCTTAAAACGCGACATGGGGGCTTCCTATGCTCATACCTTTTTTTCCAAATTATGTCCTGAGCTTTTTCTGACGGCAAGCTTAGTTGTGGTTTTGATCCAGGCCAGCGGAGACGAGGATATCCGTTGGGCTGACCGGTATATTAGACAACCTGACTCCCTTGCCACTCATCGCGTTCTCAATCGCGGACACAATGACTGCAGGTACCGGAACAAGACCACTTTCTCCAACTCCCTTCACTCCAAGGGGGTTTTGTGAGGAGGGGACAACAATATGTTCGATTTGAACGCTCGGAACTTCTGCCGATCCAGGTATTAAATACTCCGCTAGGTTTGTAGATTGAGGTTGGGCTTGATCGTCCCAGATCATTTTCTCAAACATTGCAAAGCCTAGGCCATGTGCTGCACCACCTGCGACTTGCCCGTCAATCACCAGTGGATTCACCATCACGCCGCAATCATGGGCAATAACATAATTAAGAACCTTTACATTACCTGTGTCGGCGTCGACTTCGATTTCTGCTACATGGGCTCCGTTGGAAAACGCTAACCCATCAATCTGTTCCGCGACATGCGCCTCGAGACCCGGTTTTTCGCCGGCAGGCAGGGCAAAACCCGTGGCCGCACCCGCTAGCTGGGAGGCGATTTCGCCTAATCCGATGGACATACCCGGCACACCTTTTACATGGACGCGGCCTCCCGAAACTTCGAGGTCAGCTTCGGCGGCCTCCAGTAAATTCGCTGCTACACGTTTGGCTTTGTCTCGAACTTCTTCCGCAGCAGATCTCGCAGAAGAGCCGGCTGTTACAGTTTGGCGACTAGACGCAGCGCCCATTCCGTATGGAATTGCGGATGTATCACCGATTACAACATCGATATCTTCAGTTTCCATGCCAAGGGATTGAGCAACGATCTGAGCGAGCATTGTGCGTGTTCCTTGCCCGATAGCAGATACGCCAGATATGACGTTGACGCGGCCTGATGGTCCGACCCGGACCGTAGCCGCTTCGAAAGGACCGCGGCCGGATCCTTTTAGATATACAGAAAGACCAATTCCTAGTAATCGACCTTCGGCTGCTGCTGCGCTCTGCCGGGCTGGAAAATCGTCCCATCGACTAATTCTGAGTGCCGTTTCCATACATTTAGGAAAATCCGCCTCATCGATTACGACCGATGGATCGGCCCTGCTGGCTAGTGGCCGAGTATACGGCATGTTTTCTGGCTGTATTAAGTTGCGGCGGCGGATTTCGTCACGGCCGAGATTAAGTCGTTCGGCCGCGCGATCTAGCAGCCTCTCCATTACGAAGCTACCTTGAGGATAACCCGCCCCTCGGACCGGGGTAACGCAAGGCTTGTTAGTAAGAACAAGCTTGATGTCTAGATTGTAATTTTCAACCTCGTAAGGGCCCGGAACAATGCTTCCGGCGTTTTGTGCAACGTTGACACCACGCGCTGTATAAGCCCCATGATCGTGGATCATGTTGCCACGGATGCCTAAGATTTTTCCATCATCGTCGACAGCAAGTTCCATGTCCCAGATCTGGTCACGTTCTTGGGTGGAGCTTGTAAAATGTTCTCGCCGATCTTCAATCCATTTCACCGGCGCTTTCAACAATAGTGCCGCCGTAGCTACTACGATGTCTTCCGGGTAGAAAACGAGCTTGGGGCCGAATCCGCCACCAATATCAGGTGTTACCACCCGTGTATTTGTCTCGTTTCGGTTAAGCAGATTAATTAATGTACGTTGCGCCATGTGCGGCATCTGTGTCGCCAGCCAAACCACGAGGCGATCTTCTAACGGATCATATCTTGCAACTAATCCACGGCCTTCAAGCGCCATCCCGAGCCCTTTATGGAGTTCGAATTTCTCAGATAGAACGTGTGGGGCGTTTGCGAACGCGATGTCGGTATTCCCGTAACCCATTGAAAATTCGGCCAGGATATTGTGTTCGGCGTCGGCGTGGGCCACGGGAGACCCAGGTTGTGCGGCCTTTTCTGGATCCGCGGATGCTGGCAATATGTCGTAACTTACATCCACCTGTGCAGCAGCATCCTCAGCGATATAGCGATCGTCCGCTACAACAACTGCTATTGGCTCGCCAACGTGGCACACTTCGGTATTTGCTAAAATTGGCCTATCGCGCAACTGCCTATAAGACTTGCTTGGCATGCCTACCGATAAACGATCGGCTGATAGCAGCGGCGCTAAATCGTCCATTAAAAATACAGCATGAACGCCGGGTAACTGCCGAGCGGCTGAAGTATCGATTTCTTTAATAAGTGCATGGGCGTAGGCGCTGCGGACGAATGCCGCCTGCAACATATTCGGAAAATGGATATCGTCCGCGTAACGCCCAACGCCGGTGAGAAGCGCTGGATCTTCCACACGGCGAACCGGCTGTCCAAATGGGCCCGGCATTTTCGTTACGTTAATCATAGGGTGTTCGGTCACAAGCAGTCTCCGTTTACTCTAATATAACCCCAAACCGTTAAAAAACATCCCGCCACCCCAGTAGCGGTTGTTTGGAGCATTGATACTTGTAAATTTAGCTTGACGCATTCCTTGTTAGGTTCCTTCGCCCAGACTATTTATCATGATGCAACTGCCAATCTTCCACGAATGGTCTGGTTGTTGTTCCAATGAGTATAGAACGATTTCTTGAACCCCTGAGGGCCCGATGACTGCAAGCGGTTGAATTATTTTGTCATCAACCATTTGTATGGGTCGGAACTCAAAATCACGCGGACGATAAATTGGAAAGTAATATCGCCTCACCATTTTCAAAAACTTTTTAGGTGTTTTAAATTTTTCTTTGATTGAGGGAGCCGCATAGGAAAACGCTTTTTGCGCATCATCGCTCAGAAAGGCCTGGAGTTGACCTGAAATGATGCTTCGGATCTTTGCGACTTCGCTCTCTGTCAACTTTGGCGGTGTGGCAAAGGTTCTGTCAACAGTAGCAACCGCTCCAATGATCGTCAGTAGTATGACTAGTGCAGATAGTGAGCTCCTCATTGTGCCGAGATGAGAGGATTAGTTGATACAGTCAAGTGTTTCGAACCACCGCTCGATGAGTGGGACATTGATTATTTACCTTTCGTGCTCCGTGTTTTGGTCCGTTTTAAGTCGCTTGCCTGATTTTCGAGCAACATTTTAGCACTATTTTATCGTTGACGGTTCCACTCATATACAGCGATCGCGGCGCTCGCAGATACATTAAGGCTCTGAATTGCGTCGGTCGTTGGGATGCTTACCAACAAATCGCAGGCGTCGTGGGTAAGACGACGGAGCCCTCTACCCTCCGCGCCAAAAGCCAAAATACATTTATCGGGTAAATCCATTGTTCCAATCGGTGAAGAGGCATTTACATCTAAGCCAACGACCCAAAAACCGCTTAACTTCAGGGTGCGAAGTGCTCTTACTAAATTGGTTGGCCGAACCATATGTACGGCTTCAATGGCACCCGACGCTGCTTTTGCCATAGCGCCGGAAGTTTCTGGTGTATGCCTATCGGGGACCAGCACGGCATCAGCGCCGAATGCTGCCGCAGAGCGGAGGATCGCGCCAACATTTTGCGGATCTGTAATTTGATCCAGCGCCAATATTGACATCCGGTCTCTATCAGCGGCCGTTGAAATCAAATCATTTATGGAAACGGTGGGCAAAGGATCGGTCAAGAGTGCGATGCCCTGATGAGTGGCGCCTGGTGGAAGAAGTGATGTGATTTCGCGACGGTCAAGAATTTCGATTGTGAACCCTGCGTCCGCGTTGTCTATGGTTTTAAATGCCTCCTTGGTTACAACCAGTCGATGTAGCTCTCTATCGGGGTTTGAGAGCGCCATATTTACGGCATGCACCCCATATATCCAAGACATAGCCGCGCGCGCAGGTGATCGGTCTGATTTGGGCGCATGAACATTATTCACCCCCGTTTTTCGGCGGTTGTGAACTCGCTTGCGTGTAGACATTGCTGATCCTATATTCTGATCGGGGCTGTTTATCAACAAATTCAGCTTTAATTGTTGCAGAAGCTTATGAATAGACAAGCTCTGCGTGTTTTTGACGTTGACAAGGGGCGCTAAATCCCATAACTCCGCTCGTCCGCGATCAACGATCGATATG
>CAJWSW010000112.1 GCA_913046035.1 uncultured Alphaproteobacteria bacterium | reverse complement strand
AATATAAATTATTGCGCCGCAAAATGTCGCGGTGCAAAGATGCACAGGAGTTGACAGGAATTATGGATCAACATGTAACGCCCGCCGCGGTAATTGCCACGATGGAAGAACTACATGGATATTTTATCGATGATCTCGAGATTGGCATGACCGATGTTTACGTTCGTACCGTAACCGAGACCGATATTGTTCAATATTCTCAGATTTCTGGAGATGATAATCCACTGCACGTTAATGAAGAATTTGCGAAACAGACGGCTTTTAAGGGCCGGATTGCGCACGGCATGCTCACGTGTGGCTATATTTCGTCCGTTTTGGGGACGAAATTGCCAGGGCCTGGCTGCGCGTATCTTAACCAAAACCTTAATTTTCGCGCGCCAGTCCGGATCGGAGACACCGTCCAGACACGCGTGACAGTTAAGGAAATCATCAAACATAATAATAATGTGATTTGCGAAGCTATTTGCTCAATTGGCGAAAAAGTTGTGATCGACGGTACCGCGACGTTGTGGGTCCCAAATAACAGAAAAAAAGCCTGATTTTCCTTTTACCGTTGGGCAGTTAATGGTTTGACTTGCTCGTCTGCGGTAGTTACCAAAGTTGCCGCTATGCGTATATTTAGACACGTCGCCGGTTTACCGGACTTTGTCCAGAATTCGTCGGTTGCCATCGGAAATTTCGATGGGGTCCACCTCGGTCACCAAGCAGTGATTAATGAGGCGGCCATGAATGCAGAGAAAATGGGTGCCCCTCTCTCAGTGATCACGTTTGAGCCGCATCCGCGAAGATTCTTCAGACCCCAAGAACCTGCATTTCAACTTACACCACTGCGCAGCAAGGTTCGGCGCCTCGAGTCCATAGGGGTTGAACAGTTACTGGTCGTTCATTTTGATGATGAAACGTCGCAACTCACACACGATCAGTTTGTTGACACATTTATCAAAAGCGGATTTCACGCTAAACATGTCACCGTTGGTTATGACTTTGTTTTCGGGGCGGGACGCTCCGGTGATGTTGCTTATCTTCGCGAACGCGCAAGCTTGGACGGCTTCGGACTATCAGCAGTTGAGCCGGTCAAAGAAGCTGGCGGAACCATTTATTCCTCTACCAACATTCGGAATTGTCTGTCGGACGGCAACCCTGCGGGCGCAGCTCAGCTCCTCGGTCGCCCTTGGGAGGTTGAAGGGCGGGTAGTTAGAGGAGACCAGCGTGGTCGTCAAATTGGATTTCCCACCGCAAATATCTCTATTGAAGATTACGTCGAGCCAGCCCTCGGGGTTTATGCGGTTTGGGTAGGCGTGGAAGAAGGCGGCGTCACAAGTTGGCACATGGGTTGTGCGAACGTGGGTCGCCGCCCGACTTTTGATAAAGTCGATGTTAACTGTGAAGTATATATTTTCGATTTTACTGACGATATTTATGACAAGCTGCTTAGGGTGGCTTTGGTCGAATTCATCCGACCTGAAAAGAAATTTGACGGAATAGCCCAGCTAAGAGAGCAGATTGCCCTAGACTCTCACGACGCTCGAGTGCTGCTAGAAGGTATTGGTCTCGACGATCTCCGTAGGGTTCACGATTAAAGTTAGGCCGAGGATTGCATCGACCCATGACGACCGATTACAAATCTACAGTCTTCCTGCCGAAGACCGATTTCGAAATGAGGGGAAAGTTGCCCCAACGGGAACCGGATATCTTAGCGCATTGGGAAAAGATGGACCTCTATGCGCGACAGCGTGAGGTATCTGCGGGCAGGGAAAAGTTTACCCTCCATGATGGCCCACCATATGCGAACGGTAATCTTCATATCGGTCACGCGTTAAACAAAATACTCAAGGACGTTATCAACCGGTCTCAACAGATGATCGGCAAAGATGCGAATTACGTTCCAGGCTGGGATTGTCATGGGCTTCCTATAGAATGGAAGGTAGAGGAAAAATATCGATCCGAAGGACGAGATAAAGACGAAGTGCCGATCGTTGAGTTCCGGCAAGAATGCCGGGAATTTGCCGATCACTGGATCAACGTGCAACGTGCGGAATTTAAACGTCTTGGCATTATTGGCGACTGGGAAAACCCATACACAACGATGAATTTTTCGGCCGAGGCGCACATTGCGCGCGAGCTTATGAAATTCGTAGACAATGGCCTTCTTTATCAGGGCTCTAAGCCTGTAATGTGGTCGGTAGTGGAGAGAACGGCGCTCGCCGAGGCGGAAGTCGAATACCACGAGCATGCATCCGACACGATTTGGTGCAAATTTGAGGTTTCGGGCAGCGCCGGGGATCTGTCTGGTGCGTCTGTTGTGATCTGGACCACTACGCCTTGGACTATTCCTGGCAATCGTGCAGTTTGTTACTCTTCCAAGATTTCATACGGATTGTATGAAGTCACTCACGCCCCTGACGAAAATTGGGCCGTCCCCGGCGACCGTTTTGTGCTTTCTGATAGTCTCGCCGAGGAGGTAAGGAAATCCGCTCGGATCGATAACTGGCTCCGTATAACAGATGTATCTGCCGATGCTTTGTCCGGAGTAAACTGCAAACACCCTTTGAACGGGTTGGGGTATTCATTCCTCGTACCTTTGTTGGAGGGAGATCACGTCACCGATGAAGCCGGAACAGGTTTTGTCCATACAGCGCCAGGCCACGGACGTGATGATTATGAAATCTGGCTTTCAAAGTCACAATTGTTGAAGGAACGGGGCATTGATACCCGCATACCTTATACGGTCGATGCTGGTGGGTACTACACTAGTGAGGCACCGGGGTTTGCCGATAAACAGGTCATTACAGAAAAGGGTAAAAAAGGAGATGCGAACAATGCAGTCATCGATGCCCTAGTCTCGGCTAACGGATTGATTGCGAGGGGACGTTTAAATCATCAATATCCACATTCCTGGAGATCAAAGAAACCGCTGATCTTTCGGAATACCCCACAGTGGTTCATCGCAATGGACGAACCTTTTGGTAATGATGGTAAGACGCTGCGCGAGGTTGCTCTTAAGGCAATACGAGACACTGCCTTCTATCCGGCATCCGGTGGAAAGCGGCTGGACGCTATGATTGCAGATCGGCCCGACTGGGTTGTTTCACGGCAGCGTGCTTGGGGTGTCCCAATAACTGTCTTCGTTAATAAGAAAACTGGAGAAATCCTCGCGGATCACGCGGTTCACGAACGTATCGCGGCGGCGATCGCTGAAGAAGGTGCTGATGCCTGGTTTACCTCCGATCCGTCGCGCTTTCTTGGGAAAGATTACCTCGCAGATGATTTTGAACAGGTGTTTGATATCCTAGATGTCTGGTTTGACTCTGGCTCGACGCACAGTTTCGTCCTTGAAGAACGCGAAGACCTTCAATGGCCAGCGTCGTTGTATTTGGAAGGATCAGATCAACATCGCGGATGGTTCCATTCCAGCCTGCTGGAATCTTGCGGTACCCGGGATCGTGCGCCTTACGATGCGGTTTTGACCCACGGCTTCGTGCTGGCTGAAGATAAGCAGAAGATGTCAAAATCAACGGGCAATATCGTTGCGCCGCAGGAAATTATAAAGCAATACGGTGCGGATATTTTGCGGATCTGGGTTGTAGCATCAGATTATTCCGAGGATTTAAAGATCGGTCCTGAGATCATAAAGTATCAGTCAGACGCTTATCGCCGTCTGCGCAATACTCTTAGGTACATTTTGGGTAACCTAAACGGGTTTGAGGAATCCGAGCGTGTTGAGATTGATGAGATGCCAGAGCTGGAACGTTGGGTTCTTCACCGTCTTTACGAAATTGATTTATCAATTCGCAAAAGTATCCACGAGTTCGATTTCCATTCTATGTTTACGACGCTTCACAATTTCTGTGCCAATGATCTTTCGTCGTTTTACTTTGACGTAAGGAAAGATGCGCTTTACTGCGATGCGCCGAGCTCGGTTCGACGGCGCGCGTCACGCACTGTCCTGGAAGACCTGTTTTCCTGTCTTACCGCCTGGTTGGCTCCTATTATCTGCTTTACAGCGGAGGAGGCTTGGCGGACGCGTTATCCTGATGACGGGGAGAGCGTCCACCTTAGGACTTTTCCAAATTTGCCCTCGACATGGCGGAACGACGAACTTGCTGATAAATGGAAGAAAGTTCGCCAGGTGCGTAGGGTCATTACCGGCGCGTTGGAATTAGAGCGTACTGAGAAACGTATTGGATCTAGCCTCCAGGCGGAGCCTATAGTTTTTGTGTCTGACGAGTATGCTGATAGCTTAAAGGGTCTGGATCTTGCAGAAATCTGTATCACGTCTGGCGTCCAATTGTCGGTTGGAGGCGGTGAAGGTTTTAGTCTGAACGATGTGAGCGGTGTAACTGTCAAACCTGAGCTTGCTATCGGCAGAAAATGCGAACGTTGTTGGCAGGTTCTTCCAGAGGTCGGAAACAACACGGATCAGCCCGATATTTGTTCGAGATGTGCTGACGCTATTAGTGAGTTGCCTGCTGAAGCATAGGGAGGGCACTTATTTGATCCGTCAAGGATTTTCCACCGCCGCGCTGATTGTCTTGCTTGACCAATTAAGCAAATATTGGGTCGTTCACCATTTGATGTCGACGCCGCAGGTTATCGAAGTAACGCCTTTTTTCAACATTGTTATGGTCTGGAACCGAGGAGCCAGCTTTGGCCTTTTCAGCAGTGGATCCGAATGGAACCCGATTATACTAGGCGGTCTCGCTATTGTTGTATCTTTATTTCTTACCATTTGGCTCATAAAGTCAAAATCGCGGTATCTGTCACTTGCGCTTGGGTTGGTGATTGGCGGCGCTCTAGGAAATGTAATCGACCGCGTTATTTATCGCGCGGTCGCGGACTTTTTAGATTTCCATGTTGCTGGGTACCATTGGCCTTCTTTCAATGTTGCGGATATCGCAATTACTCTCGGTGTGGTGATGCTTTTATTCGATGGCTTGAAAACAGGGCGGCGCGACAATAAGTTGTCACCATAGCTATCGAGGAGCTTCCTAGTGGTTTCCCGTACTTCTATGGGTAAGTTTAAAAAAGTAGCGGTTGTCGCTTTAATCATTTCTGTTGGTGGTTGTGAAGGTGTGAGAGAGGCGGCAGGCATAGCAAAAAAAGCACCGGACGAGTTTGCTGTAGTTACCCGCGCTCCATTAAGTATGCCTCCTGATTATGGCTTGCGTCCGCCTCAACCAGGCGTGGAGAGACCGCAAGATCGGAACACACTTTTTTTGTACCAGACCGCCCCCAGGACCAGGTCCTTATTATTAGCA
>CAJWSW010000111.1 GCA_913046035.1 uncultured Alphaproteobacteria bacterium | reverse complement strand
CCACGGACGACGACGTATATCAGGGCATAGAATAAGTTGGATATCATCATCCATAAAACGCCGCGAACGGATCCGGGCAGTTCCTTAAGTCTGCGATGAAGCATTATTACTAACCGTCAGGTATCGGTTTAGCTGAGTGGTCAAAATCGAAATATAAAATATTTTTGTCGGGTATTGGATTTTTTAGGAAAAAAGCCGATCTTTTTTGCGGTGTTTTTAAAACGTTGATTCCCGAAAGGTAAGAAAACATCGATTTTTAGTTTAGAAAGAGCGGCTACGTCAGTTTCTATAAATTGATACCAACGCGTGTTGATTTTTCATTGCTAAAAAACACTCTGGGGCTTTTAAAAGCTAACAACGCGCGGCTTTAGAAGTTCAAGTTTCTCATATTTCAAGCGCTGAGCTTTTGCCCCCGGATCGTATACCGACGTAACATGCGGGTCTGATTACGGGGGAAATCAGTTCGTGCGTGCATTGTGCACCAGTTGTCCCACATCATCAGGTCTCCGCGATGCCATTTGTGTTCGTATATGATGTTGGCTGCTTTAACGTGAGAATTCAGCCGCTTGATGATAGATCGACTTTCATCCTCGTCGTACCCGTCGATCAGAGCGGACATTAGTTCGTTGACGTAGAGGGCTTTGCGACCGGATTTTGGATGGGTGATAACAATCGGTTGCCATTGGTGATCATATTTATCGATCCCGTCGGCAAGATCTACGCGTTCTGTCGGCAGGTATTTATATATTTGCAATACCCGGCGACCGTGTAATTTCTCTTTCAAATCGTTTGAAAGAGTTTCCCAGGCGGCATACATATTTGCGAATAGGGTATGCCCGCCGGCCCGTGTTACTTCCAGGGCATACAGCATCGTGCCCCAGTCGGGCTCTGCAGCATAACACTTGTCGTGGTGAAAAAACATTTCGCCGTCTGGCAGAGAACCGATTGGCACACCATTTTTACGAACGTTTGTGACTAACATGATGTTTTCTGCATCCCGTCCCTCAGGGCGTTCCTCTACTTTTCGTAGTCGGCCGCCCAGTTGTCCAAACTGTTCGCAGAAGGCACGTTGAGCTTTTGGTGTTAGATCCTGGTCGCGGAATAGTAAGATTAGGTGGTCGAGCCAAGCCTGAGCTAGTGCTCTACGAGTATCCTTAGGCATTGGCGCCGATAGGTCTATGCCACGTACTTCAACGCCTATTGAAGCGTGTAATCGGTGAAGCGTAAAACCAGTCATCCTGACATTCTGCGGCTGCTGAGTTTTTTGTCCTGACGTGTTATCAAATTTCCTCTTCAGCGGGGATGTCCGCCTGAACAGGGTTAACTCCAATGATTACATGGTTGAGATAGTCTTCCAATTGCCCCGTCATATCGTCAATTTTGTTATTAAAGAAATGATCTGCCCCCTCAACCACGCGATAATCGATAGTAATCTCTCTTTGGTGCGCTAGTTTTTCCGCAAGTGCCTCGACAGACTCCGTCGGTACTACTTTATCCTCGGCTCCATGAAGGAAAAGGCCAGATGACGGACAGGGGGCGAGGAAAGAGAAATCGTATAAACTGGCTGGCGGAGCGACCGAGATGAAACCTGTAATTTCTGGACGGCGCATCAAGAGTTGCATCCCGATCCACGCTCCAAAGGAAAATCCGCCAATCCAACACTGTGGGGCGTCTGGGTTGGATGCTTGTAGCCAATCGAGGGCGGCTGCCGCATCCGAGAGTTCACCTACGCCCTCGTCGTAGACGCCTTGTGAACGCCCCACCCCCCGGAAGTTGAAACGCAATACGGAAAAACCTCGTCGGACGAAGCAGTGGTACATTTGGTAGATAACGTTGTTGTTCATTGACCCGCCATATTGCGGATGCGGATGTAGCATAAGAGCGATTGAGGGGTTTTCCTCTTTGCTATGATGATAACGGCCTTCAAGACGGCCTTCTGGTCCGTTAAAGATAATTTCCGGCATTAGGTCCCCTATCGGTTCCACAAAGCGCTCTGCCCCCCGATTTTGGGCGGGCGCGAGCGCTGGTTGACTAACCCGTACCGGAACGTAAATTCCCGTCTGACACGACTTTTGCCAGCGTCATAACAGGTCTTTAGACCGTTCGGATTTTAAGCTGCTGAAATATAGCACAATCGCGGGTAACATTTTCAAGCATGAGGGTGATATAGACCGCATTTTTATCGGAAAGCCACAAGGTTTTCTTTTGAGGGAAGTATGAGCGACCGGATATATCTTGATTATAATGCGACGGCGAAAATTAGGCCCGAAGTTATAGATGCCTTGGCTAATTCAATGTCGACCGTTGGTAATGCATCCTCTGTGCACACTGCAGGTCGTGAAGCACGAAAATTAGTTGAGACCGCGCGCCGGCAGGTCGCTGATCTCGTTGGGGCTGCCGCCGAACAGGTTATTTTCACGAGCGGTGGAACAGAGGCCGATAACCAAGTGATGCGGCCCTGTGATCCAACCCGCACCTTTGTCAGCGCGATCGAGCATCCGGCGGTCCTTGATTCTTGCCCCGGAGCATCCAAGATCCCGGTTAAAAGTGATGGCGTTATCGACCTTGAAGCTTTAGATGCTTCCTTGACTGCTTCTAATTCGCCGCAAATGTTAGCGCTCATGCTTGCAAACAATGAGACTGGGGTCATCCAACCCGTTGCTGAAGCCGTTGAGATCGCTCACCGCCATGGCGCACTGGTGCATTGCGATGCCGTGCAAGCGGTCGGCAAAATTTCTATAGATTTCAATGACTTAGGTCCAGATACAATGGCTTTAACAGGGCATAAGTTCGGTGGCCCCCAAGGTATCGGTGCATTAATTCTTCGTTCGCCAGAGAGCACCAAATGCTTAATTTCTGGCGGCGGACAAGAGAGGGGACTGCGAGGCGGCACAGAAAGTGTAGCCCATATCATTGCACTGGGTTTAGCGGCAAAAATTGCGGCCGAACGGATGAAAGAGTATGCAGACTTGGCGGTATTGCGTGACGGGATGGAGACACGACTTTTGGCAACAACCCCCGGAGCAAAGGTTTTTGGCTGTGATGCGCCTCGGCTACCTAATACGTCAAAGCTATTAATGCCGGGGGTAAGTTCGGAAATACAAGTGATATCTTTTGACATGGCGGGTATTGAGGTAAGTGCAGGTTCCGCCTGCTCGGCTGGCCGGATTGAACCTCCTTACGTACTTCGCGCCATGGGAGTCTCGGACCAGGATGCATTATGTGCGCTCCGCGTCAGCCTTGGATGGGACACTACAGAAGCTGAAATCGACCGGTTTGTGGGTGAATGGGGTCGAATATTTGCGCGCGCTGGCAGTGGAATAGCGATTTGCCCAGAATAATTTTTAAGGTAGCTGGCGGAATTGAAGTTCCGGTAGATGTTAAAGTCGGTACATCAGTTTTGGAAGCCGCCTGGAACAACAATATTGATATCGAAGGTGCCTGCGAAGGCGCCATGGCGTGTTCCACTTGCCATGTTATTCTCGGCGAAAAAGACTTTGATAAGCTCGGCGTACCGTCAGAGGAAGAAGAGGATCTCCTCGATCTTGCTTGGGGCGTGCGCCCCACTTCGAGACTTGGGTGTCAAATCATCGTTACAGATGCCTTGGATGGAACTATGTTTCTGCTTCCGGCATCGACCAACAACCAGATGTGAAAAAGTTGAGTTACCAGCGAATGCAGAGAGGATTGCCCGTGCTTCTTTGCAAGGTATGCCTGTATTTATTTTTTTAAATAAGTCAGTCTTACCTTTCTGATTTTATCAAACGCGGACAGCCAACCCGATACTTGAAAGAACGAACATATAATTTAAGGATTGCTTAGAGAGTCATTGCATAACTGCAGGGCCGTCAATATCGCCTGCACTACCCGCTTCCGGCAGTATTCCCAAGCGGCGTGCAACCTCTTGATAGGCCTCTTCTACACTGCCTAAATCGCGGCGAAATCGGTCTTTGTCCATTATTTCGTTGGTTGAGACGTCCCACAGGCGGCAATTGTCGGGACTAATTTCATCAGCGAGCACAACACGCATCTGTTCATCGTTCCACAATCGTCCATATTCAAGCTTGAAATCAACGAGGCGAATGCCAATCGCTAAGAAAAGGCCGGTGAGGAAGTCATTCACACGTAATGACATATGCATTATTTCGTCCATCTCCTGGGGCGAGGCCCAGCCAAATGCGGTGATGTGCTCTTCCGATATCATTGGATCATCCAGCTCGTCGGATTTGTAATAATACTCAACAATAGACCGAGGCAATGCAGTACCCTCTTCCATGCCGAAGCGCTTTGTGAGCGATCCAGCTGCAACATTTCGGATTACAACTTCTACCGGGATTATTTCTACCTCGCGGACAAGCTGTTCACGCATGTTTAGCCGTCGTACAAAATGCGTCGGAATACCGATCTCGCTGAGCTTTATCATCAAGTATTCCGAAATGCGATTGTTCAACACACCCTTACCGGTGATGACACCTTGTTTTTTATTATTAAAAGCGGTCGCCTCGTCTTTAAAATATTGAACTAGCGTGCCTGGCTCCGGTCCCTCAAAAAGAATCTTTGCCTTCCCCTCGTAAATGCGTCTGCGGCGCGCCATTTTGAGCCTCAAATCTGCGGAGAACTGGGAACGAAAAACTATCGCTCGATAACCAGATATACCGGATCCCTCGAGGTGGTCAATGCTTTCGATTTTCTTGTGCATTCGGATCACACCATAGGCCAGAAATCGCTTTATTTTTTGCAACACCACGAGCGTATACCACTAACCGGCGCAGGCGATTGAAGGCGAAAACACAGAATTCTGGGCGCATCAGAGCGACTACCACTAAAATCCCCATGTTTTTAAAGGGCTAAGAAGTGAAAACAGCCTAGAGCCTGACCAATTCATAGGGAACCTCATCCGGGGCACCGTTTGCGAATAACCAGATTGGTTTCCTATCATTAAAATTGATAGAGCATACAAAATAGTAATAATTGTTATAATATATGGCCTAAAATTATTAAAATTTTTATCTGTTTTGATTTTTGATCTGTATTTATTTCTATTTTGATAAAAATCTAGAATTGTAAATATCATTACTAGAATAGCGCAAAAAGTTGGAAGTAAATTTGCATAGTCGGTATAATTTTTTGCCAATATAATTATAGTTATGCAAATTATGAAAATAATTATATTTCTTAAAAGAACAATATTTAACATTAATTAACTTTAAGAGGCTAATAACATAATTAGCCTCTTAATTTATTTTGAATTAGTTATTGGTTCCAATACTCAACAACTTTTACCATCTTTTCAGTGTTTGAAATAAAATCTTTTAAAT
>CAJWSW010000110.1 GCA_913046035.1 uncultured Alphaproteobacteria bacterium | reverse complement strand
TTGAAATTTGGCGACGGATGTTCACGTATGTTCATCCTATTGTTCCTCCGAGGACACACCCCAGTTCGCGATAAAATCTGGCATACGAAACACTATTATAGCGACACCAAAAAGGGTGATTATGCCGCCCGCTAAAATAATCCATGTCAAAGTCTCATCTAGCAATATATACCCCAAAGTGGCGCCGAAGACTGGAATTAGAAGTGTGAACGGCATCGTCTGGTTTGTGCGGTAAAGCGGCACCAGACGATACCAGAGACCGTGGCCCACAATGCTTACAATGATGCCCATGTGTAAAACGGCGATCCAGGTTTCGGTGCTTGCAGAAAGTAGGGACCCGAACTGATCCGCTTCAAACAACCAGGCGATAAAAGCCATCTGTGGAATCGCGAATATCGCTATCCAACCGTTTATAGTAAATGCACTAACATCGCCTAGTGCCCGCAGCTGGAGATTAGCAGCGCCAAATGCAAGCGCTGAAATAAGCACCATCCCTAAGTACAGCAGATTATTGGAAACGCGTGGCTCGCCCACTAGCATAACGACGCCCGCGAATGAAACTAAGATACCCAGAGCGCGCCGCCATCCGAACCGTTCACGGAAAACAATCAATGCGAGCAGCAATGCGAAAGGAACTGATGTCTGTATTATGAGTGCCGCCGTGCCGACCTCGACATGTTCAAGAGCGACAAACATTAGTCCAAAATGCAGAGTACCCATCGTGACTGATATTCCGAACAGCTTACCCATTCTACCTCGTTGAATGCGGATAAAGGGAAGCAGAGTGATAGCAACTACTGCCATACGCAGCGTAATCAGGGTCCAGCCCTGTATTTCTGCCGCTGAGATACGGGCTGCAACGATATTAGATGCCCACACAGCCATTACTAGGATTGCGAGCATTGTGTGAGTGCTTTTCATCAGGTAGAGGGTCAGCCGGCAAATCTAGGAAGTCAAACCACTTTTCTGTGTGCTTATTTCACATATCCCTGGTTAATTTTCGTCACTTTACGAGTCCACCGAGATTTTTTTCAACCTATGGTGTCTCTTTTGGCTTAGCGGTTAAATATGCAAATAACTCGACAATAGTTAATGAGAGTGGTGCGGCTTTGATGAAAAGTTTAAGAAATCCCGAGCGGCAGAAAATGGGAATTGGTCACTTTGTCCAACGTGCAGCTGAATTACATCCGAAACGGGTTGCAATCGACGATCTGTTGACCGAGCGAAAACTGACTTACGCGGAGCTTGAGGCGCGGATAAACCGGCTTGGAAGGGCGCTGGTTCGCCTAGGAGTCTGCAAAGGCCAATTTGTAGCGGTGATGCTTCGAAATGAGCACGCATTGGTCGAGACTGTCTTTGCCTGCGCGCGCATCGGTGCTGTAGTCGCCCCGTTGAATGTGCGACTGATTAAGAGGGAGGTAGAGGAATATAACCGCGATCATGAATGTCGTGTTGTTGTTGCAGGAGCAGAATTCACCGACCGATTTAATATTGACCAAACCGATGTTGCGATTGTGGTTGGCACAAATCGGAGAAAAGGGTGGAAATCCTACGAATCACTCATTGAGGCTGAGAGCAGTGATAAGCTACCCGCCATCACTTCTCTTAATGATCCATACCGGCTTGTAATGACCGGCGGCACCACCGGTAAAAGCAAGGGAGTGTTGCACAGCCAAGGAGGGTCGATATTTACAGTCTTAGCTGATATTGCTGAATACGGAATAGGTCGTGGCTGGAAAACAATCTCTATCTTGCCCGGTTATCACGTCGCAGGGATGGAGTGGGGGATGTTTACAATTTTTGCTCGAGCCGGCACAGTTATTTTTCCAGCGGCCGCCTCTTTTGATCCGCATCTTTATCTAAGCGAAGTGCATTCGAGAAAAGTTGAATATTTGCCGCTAGTGCCTGCTGTAATAAATTTGCTCTACGATGCATGGGATGGCAAACCATTGTGCGGACCCCGCACCGTCGTGACTACAGCTGCACCTACGCCACTCGTATTACGTCGTAAACTTGCGGAGATGTTTCCTGACGCAAATATCGTTGCCGCCGCCGGACTAAGCGAAAGTCTGAATCTTGCGACCCAGAACGCTGAGGAATTTCTCTCTGAACCGGCGGCAGTAGGTGAGCCGCATTTAGATACCAGGGTGGTTATACTTGATGATGATGATCAACCCGTGCCGCGAGGCCAGCCAGGCAATATTGTGATGCGGAATTTCAATACGGCGCTAGGGTACCATTTAAATGAAGAAGCTTCAGCGGTCACATGGCGACCCCGCAAAGGTGACCCGGAGGGACTATATTGGTGTTTCACTGGGGATGTTGGGGTGATGGATGAAGCTGGCAAAATAACCCTAATAGATCGCCTGAAGGATATTATTAAGACGGGTGGTGAGACCGTTCCTTCAATAGAAGTAGAAACTGTGTTTGCGAGTCACCCTAGCGTTCGTGAATGTGCAGCGATTGGAGTTAATGACGATCGGTGGGGAGAGGCTATTGTGCTGATAGTGGTACCGAAGGAGGGCGCGGGTCGTGATGAGGACCTTGCTGGTGCCCTTTTTTCTTGGGGCAGGGATCAAATTTCTGCCTATAAGTTACCAAAAAAAGTTGCGTTTGTTGATTCACTTCCCCGAAGTCACGTCGGAAAGATTTTAAAGCGTGACCTACGTGTATCAAAATTTGATCGACTGTTCACAGAAATATAGGCTAGGGCCGATTTGACGAAGGGCGAAGCAGAAAGTTTGGAAACTCTGCCCGACGTTCAACTTCTTATCGGAAAAAATCTAGGGACATAATGGCGGTTTCTATGGATACGACAACCAGCGGACAATGCGTCTATGTGTTATAATCATAATCAAAGGACTACTATATTTTGTTGCTCGTGAGGTGTTTTCGTGAACGGTCATTAGAAGCAGTTTTGCCATTTTCTGATGTCAGCTGACATAGGGTGGCGTGGCGGATATAGTCCCGCGGTGAACCGCAGAATTCCCGAGGGGAGATAAAATGGCGAGCAACAGTGGAAATAGGATCATAGCGATCGAAGAGCACTATTTCGATCCCGAGATCGTAGCCGAGTTCGACAAGAAGACCAGTTTTGAAGGCACACCTATCCGCAAAAGAATGGATGACCTATACGATGCCCGTATTAAGGATATGGACGCATCTGGGATCGACATGCAGGTGCTGTCGCAGGGCGCGCCCGGGGTGCAAAGGTTTGATGCAGAAAAGGCCACTAAACTAGCGATCGCAGCTAACGATCGGTTGCATGAGACCTGCCAACGACATCCCGATCGGTTTTCCGGCTTTGCGACGGTTCCGTCGCCAGCTCCGGAGGCAGCTGCCGACGAACTGGAACGAACAGTTAAGGATTTTGGTTTTAAGGGAGGCATGATACACGGGCTGACAAATGGTGACTTTATTGATCAGAAAAAATACTGGCCTATCTTTGCCCGTGCAGAAGCCCTCGACGTGCCAATTTATATTCACCCAGCAGTGCCGCACCCAGATGTTGTTAAAGCCTATTACGCTGATTACCTCCAGAAGTATCCGTCGTTGTTAACAGCGGCCTGGGGTTTCACCGTCGAGACGGCTACTGCTGGGATTCGAATGGTACTTAGTGAGATTTTCGAGGCGTATCCAAA
This sequence comes from uncultured Alphaproteobacteria bacterium, assembly GCA_913046035.1. Taxonomy (GTDB): domain Bacteria; phylum Pseudomonadota; class Alphaproteobacteria; order MPNO01; family UBA830; genus UBA830. The sequence continues at coordinate 1,701 of CAJWSW010000110.1, read as the reverse complement.
ACTGCAAATAATCTTGGGCCACTTGGGCGAAGGCTTACCCTTTCTTTTGTGGCGGATTAGTGACTCCTTGAGCCGGGATAGCGATTACCCTTTTCGTGAAAAGTTCTGCAAACATTTCCATATTACGACATCCGGAAACTTTTCAGACCCAGCAATGCTATGCTCTATTATGGAAATGGGGGTCGACCGCATAATGTTTTCGGTCGATTATCCTTTTGCGCCAAACATGCAAGGTACTGAGTGGATGGAACAGATTTCGCTTAGCCCCGATGACAAGAAAAAAATCCTGCACGGCAACGCGGAAAAACTGCTGAGAATATAAACGCCCCACCGGGCCTGCAACCTGAAAACAAGGAGATAGAGCGTGGCCGACGGCAACGTTATTGTAGACAAGTGGCAATTTTGGATTGACCGGGGAGGGACTTTTACAGATTTCGTCATTCGAGCGCCGGACGGTAAACTCTCGACCCACAAGCTGCTATCGGATAACCCAGAGCGATACGAAGATGCCGCGCTGCAGGGTATTCGGGAAACCATAGGTCTGGGCGACGATGCTCCATTACCTAAGGGTGTTATCGAAGCGATAAAAATGGGCACAACAGTTGCCACCAATGCGCTGCTAGAACGCAATGGTGAAAGAACCCTCCTTGCGGTGACGCGTGGGTTCGCTGATCAGCTGCGGATTGGCTATCAAAACCGTCCAAATATTTTTGCCCGTAAGATTGAACTGCCAGAACTTCTTTACGAGACCGTAATTGAGATAGACGAACGTCTTTCTGCCGAGGGCGATGTACTCACTCCGTTGGATGAAGATGAGGCCCGCGGTTCGCTGCAGCAGGCCTACGATAGTGGAGTTCGATCGGTGGCAATATGCTTCATGCATGGCTATCGCTTTCACGATCATGAGCGGATCGTGGCTGCAATCGCTCGCGATATAGGCTTTACTCAAGTATCTGTTTCTCATGAGGTAAGCCCTCTGATGAAATTCGTTGGTCGTGGGGATACCACGGTAGTTGACGCTTATGTCTCGCCAATACTTAGGCGTTACGTCGACCTTATTGCGTCACAAACCGGTGACGCGCGACTGATGTTTATGCAGTCTAATGGTGGCTTGGCAGATGCCAGGTTCTTCCAAGGCAAGGATTCAATTTTATCCGGCCCCGCAGGCGGCATTGTCGGTGCGGCGAAGACAGCGCAGATGGCAGGCTATGATAAAATAATTGGGTTTGACATGGGCGGAACCTCAACCGATGTCGCTCATTACGATGGCGAATATGAGCGGGCTTTCGAAACACTTGTGGCCGGCGTGCGCATGAGAGCTCCGATGATGAATATCCATACTGTGGCGGCTGGTGGTGGGTCTATCCTTCATTTCGACGGATCACGCTATCGCGTCGGACCTGATTCTGCAGGCGCCAACCCTGGGCCTGCATGCTATCGTCGCGGTGGCCCACTTTGTGTAACTGATGCGAACGTGATGCTGGGTAAGGTTCAGGCGGAATTTTTCCCAAATGTATTTGGCCCGAATGCTGACCAACCTCTCGATGATGGCATAGTTCATCAGAAATTCGAGGCGCTTGCCGCGGAAATCGAAACTGCAACTGGCAATAAGCGAACGCCAGTCGAGGTTGCCGATGGTTTTTTGAAGATTGCTGTCGACAATATGGCCAATGCGATAAAACAGATTTCCGTACAACGCGG
>CAJWSW010000109.1 GCA_913046035.1 uncultured Alphaproteobacteria bacterium | reverse complement strand
TTGCGGCGAGATGACGGCACACGGAATCGCCAATAAATCCATTCGCGCCTGTGACTAATACCTTCACGAAATCTCTTTTGCAGTGTGTGATACGCCAGAGATTACTGACGCGAAAACTTCGATCATTTCATCGGCCTGTTTTTCTCGGCTGTATTGTGGCGCGGCAGCGAGTGCGTTTTTTGCGTAAGTTTTTCGAGTTGCCACATCGTCGCGAAGCATACATATCGCGTCCGCTAGAGAGTTTGGGTTCGGAGGCGAAACGACAATACCTGCTTGCTCCGCGGTCACTATGTCTGTTGCCTCGCCTTTCGGTGCTGCTATTAATATGGGTAGGCCCATACCCATGGCCTCGAATACCTTTGATGGGATTACTTCGGTAAATGTTGGCTCATCTTTTAAGTGTACCAATGCGAGATCGCACAAGGACCATACATCAGGTATGCGTTCTTTTGGCTGCATCGGTAAGAAGACAACATTCGAAAGTCCGAGCTGTCCTGCCTGCTCAATCAGGCTAGCGCGGGCGGCACCCGCGCCAGCGAAAAGAAACCGGATGTTCTTCTCATTCTTTAAAAGAAAGGCGCTCTCAATAACCTGATCGAGCGCATGCGCTAAGCCATGAGTGCCAATATACCCGATAACGAATTTGCCCTTTAACCCGTGTTCCGCCTCAAGTTGCGCATGTCGGGTGCGGAGTCCATAGCGGCCAGCATCAACACCATTCCGCACCACCCAAATTTTGTTTGGATCAATGCCCCGGCTCACAAGATTGCGCTTGAAAGCATATGTAAGTGCGGCGACTGCGGCACTTTTCCGATAAAGAAAAAGCTCCAGCTTTTCCACCAAGCGAAGCGGTAGCGAATGTTTAATTGCACCCACTGCTGCGATTGACGCGGGCCACAAATCTCCCAACTCGAATACGAACGGACGGGTCCGGCAGGCGGCTAACATCCAGCCGCCGACTGCGGCAAAAAACTGGGGCGAGGTGGCGGCAATCACATCGGGTCGTTTTTCAAACAAGCCCGCAACGAAAGCTGTTATCATGAAGCTGATGAAATCAAGTGTGCGCAGGATGATGCCTTTATTCGCAGCGATCAGAGTTTTAACCCTAACCACGCGAATACCGTCGACGTTGTCCACTTGCCGCCAGCGGTTGGAATATCCCTCGAAAACCTTTCCTTCCGGAAAATTTGGCGCCGAGGTTAAAATCGTCACGGAATGACCGTCCCTAACCCAGTATAGTGCGCGCTCATAAACTCGAGTTGCGGCCGCGTTAGTTTCCGGCGGGAAGTTTTCTGTGAGAAAAAGGATTTTCATATGATGTAATAGACGACTACCAAACGGTTTATTGACGCCAAATCTAATCGAGTGCGATTGGCTTTTTCGAGCGAATAGACCTTTCTGCGGCATCAATCAGACGGACCACTCTCCCTCCTAACTCTATATCTTCAATCCCGCCACCGTTGCGTATTCGATCAGCGAAGGTAATAAGTGCCGCGTTTAGTGGACGGTTTTTGATAGCGTTTTGTCGATTAGATTGTTTCATGCCATCGAAGTATACTGCAATCCGGTTTGTTTCGGACTCTCGATAATATATTTTCGATCGCCCTTCAGTGACTGTGAATTCTCGCAACTTTCTCTCAAAGGCATTGCCGACATGCAGATTTGCCCGGGAAGCGTCAAGAAAAGTTAAATCGATAAAATAGTTGCGATACCATCCTCCTGCACCTGCTATTTTCTTTCCCTGAGTTGCGAAGATCTGTGCTGGATCGCTCTTAATTACGGACAGTGCCATCGCAAGATCGTGCGGTGCCCAATCCCATAAGGGCGACCAATTCGCTCGATACGGCCCGCGAGCGCCAGCAGTGGCACAAATAGTGATTGGCCCTCGTTTTTCAGACAGCCCGAGCAACAAGTTTTTAAAGGCAGGGGAGTGCACGTGGAGGTGGTTTACTAGGCCGCAAAACCCGTGGGATGCGGCGGCAAGCTGTATTCTTGCGGCATCCGTTACGCTTGCTGCCATCGGTTTTTCAAGCATAACTGGAATGCGGCTTTCGATCATCTCGGTAGCAACCCTCGTCTGGTGCATGGGTGGGATTGCGAGAATAAAACCCGACACCTCTCGTTTTTCAGCTGCCTCTCGCCAGTCGCCTAAGATTGGAATTTCTTGGTCTATAACCCCATGCAATTCACTCTGGGAACTCACTACAGCGGTCAAGCATATACCGGGCGTAACAGAGATAGCGGTGCTTATGGTGCGGCCCCACGGGCCTGCACCTACAATTGCGACTGGTATTTCGGTCATTGCCTCCCGATATAGGTGTTATTAGACCAATTAAGAAATCGTTTTAAGCCATCTTCGAGCGGGACCTCTGGATTGTATTCCAGTTGCAGTTGCGCCTTACGAATGTCAGGTGCCCGGCGCATAGGTTCGTCGGCGGGATAGCTGTCTGGATATTCAATAACGTCATAAACCAGATCGCCGTCGAGCACGGTTTCTATGGTTTTTACTAGATCCAGCATGGAGATCTCTGGCTGGGGATTGCCGATATTGTACGCTTCGCCTGCGATGCCCCCTAGCGCAACCTTCATGAAACCTACCATAGCGTCAGTGATGTAACAGAAAGTGCGTGTCTGACTGCCAGTTCCGTAAACTTTCAGAGGTTTGCCAGCTTTAATGCGGCTAGCAAAATTTGGAAGCACCCGATAATCAGTTTCCTGCATGCCTGGCCCATATACGTTGAATGGCCGGATAACATTTGTATGGGTGCCCTTTGTTGAATGAAATATATAACAGAGCGTTTCGCCGACACGTTTGCTCTCGTCATAGCAGGCTCGTGGGCCTTGGCAGGATACGTTCCCGCGATAGCTCTCCTGCATGGGAACATGTTTCGGGTCTGGGTCTCCATAGATTTCACTGGAAGAAAAGAAGGTGAAATGTGCATCATGCCGCTCAGCGAGTTCCAACATGTTGCGTGTGCCGGTGATTGCAACTTCTAGTGTCTCCATAGGATAAGCTCGGTAGTAGTACGGGCTCGCAATCCCGGCGGCATGGATCACATAGTCGAGGTCGGTCTTCCAGTCAAAAGGTTCAATTACATTATGTTTGATAAACTCGATGCCTGGGTGCGTAACTTCCATTGACCCTGCATTCCCAGCGGTGATCATATTATCGAGTAATAATACGCGGACAGGCGTCTCAAGTACGGAGGTATTTAGAGCGGCGAAGACCTCTGTAAAATAGCGACCCAGGAAACCCCGGCCGCCGGTCACTAGAACGGTTCGACCCTCTATATCGGCGGCATGCGGTTTCAATCGGGTGACAATCTCGTCAATATCCGTCTTTAATAAAAACTCAGTCATTGCTCTCTCATCGGGACATGGTCAGCCGCGTATGCGGGTGACAAAAATTATGGATAAAGGCGAACAGCGGGCATCGGCACTAGAAACTTACCCCCTTTTTTCACAAACGCTGCATTGTTTGTCATAATTATTTCGGCGAAATTCCATGCTAAGATCAAAAGAATATCCGGTGTGTTTCTCAATAGAATTTCGCTGGAAACAACCGGAATGTGTTGTCCAGGGCTATATAACCCCTGCTTCAGCGGACTGTCATCAATGATGTAGTCTAAGGTGCCGGGCTTAATACCGAAGTGGTGGAGAAGTGTGGTAGCCTTTGCCGGTGCGCCATAACCAGCGACAGATTTGCCCGACTTCTTGAGATCCTGCAGAACAGTTTTGAATTGATCCCGAAGGAGATCAATCCGGTTTCCGAATTTTCTGAGGGTAGCTGGCTGGTCAAGTCCCAGCTGTCTTTCGATGTTGATAAGCTTATCAACGGTTCCGTCGAAAGTGTGCGGCCCACCTGCTTTCTGCACATAGCCTCGCAAGCTACCTCCATGGCTAGAAACACGTGCTACGGAGAACAGCTCAAGATCAGCCCGCTTAAAGAATCGCTGTAACGGCCCCACTGCATGATAGGCCATATGTTCGTGATAGATGGTGTCGAACAAAACATCTTGAAAGACATCGACCAAGTAGGAAACTTCGAAAGTGAAGACGCCATCTGGTTTCAGTAGATCCGCTATCCCTACGGCGATAGAATAAAGATCCTCGGCATGCGCAAAAACATTGTTCGCCGAGACTATTGCAGCTTGGCCCCGGGTGGAAACAATCTCCGACGCTAGTTTTGGTGTGAAAAATGCTGGCAGCGTCTCTATACCAGCGGCGGTGGCGTTAGCGGCAATAACTTGCGCTGGATCGATGCCAAGTACGCGATAGTTTCGACTTTTGAAAAAGTTTAGCAAAGTTCCGTCGTTTGACCCAATATCCACTATTAGCGACCCAACAGAGGGGTTGAATCGAGAGCAGACTATTGCGGCGTATTCCTCAAAATGTTTTACGAAGGCCGGCGATGTACCAGAAACATATACGTAGTTTTCAAACAGCACGGCCGGATCCAAGACGTCTAAAAGTTGAACGTGATGGCAGTGCTCGCACTGGAATACATCAAGCGGAAAGCAAGGCTGCTCGATGTTGCGTTGCGCTTCCGTAACAAAAGCGTTCGCCGGTGGTGTCGGTTCTAGCGATAGTATTGGCGTCAGTGCTGAACTGTTGCACAGTTGGCAATGTGTCCGCCGGTGGTGCATTGCTTGCATTAGTTTAAGTGTTTTCGCCTGGTTTCCAGACAGTTAATCCGTCTGGTTTCAGCATTTCAATGCGGACAACATCGGCTTCGTAAGTCGCTTGGTCTCGTGGATTACGTGACAGTGTAAGAAATACCGTGTCCTCAGGAAAGACCATTCCGTGGTCAACCATTGGCGGGGTGAATACCATCTCGCCAGCTCCTGCAATTACACACTCTGGTTCTGCGACGCTCCCAGTCGGACGGAAATAATACTCTATGCTTCCTGAAATCACGTAGCAGTAATGCCAGTCGGTCCTGTGGTAGTGATTGGCTCGCAATGTGCCTGCCTTAGATTCGATAAGAACGGCGCTTTTCATAAGTCGGTCGACCAGCGGATGGATGGCGCCTCGGATATCGATAAAAGGTGTTTCTAGTGCGACCAACGGTCCCTTAGGCCAGGTGGCTTTCTCTTCTGCGGTTACTGGTTCGATATCGGTGGTATTTTTCATTCTCTCCCCATCGCATATTTCAGCGCGTCACACGTTTTCTTATAATTGTCCAAATAACGCCAATCCCATGGTGTGCACGAATTTTCTTTCCTTGGTCATAGCCTCGCCCGTGGTAACTTACTGGGACTTCATAAAATGCTCTACTATTCTGAACGGCTGTGGAAAGTATTTCAGCATGTTGATCCCAGCCCATTGATTTAAGTGTTTTTGGATCGACCAAATCGCGGCGGTACATGAGATAACAACTGTAAATATCTGTAAAAGTGGTGTTGTTTAAGATGTTAAAGATGAAGGTCAAAACACGATTTCCAAATTTGTGCCAGAAATAGGAAACCCGTGTGTATTCGGGCGCGATGAAGCGGCTGCCAATAACAACGTCGGCGCTAAACCTTGAAATGGTAGCGAAGAGCTTTTGATACTCACCGGGGTCATATTCAAGGTCTGCATCTTGGAATAG
>CAJWSW010000108.1 GCA_913046035.1 uncultured Alphaproteobacteria bacterium | reverse complement strand
CAAGCACAGCGACATGTGCGAAGCGAACTGCTTCCAATGCATCGCTAACGGCGAGTTTTTCCACTCTCTCGTTGATCTTAGACCTCCGCCTCAGACCAGCAGTATCGATCAACTTTATCGGCATGCCATGCCAGTTCCATTCAATAGAGATAGCATCGCGGGTGGTCCCTGCCTGCGGTCCAGTAACTACACGCTGATTGCCAACCAAGGCATTTATCAAGGTCGATTTCCCAACATTAGGCCGACCCACTATTGCAAGCTGCAAGGGTCCGTCAGGGTCCTCACCGTCTGTTTGGCTCAAATCTGATATATTCTCATAGGCCGATAGCTGCTTTTGCCGCCTGGACTTTTCTAGTGCCGCAACGATTGCATCCTCCAAATCGGGCATGCCAATCCCATGTTCAGACGCGATGGCGATGGGTTCACCCAAGCCGAGTTCATAGCCCTCTATACGGCCTACATCGGCTGCTCTTGCTTCGCATTTATTTGCAACCAAAATTATTGGCGCACGAATACGCCGCATCGAATGCGCAAAGTATCGATCAAGCGCCGTTATTCCAGCCCGTGCGTCAAATAACAGCAGGGCGGCGTCGGCTTCCTCAATCGCTTTGTATGTTTGTGCCTGCATATCGGAATCTAGTGCCGTATCCGATATCTCCTCAAGGCCAGCAGTGTCGATAGCTTTAAACGTTAATCTACCGAGACGCGCCACACCTTCGCGACGGTCTCGCGTTACCCCGGGCGTCGGATCGACCAATGCCGAGCGGCGACCAATAAGTCGATTGAAAAGAGTTGATTTTCCAACATTGGGTCGACCAATTATGGCAATTATCGGACGCATTACGCACTGCGGTTCATCGAAAAGAAATTAGGTCTGCGTCGTCGGTCAAAACGTAAATAGTCTCTTGGGCAACAATGGGAGGTATTAAGACAGGCCCCCCTATTTCCATACGGCGAAGTATTTTTCCTGTGTAAGGAGAGACAAACCATACCTCTTCTTCCGAATTACCAATCAAGAGACGATCACCAGCGAGAGTCGGGCCCGTCCACAGTATAGCTTCATCCTTATCCTCTGGGTCTCTGTATCTTGGGAGCTGCGAAATCCACCGTACACGCCCACCTCGTCTAGTCAAACACACTAGTTCCGCGTTTCGTGTCAGCACATAGATAAAATCACCGGCGGCCCACGCACCGTTTCGACCGCCTATCGCCACTTCCCAAAGCCTTATTCCGGTTCGCAAATCAATTGCCGCGGTCCGATCACCATTTGAAACTACATAAACAATACCACGATCAATTACTGGACGCCCCCTGATATGCGAAATCGCCGTAACTGCATCAGACCTTCTGATTGCTGTCAGTGCCTCTGTCCATACCTGCCGGCCGTTTTCAACACGGAGAGCAACAACTTCACCCGAAGAATACGGCACCACCACCACGCCACTGTCAACCGCTGGCGACGCCCCTCCGACAAGACCTGCGATTTCGCTTAATCCTGAATGTGTCCAGAGTTTCCTGCCATCGGGCGTCGCCAACGCGAATAGCTCATTGTTTGTCGTTACGACGAAAACGCGTTTACCCCAAACAGTTGGCGCAGCCCGAATAGGGGCATTTAACTTTTTTCGCCATATCTCCTTGCCCGACATCGCATCCAAAGCAACCACATCTGCAAAGCCTGTCGTTACAAATATTTTCGCATTTTCAAAGGCGAGACCCCCGCCGAGAATGCCCTCATTGAGATCATTTTTCGATAGTTTTACCTGCCAAACACGGTTGCCCGTTTTAATATCGAAAGCAGCCACCTTTGCATGTGAGTCAACCGTAAAAACTCTTTTACCCGCGATTATAGGTTCAGCGAGCAATTGGGCTTCGTCATCGCTTCCCTCGCCGATGTTAGCTCGCCATATCTTTTCCAGCGGCCCTGAAGCCGCAAGGTGATGCATTGCATGGCTTGGATACCCCCCCGCCTGGGGCCAGTCTTCATTAAGTTTAGGTTGAGGAAGGATTACATCTAAGTTGCTTACGCGCTTATCGACAGCAAGATTACTACCGCCCCCGAGCACATCTAGTCTCTCGCCCTCGAGCGTTGTCTTAGTGTTTCCACCGCCGAGCCACTGTCCGCAGCCAGCGGGTAATACAAATAATATAACCGGGACAATAAGCCTTAAAAAACGATGGCTCGGCATCATCGATACCTTTCGTTCAGGACGCACTCAAAAGATTAAGCATCTGGGCCGCGCGGCTTCTTATACCGATGGCCGCGGCAGGATCGTCGACAATAGCTCGATAGTTACTTCTAGCTGCTTCGATATCGCCAACTTGCTGCTCGACAAGCGCTAGAATCTCAAGGGCAACATGACGGAAGGGTTGTCCGGCGATGGACATGGGTTGCAACTTCATGCGGATTGTTTCCGCTTCAATGGATGGCTCATTAAGCGCTCTATGGCTCGCCAACACGGTCGCAAGACGTTTCATAGAGTCGGGTGTTGATGAATCGTCAATTATTCGGTCATAAATTTTAATTGCTTCAATAGCATTTCCCGCCTGCGCAGCTATGGATGCTTGATAAAAACGTGCAAGGATGCCGTAGCCAGAGGATGTGGTCTGTGAAAGTGATGCAAATGCAACGTCAGCTTCGGTCAATTTACCTACTCGTAGGAGCTCCGTAGCCACAGCGAAACGTTTTCCCTCGGCCTTACGTTGGGTAATTTCATAGCCGTGCCAAACCTGCCAGCCTGCCACCGCAGCGACCAACGCCAACGATCCTGCAATTATATACCATCGGTACCGGTGCCACAGTCGTTCGTATCGTTCCTGCTTTAGCTCTTCATCTACTTCCCGAAAAATATCACCCATGGAAAACTCCGCAAATACGGGAGTAGGATAACGATGGGCAGAAACCGAGGCAAATCCGAATTAACTTTTTAGAAGAGGAATATAGGGTATCAAGCCACAACGCCTTTTTACATTGACAGCAACTAGACGAAACTACCCAAATAAGAGTAATGATCAATGTACAAATAACTATCGGATCCCAACCGCTCGCATGTCTACCGTCGTTTTCCTTGCCGACTACAAAAACACTTATAAACATATTCAGCCCGATATCTGTTTTGAAAAAAAGGAATTCGATCAACTTCTATCGGTCTACAGTCGGCGGGTAATGAGCGGTGATTGGAAGGACTATGCTATAAAGCACAATCCCAAAATGGCCGCGTTCCTCATCTACCGAAACAACAGTCAAAACCCATCTTTTACCATAGTCAAACGCAGGGCCCCTGCAAATAAACTCGAATACCTTGTTTATCATGGGCATAATCACCTCAAGACTAGTGCGTCGCTGACCGACGCCCTATCGATTTTGAAACGGAAATTTAGACTCGTGAACAACTAACAAATTTATTCCGTTTAGCAAATTAGCAGCACCTAATTGTATAATTGGCGGGATTAGCAAAAATTCAAAAGAGCATCGCCATAGTAATTTGCGCTAGCCTCTCATGCGTAAAGAATACTTACACAATTGAGCGCAGCTGATGACCACAAAACGCACCTTGATACACAGAAGTTAGCGCTATTTTTTTATCCAGATATTTGCTGCCACATTATGGCTATCCAAATTCTTATCTTTTGAATAACCGGTCCAAAAATTCGCCAACCTTTGAGACACGAATTCAAGCACTTAGAACCATTCCCCTACTGCATTATTAGAACGTGTTTACCGCCCGGCAAATGCTTAAAATTGGGTATTTTACGATCATTTGATTGGGGTAAAGGATAATCAATAAGTTTTTCTGCATAAGCTAAAACATTCCGTGTCACATTTGCCAGCTCGAATTCTGGTGTCTTATCGATCGGTATCCAGCCGAGTTTTTCGAGTTCTCCCGAACCCTGTATGTCCCCGACTAAATTCTTGTCCTGGACCATAAAAAACCGCGTATCAAATCTGATTGGACGAAATACTGGCGTCACTGCCCGAGCTATATATTCTAAGCAGTTAAGTGATGGCGCATATCCCGCGCTGAAAAATCGTTCCCAGCCTTTTGGCGCTGGCCGATGTGGTAATGGATCGGTTTTACCAATGATTAGTCCAGTTTCCTCAAAAGTTTCGCGAATTGCAGCGACAACAATTGACCGCCCCCTCCCTTTGGCCGAGGTCCGGGATAATTGCACCGCTACCGCTGGATCCATTTCATCAGATGATCGCACACGTGCGTCCTTACCATCTACCCGCCCACCAGGAAAAACGTAGAGATTAGGCAAAAATTTATGCATATGATGACGTTGCCCCATCAGGATCTCAGTACGTTGTCGTTGCTTCCGCCAGATGATAACCGTCGCGGCGTCAAGAGGACGAACAGCCTTTGTACCTTTTTCACGCGACGATTGTGTGTGCTCAATAGCGCGCAATTTAATAGTCATAGGGTCAATGCCGACCTGTTATCAAGAATAGTTGCCTGTCGGAGTTCCGTAAGGTGCGCACTCCCCGTGCAAAACATTGCAACCCTCAATTCCTCAGCTACAGCCGCCATCTGCGCTATTACCACGTCAGTCGTCTCAATGGCAGGCGCTAGTGTCGGCGCTGCCATTCCGACGAGATCAGCGCCGAGACGAATTGCTTTGGCGACGTCAACCCCTGAACGGATTCCACCCGATGCGATCAGTGGAGTGTCGGGCAGCGCCCGCCGAACCTCTGATAAAGCGATCGACGTGGGAATACCCCATCCAGCAAAGCTGTGCGCAATTCGCCGCTTTTGTTCATCATTTTGGCGGTATGCCTCGACCTCACTCCAACTGGTGCCCCCTGCCCCCGCGACATCGATACCCGAAACACCAAGATCAACAAGCCGGCGCGCTATCCCAGCAGAGATACCATTACCTACCTCCTTCACGACCACAGGCGTGTCAAGTGCTTCAACTAGTTCGCCGATTTTATTTAAAACACCGCTCCAATTTCGGTCACCTTCAGTCTGCACAGCTTCTTGAAGCGGATTTAAGTGCAAAAAGAGACCATCAGCCTCGATCATATCGACTGCTTTACGTGCTTGTTCTACGGTGAACCCATAATTGAACTGGACCGCGCCAAGATTTGCAAACAAGAGGATATCAGGCGCCAAGGAGCGAATACGAAATGTATTTTCGTGCGTTGTATCTACTATTGCCGCCCTTTGCGACCCAACACCCATTGCGATCCCCAATTCCTGGGCTGCCTCGGCAAGATGACTATTAATTTTTTTGGCGATGTCCGTGCCGCCGGTCATACTCGATAACAACAGCGGCGCTGCTAATCGTTTACCGAAAATCGCACAGCCGGTTTTAACATCGTCGAGGTCAATTTCCGGAAGCGCGACATGTTCGAAATACAGCCTTTCGAACCCAGTTGTGGTACCCTTTGCAGTTACGTTTTCATTTAAAACCGCATCTATGTGATCCCGCTTTCGGCGTTCTATTTCAAGATTCACTGTCGCCCCCATGAACAGACTTTATAAAGATAGCGCCAACTTTAAATGGGCAAAAGAGCAAAGAGCGGGAGAGACAGACATCCTCAGATAGCAATGAAAACAATACCCGCGAGCCTTTATTGAGCCTGCCAACGCGGCCATCAAGCCGGAATAAATAACTCTATCTTTAAGTGCTTTTTGGGTGCCAAAGATCCCGAAAAAC
>CAJWSW010000107.1 GCA_913046035.1 uncultured Alphaproteobacteria bacterium | reverse complement strand
ACAGCAAACGTGCCGGTCTGCTCAAACTGCGGTAGCGCCAAAAGTTATGTGCACGTCCGGCGGCCAATGAGTGATGCAGGACCATTGATTGCGCTGCGTTACGCTGGTGACGGGCCCAATTTTCAGATAGAACAAACGATTTGCCGCAATTGCGGGAAGTTATCAAGTGTGCGCGAAGTCCTGAGAAACGACCGCTTTGCGGCAATTACTCAGAAATGATAGAACTTTGAGAATTTTGATCCGCATTAAGACGCCTGAATAAATGCTGAAAGCCAAAGTGGGTGTAGGGATCTCTTAAGCATACGAGGGAATGTTCATGTCGCAAAAACTTTGGTCCGTTTATCTTTCAGGCGAAATACATTCCGATTGGCGTGAACGCATTCAAGAGGGTGTTTCTGATGCGGGTCTGCGTGTCGACTTCTACAGCCCCGTCACAAATCATGACGCTAGCGATAATTGCGGCGTCGAAATTTTAGGCATAGAAGGCAACGATTTTTGGAAAGATCATAAGGGTGCGCAAATGAACGCCATACGCACCCGCACATTGATCGAAAAATCGGATATCGTTGTCGTCCGATTTGGTGAAAAGTATAAACAATGGAATGCTGCCTTCGATGCCGGTTTTGCCGCAGCACTTGGCAAACCCCTGATCACTTTACATGACGAAGGCCATACCCACGCGCTTAAAGAAGTGGATGCTGCCGCATTGGCAGTTGCGCAAACACCACAACAGGTAGTGCGCATTCTTGATTACGTTATTGAAGGGAGACTATAGATCATGAGCGTTCGAAGAATCGTTACGGGCCACGATGAAAATGGCAAGGCCGTTGTTATCGCAGACGGAGAAAGCCCAAACATAGTGCGACCTGATAACCGTCCAGGCGTGGAGATCAATAATCTTTGGCTGTTGAAAGAGGCCCCGAGCAAACCACTCGGCGAAGAGGAATCGGTCAAAGATGTCCAGATTGGACTACTGCCGCCGACAAATGGCTCGGTTTTTCGGGTAATAAAGTTTCCACCAGAAAAAGATTGGATTAACGAAGTCGATCCTGAAGCAGCAAAAGCTAGTTTCGCCTCAATTGGCGCAGAAGGCGCATCTGATCAGGACGCACCCCCACATCCATTGATGCATAAGACCGAAACGGTCGACTTTGCAATGTGTGTATCCGGCGAGATTTATCTTGTACTCGACGATTCGGAAGTGCTTATGAAACCAGGTGACACATGTGTACAGCGCGGCACCAACCATGCTTGGTCGAACCGGTCTGATGAAGACTGCTATATGATGTTCGTTCTAGTGGATGGCACATTCGCGGAGTAAGCCCACCGAAAATTATAAGCTTTGCACGCGAGCTCCCTGATGCATCTCGTTAGAACTAACCAATTTGAAATTACTATTGCTACGTAATTAAGTTATATTTTTTGCTGCCGTGCGGTATCTGAGACCGTCAGCGTCCTGATCGTACTCAGCATACACGTTCCGTCATTCGAACAAATTGATTGGCTCTATTATAGAGGCTGGGGCAAGAAACCTCGGAGCGTCGATACTTAAATGAATAAATTTACAAACTTACCAAAAAATAGGAGCTTTGTTCTTAAAAACGCAACCGTTCCGGTTTGTTTAATACAAGATACACCAAAAACCATCACTGCAGACGATGATGGCCTCGCACGGCTCGACATAGAAGTTCAAAACGGGAAAATAAACTCCATCGCGAAGCCACATAGTGAATCTTCAGCTTCCGCGTCCATCGATCTTGATGGCTCCCTCGTCTGGCCCTGTTTCGCAGATATTCATACCCATATCGACAAAGGTCATATCTGGCCGCGCAAACGAAACCCCAATGGAACGCGCAATGGGGCAATTACTTCAACTGGCGAAGACCGCGCTGCCAACTGGAGTAAAGAAGATATTCGAGCCCGCATGGATTTTTCTTTACGCTGTGCATTTGCCCACGGGACCGCGGCAATCCGGACGCACCTCGATTCGACACCGCCACAACACCATATATCTTGGCCGGTAATGGCTGAGCTGCGAGAGGCATGGTCAGAACGAATAAAGCTTCAAGCAGTATGTCTTGAGCCCTTATGGGGCTATAAGGACAAAAGTTTTGGGATCGAGATCGCTGATATGATGGTCGAATACAATGGCATTCTCGGCGCAGTACTTAACAGACAAGATAATACGGACAGTCTACTAGATTTCGTAATCGGGCTCGCCATCGACCGCGATCTAGAACTCGATTTTCACGTAGACGAAATGGGCGACCCGATGGCGCGCTCATTTGACAGAATATGTGAAGCTTTGATCCGAAACAAATATGATCGTCCGGTTAATGTAGGTCATTGCTGTAGCCTTGCGATACGACCGGAGGCCGAGCTTCAACGCGCGCTTGACCTCGCTGCACGAGCGAACCTGTGCGTTACTAGTTTACCTATGTGTAATATGTTTCTGCAGGGTCGTATACCGGGACAAACCCCGAGGTGGCGAGGCGTCACTCTCTTACATGAGTTGAAAGCCCACGGCATCCCCGTCGCAATTGCTAGCGACAACACCCGAGATCCGTTTTACGCTTATGGCGATTTAGACGCTGCCGAGGTCTTTACTCAAGCCGTGCGTATTGCACAGCTCGACTATCCGATAGGAGATTGGCCCACGGCAGTTACCTGCACACCAGCAAATATTATGGGACTGGATGACACAGGATGTCTTAAACCGGGTACCCCTGCTGATATGGTTATTTTTGACGCGCGTTCTTACAGCGAATTTCTGAGTAGGCCGCAAAGCAACCGTGCTGTTTTAAGGCAGGGGTGCGCTATTGATACAACCCTGCCTGACTATCGTGAGTTAGATCACGTCGTGGGACACTAACTCAAATCCTGACCATACTGCCACTTCCTGTAGCGCAGCGCTTTTTTAGACCAGTCACAATTCTTGTCGAGAATGCAATAGATTCTTGTAAAGAGTGGATGCAAAGTGCTCGTCCAGCTAGCAAATTTAGTCTATTCGGATATAGGCATGACCACCTTGGCCAATCCCCATTTTTTCGAAAAAATACATTATTAACTTAAAGACTTTCTGTAACCATCAGTGCGAACCCATATGACAGCGCAACTTCTTTAAGCCGATCAAAACGGCCTGACGCGCCGCCGTGTCCCGCATCCATATTCACATAAAGCAGGATATTAGTGTCGGCAGTATTGTGATGACGCAGCTTTGCGACCCATTTCGCCGGTTCCCAATACGTAACCCTTGGGTCTGTGACGCCGCCTGTTGCCAGCACATGGGGGTACGCTTGGTCAGTGACGTTGGTGTATGGACAATAGGAGGCGATGTAATTGAATGCAGCGGCACTTTGAAGGGGGTTCCCCCACTCAACCCATTCCGGAGGCGTCAGAGGCAGTGTCTCATCACACATGGTGTTTAATACATCGACGAAAGGCACTTCGCCTAAGACACCGCAAA
Source organism: uncultured Alphaproteobacteria bacterium (assembly GCA_913046035.1). Taxonomy (GTDB): domain Bacteria; phylum Pseudomonadota; class Alphaproteobacteria; order MPNO01; family UBA830; genus UBA830. The sequence goes on along the minus strand of CAJWSW010000107.1, from coordinate 2,370 downwards.
ACAGATCAGGTCTCATATTAACAACAGCCCCTACAAGCATACCTCCCGCGCTTCTGCCCTGCGCAACAATCCGTCCAACAGAGGTAAAATTCTCCGCGACCAGGTGTTCAGCAGCACTTACAAAATCAAGAAAAGTGTTTTTCTTGCGATCTAGCTTGCCATCTAGATACCATCCATAGCCATTTTCTGAACCGCCGCGCACATGGGCGATAGCATAAACAAAGCCGCGGTCTACAAGGCTAAAGACGTTGGGCATGAAGCTAGATTGCATCGAATAGCCGTAAGACCCGTATCCATAAAGCAGTAGTGGCGCGGATCCGTCTAGAGGCGCGTCTGCAGCGTGCAAAACCGTTATAGGCAAAGTGGCGCCATCATGGCTTCGCGCGAGAAGCCGCCGGCAGGTATAAGAAGCGGGGTCATGTCCGGATGGAATTTCTTGTTCCTTTAGTAACCGACGCGCTCGGGATTTCAGGTTGTACTCATAAACTCGCGTCGGCGTTGTTGGTGATGAATAAGAAAAGCGAAGCGTATCTGAATCAAAGGTGTACCCGGGGATCAATATTAGATCATAAGCTTCTTCGTCGAACGCTATCGAGTATTCCTCACCGCTAGGCATCGATCGCACCACAATACGCGGGAGCGCCGCCGATTGTTCAAGCCGAACAAGCCAGCTTTTAAACAAAAGCATTGATCTGATCAGGCGGCCCTCAACGTGACTAACTATTTCATGCCAATCGCTTGAGAGAGGTTTTGTAAACGGAACAGTAACAATGCGAAAATCAACTGCGTCTAAGTTTGTCCGTAGGATGAGATTTTCGCCATCATCGGAAACATCATGGGTTATACCCGTCCGACGGGTTTTAAGAAGGCATGGAGCATTGTCACAATTATTCGCTGGTATCAATCGTACTTCAGATGTATCCGCATGATCATGAGCACTAATAACTATAAAGCGACCACTTTCTGTTTTATTTACTCTGAGAAAGAAACCGGGGTCCCTCTCCTCATATATTAAAACGTCCTCGGCAGGTTCGGTACCCACCGTATGTCGCATCACCTTGCTAGGGCGATGTTGATCATCCAACAGTGTATAAAAAAGCATTTTGCTATCGGCAGACCACGCCATGTCGCCTTGCGCATTGCCAATTTTTTCCCCGAGCATGTCGCCTGTATCGAGGTCGCGTATCGCAATGGTGCAGTATTCGGATCCGTTGTAATCCAACGCGACAGCAAACAACCGATGGTCAGGAGAATGCACCGCGCCACCAATTCCAAAAAACTGGCGGCCTTCCGCCTCTGCATTGCCATCCAACAATATCTGCTCGTGCATTCCGTCTATGTCGAACGACGGTCGGCGACATAAGACCGGGTACTGTCCGGTCGAGACGAACCGTCGATAATATGCCCAGTCGCCATCAAGGGTCGGGATAGTAGAGTCATCCTTTTTAATTCGTGCTTCTAATTCTTCGACCAATTCCTCGCGTACATCTGATATCGGCATAAGCACCTTATCGGTCCAATTATTCTCGGCTTCCAAATAGTCACGAATTTCCGCCTGCATCGCCTCCGGTTGCTGCAAAACCTGCTGCCATTGCTCATCTCGCACCCAGGAATAAGGATCTTCGATTTTATGCCCGTGACGTTCTGTTACGGAACGATTTCTTTGGGCCTTAGGGGGCATACCCATGATTAAGTAATTGCTCCAATTTTAAAAAGACAATCGTTTGTTCGATGGAGAAATTTATGATCCCAATCTCATCGCCCAAAACATCAAACTTTGTTTTCTTAAGATCCACTTTCCATTAATTATTTTGCTTACAATCAAATCTGAAAGTGCATAAGGAATTCATCTCTATGATGTTCTACACTCTTTTTTACCAGAAAATCCTCGAATTGATGAGCCTACCTTCATTCACAACTTCGTACCGATTGAATGTCGGACATTTCCAATTTAATCCCCTTTAACAAGCAGATATTGTTACCGCCCGTCAAAACGGATAATTGAGTTCCAGCGGCAAACTTCTAAAAAATGAGGCGAAGGCTGTCACCACCACGCTATTACTGGCCCAAGTAAATTAGTGCAGCTTTTCATATAAAGCAGAGATTAAAGATCCATCATTACAAACGTTGGAGCAACAAAAATGGTGGGCCCGGAGGGACTCGAACCCCCGACAACTCCGTTATGAGCGGAGCGTTCTAACCAGCTGAACTACAGGCCCTTTTAGCGGCTTGCCGCTATAAGCAAGCTGCCATCTGATAGACACTTAGGCAAGACCAATTAATGTATTAGCCAGCGTAATTACGCCCATTACTGTATTTTTCCCGAAATGGTATAATCGGTTATTCGATCAATATTGAGTGACAGGCACC
>CAJWSW010000106.1 GCA_913046035.1 uncultured Alphaproteobacteria bacterium | reverse complement strand
GAGCCGCCCATACTTTAATGCGCTTTTTAGCTCACCTCTTTCCTGAGCTAGAATCATTTTCATTCGAGCGTAAGTGTGAGTGAGCCAGTCTGATAAGTACTCTACATAATAATTACCATCCAAGTCGATATATTGACCTTCGGCCTCTTCACCAATCCGTTCGGCTTCAGCCATGTCACCAGCTAGCGCAAGGACGCTTGCGTGGAGCGCTTGAGTTCTATAACCCGCAGCATAGAATAGCGCTGCTTTGTTCGCCTTCTCAAAATAGGTTAATGCTTTACGGAACTGCCCTTCCTCAATTAACAATTCCGTTAATTCGGCCATCACATACTGTCTGAACTGGTTATCGAACTGGAACGAAAGCTCCAGATCCTTGAGCTCCTGAGCTGACCGGCCCAAACGCGCTGCTGCTCTGCTTCGTCTGTAATAAAACCGCCCTTTTTCCTCAGCTCCAATATTTGCCGGTAGCGGTTTATTTGCAAACAAACGGTCTGCTTCAATATTCAAAGGTACAGTAGGTTTTTGACTACTAAGTATTGCCTCAATATCAGCGATCGATTTAGGCGGTGTAACAAAGGCCTTACCCTCCGTACTCGTTATCGATACGCTAGCCTCGTGAGCAGGTTCATCTTGATAGTAATCGTCAGACCACACAACTCCAGGGGTGGTGGAAAACAAAAATATAAGACAAAACTGATAAGAAGCTCGGGCGCAAGCTCCGATAAAAATCTCTATTCGTCGATAGGCATTTGTAACCATCATAACCTCAGTCGCGAAGCATCGAGATAAGACAATAATCTTCGTTTGGCCAGAAATAATCTATAATCAAGAAATATCTGGTTTCGGTAGCACACCGGTCCCGACCGGTATAACCAAACAACCAATAGGAAACACTTGTGTAACGCTTAAGCTCGCAGAAGGTAGAAAAAATTGGCGGGAGTGACGGGACTCGAACCCGCGGCCTCTGGCGTGACAGGCCAGCGCTCTAACCAGCTGAGCTACACCCCCGCTCTCTCGCAAATGCGATGGATTTGTCTAATGCAGCTAGCGCGGAGCGTCAACTATTCAATCAGGCAATCTGTTGAATTGACCAAACTTTTAGAAAAGGAACTAAGGGGGCCATCGGTAACGTTTAGCCCTATTTAAGGACGGGACCGGACTGTAGTCCTATCATCCGCCACTGCCCATCTTCACGGACCCAAATCGCAAGCAAACGATTGTCTAAGTGACGGTCGTTTCCTGCAAATACCGCGTCGGCGATCAAGTGATGAAACACCATAGCTATGTCACCGTGGACGCGTATTTTTTGATCACCATATTCGATTTTCTTATATGCCGATGTTCCCGAACGAAGACCGTCAAGATACCCCTTCTTAGATTCGAGATCGCCGGTAGAATGCATATATGCCAGTTCGTCGTGCAAAAGGACCTCAAGCACTTTTATATCACCCTCCCTCATTGCAGTATAACGGCGTTCTTCAAGATCGCGGATAAGGGAGATGTCAGTACTAGACAATTTTCGACCCCATTGGGCATGACGATAATTAATTGGTGGGCGGTGACGGGTTCGAACCGCCGACATTCACGGTGTAAACGTGACGCTCTGCCAGCTGAGCTAACCGCCCTATCATTGCACTATACTAAAACGTGCGACGTATTTCCACTCAACGCTCTACCTAGACGAAACCGGCCGCCCAAAGGCGGCCGGCACGAAAAAAGTTAGCGCAAACCCGATTCAGTTGACCGCGTCCTTTAGGCCTTTACCTGCCTTAAACTTGGGCTGCTTAGATGCTGGAATCTGAATTGCTTCACCCGTTCGCGGATTGCGTCCCGTGGATGCTTTCCGATTTGCAACGCTGAAGGTCCCGAAACCGACTAGTCGAACTTCGCCTCCGCTTTTTAAAGAACCAGTAATGGAGTCAAAAACTGCATCAACGGCTTTCGCCGCATCAGCCTTGGAAATGTCTGCACCTTCTGCCACGGAAGCAACGAGATCATTTTTATTCACGACACGCCCTTTCAAATCTGGAATTTGTGGTGCCGCTGTTCATAGACACACCAAGTAGCGGCGGATATGTTAAGTGTGCATTTTGATTTTAATGGCGATTTTTCTGCCGGGTCAATCAAGAAAGTCGCAGTATTCTGCGGTTTATAACGTTTTTTAAGTGATGAATCGGGCGAAACGATTCGTTTTATCGGTTTCTACGGTTCTTCTCTTTGAGGGTTACTAAATAAAATACCCCCCGCGTAACCGCGGGGGGTAAATAAATATTACAAAGTTTCCCCAATTCAGTGTGTCACGACCCCTTCGGATTTTTTCTCTCCACCCTCAGTTGACACGACCTCATCGTCATCTTCTTCAAGTTCTATTGGGACAGGCTCACGCGATAAAGCTTCACTCAGCACCTCATCGACAGTCCCGACAGGGATTATCTCTAGTCCTTTTTTGACATTATCCGGTATCTCAACCAGATCCTTTTCATTGTCCCTAGGGATTAGCACCGTGGTAATGCCACCGCGATGAGCGGCAAGAAGCTTCTCCTTCAAGCCACCAATAGGGAGTACACGGCCGCGCAGCGTAATCTCCCCAGTCATCGCCACATCTCGTCGAACTGGGATGCCTGTGAGTGAAGAGACGATGGAAGTGCACATCGCGACACCAGCAGACGGGCCATCCTTTGGAGTCGCGCCCTCTGGAACATGAACATGGATATCACGCTTGTCGAAAAACTTTCTACTGACGCCAAAGACAGCCATTCGGGACCGCACGTAACTACGAGCTGCCTGCACAGATTCTTGCATAACATCGCCAAGCTTACCGGTATGAGACACATTCCCCTTCCCAGGCATTAGTAACGCTTCAATAGATAAGAGTTCACCACCGACCTCAGTCCATGCCAATCCTGTTGTAACACCAACAAGATCCTCGCTTTCCATCTCACCAAAGCGATAACGAGGCACTCCAGCGAATTTATCGAGGTTGCGGCGGGTAACGCGGATGGACTTCCTGCTTTTAGTCGCGAGTTCTTTCACAGCCTTTCGGGCTAGATTGGCGAGTTCCCGCTCTAAATTACGCACACCTGCCTCTCGGGTGTATAACCGAACCAGGTCGCGAAGTGCGTCATCGGAAATAGACCACTCCGACTTTTTGAGGCCATGCGACTTAAGCTGTTTATTTATAAGATGATGCTTCGCGATGGTTACCTTCTCATCTTCTGTGTAACCGGAAAGGCGGATTATTTCCATCCTATCAAGTAAAGGCTGCGGCATACGGAGCGTATTGGCCGTTGTCACGAACATCACGTCGGAGAGATCATAATCAACCTCCAGGTAGTGATCAGCGAACGTGTTGTTCTGCTCCGGATCCAGGACCTCAAGTAGTGCAGAGGATGGGTCTCCGCGCCAATCTGCGCCAAGTTTGTCGATTTCATCCAACAAAAACAGGGGGTTTGACGTCTTTGCTTTTTTCATCCCCTGAATAACTTTACCCGGCATCGACCCGATGTACGTGCGCCTGTGCCCGCGGATTTCCGACTCGTCCCTTACGCCTCCTAATGACATCCGCACAAAATTTCGACCGGTTGCCTTAGCGATCGACTTGCCAAGTGACGTTTTGCCAACGCCAGGTGGACCAACTAAACAAAGAATGGGACCTTTTACCTTCCGAACGCGCACCTGCACGGCAAGATATTCAAGGATCCTTTCCTTTACCTTTTCAAGCCCATAGTTATCCTCGTTCAAGATTTTTTCGGCGGCTTTGATGTCTTTCTTGACTCGTGAACGCTTCCCCCAAGGGATATTCAACAACCAATCCAAGTAGTTACGAACGACGGTGGCCTCGGCTGACATTGGGCTCATCGACTTGAGTTTTTTGAGCTCCTGTGTGGCCTTTTCCCGGGCTTCTTTCGACAACTTCGTCTTTTGGATCTGGTCTTCGAGCTCACCGGCCTCGTCTCGACCATCCTCAGTTTCGCCAAGCTCCTTCTGTATCGCCTTCAACTGCTCGTTAAGATAATATTCCCGTTGGGTTTTCTCCATTTGCCGTTTAACGCGGCTACGGATACGCTTCTCCACCTGCAGAACACCGATCTCGGATTCCATAAAGGTATTAGCCTTTTCAAGGCGCTGAGCCGGTGATGTGAGCTCAAGAAGCTCCTGCTTTTCGGCAATTTTTAACGCCAGATGAGACGCAATGGTGTCGGACAACTTTGAAACGTCCTCGATCTGGTTGAGTGAAACGAGAACCTCGGGCGGTATCTTTTTGTTTAATTTGATGTAATTCTCGAATTGACTGATTACAGAGCGACTGAGTGCTTCTATATCAGTTCCCTCATCAGAAACCTCCTCCACCTCTTCAGCCTCTGCCTGAAAAAAGTCCTCTTTGCTGGTGTAGCGCAAGATTTTCGCTCGTTTACTACCCTCCACCAGCACCTTCACGGTGCCGTCGGGAAGTTTTAACAGCTGAAGAACAGTACCTATCGTGCCCACATCGTAAATATCTTCCGCCGCGGGGTCGTCCTGACCCGCATTTTTTTGCGCGACCAGTAAGATCTGTTTGTCATCCTGCATCACATCTTCGAGTGCCTTGACCGATTTGTCGCGGCCCACAAAAAGCGGCACGATCATGTGCGGAAAAACAACTATATCTCTCAACGGCAGTACGGGAAACGTGCTTACTTTTGCGGTGTCGGACATTTTTTTTCCTATTTTACATGCGGCAGGGTAATGATCTGATGATCAACTGCGGTTGTTTATAGATGGGCCTCGCTAGCACGAAATCAAGCCCGCCGGATTCATGCCGGGGTTCCGCTTTCCTCCAATTTATCGGCGTAAATGTATAGCGGCTGTGAACGGCCCTCAACGACTTCGCCGTTGACCGCAATCTCCTCCACACCCTCCAAACTGGGGAGCTCATACATTGTTTCAAGCAATATACTCTCCAAGATAGAGCGAAGCCCACGGGCACCGGTCTTTCTGCTAATAGCCTTGTTTGCAATAGCTGTGAGAGCGTCATCGGCAAAAGTAAGTTTGACGTCCTCCATCTCAAATAATCTACCGTATTGTTTTACCAGGGCATTTTTAGGTGTCGTAAGGATTTGAACCAGTGCCTCTTCATCCAAATCCTCCAATGTGGCTATTACCGGTAAGCGACCGACAAACTCAGGTATCAAGCCAAAACGCAAAAGGTCCTCTGGCTCAATTTCACGCAGAATTTCGCCCGTCTTGCGATCATCGGGATCGCGCACGTCAGCGCCAAAACCAATGCTAGTGCCCTGACCACGATCACTAATAATACGATCTAAGCCAGCGAAAGCTCCGCCACAGATGAACAGTATATTTGTGGTATCAACCTGCAAAAACTCTTGCTGTGGATGCTTTCGACCACCCTGAGGCGGCACAGAAGCAACCGTACCTTCCATAATCTTTAACAGCGCCTGCTGCACGCCCTCACCTGAAACATCACGGGTGATGGAGGGATTGTCCGATTTGCGAGAAATCTTGTCGACTTCGTCTATATAAACTATTCCACGCTGCGCGCGCTCGACGTTGTAATCTGCCGACTGAAGCAGTTTCAAAATAATATTTTCGACATCCTCACCGACGTAGCCTGCTTCGGTCAATGTTGTCGCGTCCGCCATCGTAAAGGGCACATCCAATATACGAGCCAAGGTCTGCGCTAAAAGTGTTTTGCCGCACCCTGTAGGCCCAATCAGAATGATGTTCGATTTGGCTATCTCAACATCATTGTTCTTTTGTCCGTGCGACAGCCTCTTGTAATGGTTATGAACAGCGACGGACAACACACGCTTTGCGTGGGCCTGCCCGATCACATAATCGTCCAGCACAGAGCATATTTCTTGCGGGGTGGGGACGCCATCCCTAGATTTGACAAGCGTCGTCTTATTTTCTTCGCGGATAATGTCCATACACAGTTCGACGCATTCGTCGCAAATGAA
>CAJWSW010000105.1 GCA_913046035.1 uncultured Alphaproteobacteria bacterium | reverse complement strand
CTCCAGTGGCAGGCCCTTCCCGTTGTCCAAAACCTCAACAATCGCCTCAGCACCGTCGACGTAGGCGCGGACTTCAATACTTCCCTCAAAGTGATCACCTTCTTCCCCGCTCAGCCTCCGGCTTTCAATAGCATCAATAGCGTTTTGGACGAGATTGGTCATGACTTGCGACAACTGCCGTGAGTCACCCGAAATCCAGATCGGCTTGTCTGGTACTTTGGCCTCAAAGCGTATCTTTGGATGGGCACTTCGTGGAAGAACCAGGGCTTCACGACAAACCGAAACAAGATTAATACTGGACATTACCGGCCGAGGCATCCGTGCAAATGAAGAAAACTCGTCAACCATTCTACCGATATCACCAACCTGCCGAATTATTGTGTCAGTGCAGTTCGCAAACGTATCCGGGTCGGTCTTGACCTCAGCAAGATATTTGCGACGCAACCGTTCAGCAGATAATTGGATAGGGGTTAGCGGGTTCTTCATCTCGTGAGCTATTCGTCTAGCTACATCTGACCATGCCGCCTTTCGTTGTGCCGCCATCAGCTCAGTAATGTCGTCAAAAGTGACCACAAAACCCATTATCTCACTCGACACCACGTCCGCCGCTAACCGGACAAAGTACATACTTGGCCGGCCATTCCTCCGGATCGACACCTGTTCCTCAATAAGGAAACCAGGCTTGGCGTAGGCCTGTGTAATTAAATCACCAAATTCTGGCAGCACGTCCCCGATTTTTTTTCCAATTTCTGTATCGAGGTCAATAGAGAGCAAAGAATTTGCCGAGGTGTTGGCCAGATTAATACAACCGTTTTTATCTAAGCCAATCACTCCCGCGGACACACCTGAAAGAACCGTTTCAATAAAATTGCGGCGTTCATCGAGCTGTCGATTAGCCTGAACCAACTCATGACGCTGCCCCTCAAGTTGATCGGTCATCCGGTTGAAAGCCCGGCTAAGTAATCTCAACTCGTCGGTGTTTGGTGCTTCGCGAACCCTCGCAGTGAGGTCACCGGACCTCACTCTCTCGGCTGCGGATGCGAGTTCAGAAATTGGCCGCGAAAGACGATTAGCAAAAACCAACCCGACCCAAATTGCCGCAAACAGCAAGAGAAGGCCCACGAGAATAAAAATCATAGCAAAGGTAATTTCGATAGACGAACGACGCCCTTCTATCTCCTCATATTCACGGGCCGCACGCTGCGTTTTCTCTATATGCTCAAGTACGTTTGGTTCAACAAAACGGCCAACGTAGAGAAAAGAATCCACAGACCTATCGAGCTTAAGAACAGCACGCAGTCGATCGTCGGTTTCACTGGTGATGATCACAACCTCTCCCTGCCGAGCTCTTTTCATTATCTCCGGAGATACTGGTTCGCGGTCAAGGATAAAGCCGAGGTTCCATTGAGCTAAAACGCGGCCTGTGCCGTCAAAAATATATATTTCGCTGAGATTTCGGACTAAGCCCTGCGCCGCCAAGATGCGCCTAAATTGTCGTGGGCTTCCGTCCATTATTGGCAGAGCGCGATCTAAATCTCGCGCCATTGACAGAATGTCGCCTCGAATAACCTGCTGATGTTCCTTTAAATACGCGTCGGCGACCGCTCTCGAGTCGATGATCGCCGTACGGACCCTTTCGCTGAACCAGTTCTCCATCCCATAATTGAAGAAAAAAGCTGAAAATACGGAGACAATTATCGCCGGAGCGAGCGCAATTAGGCTAAAAAGCATCACCAAGCGGGTATGAAGCCGCGACCCAACTTGGCCGCGCCGTCTCTCCATCCACAATCCAACAAGGTTGCGCGCGACAACAAGGCCAAGCAACAGAAACACCACCAGATCAATTTGCAGCAGTATTAAGACAGTTCGTGTATCCGTCCCGATGGGCGACATCCCTGTAAAAGCCGCGTAAGTCGCAAATGCCGACAGTAAAGCGACTACCGTAAGAAGAACCGCTAACTTGCGCCCCAAGCCGAAGCGATTGCCGATCGAGGAGAGGCGGGCAAAGGCGCCCGCTGCATCAGATGAGGAACGCAGCTCCTCTGCAGTGTGTTCAAAATCTGACACCTTAAACTCTCTTTAAAATAAGCATTGGATCATTGCGCTCCACGAACAACCTCAATATCAAGTTCGCGTATCTTTTTCCTCAAAGTATTCCGATTCAATCCAAGTATTTCGGCTGCCCTAAGCTGATTTCCGCGGGTTGCATTGAGTGTAAGTGAAATCAAAGGTCGCTCGATTTCATGCAAAACCCGCATATACAAACCACTGCTGGGTACTCCCGCTTCAGCCTCCACAAAAGCTCGTTTAAGGTGCCGATGCATGGCCTCGGAAAACGTCTCACCATCTGCAACATGGGAGGCTTGATTTTCTATACTTTTTGATAATTCTTCCCTGATAATTTCAGCGGTAATCTTATCGTCGGGATACAAAGCAGCTAGCCTTTGCACAAGGTTTTCCAGCTCCCTTACGTTGCCGGACCAAGAATGTCGCATCATGAGCGCCATTGCCTCTGGTTCAATTGTTTTAAAGGGCAGGCCATTTTCTAGCCCGCGGACAAAAAAATGTTCAACCAACTCTTTTATGTCCTCGGTTCTGTCTCTTAGTGGGGGCAAACTTATCGGCACAACGTTTAACCGGTAGAAAAGATCCTCTCGAAAGTCTCCCCGCTTAATCTGTTGCGATAAATCCCGATGAGTTGCCGCAATTATTCGGGCATCTGCCTTAAGCGGCGCACGTCCGCCAACGGTAGTGTATTCGCCATCTTGCAACACACGCAATAACCTGGTTTGTACGTCAATTGGCATGTCACCTATTTCGTCAAGGAAAAGCGTACCGCCTTGTGCCTGCTCAAATTTGCCGATACCTCGTGCGGTGGCACCTGTAAAGGCACCACGCTCGTGACCGAATAACTCGGCCTCCACGAGTTCACGCGGGATCGCTGCCATATTGATGGCTACAAAGGGTCCCGCTCGGCGCTTGCCATAATCATGTAGCGCTCGGGCGACCAATTCTTTGCCGGTACCTGATTCACCAGTTACCATGACTGTCAGGTCAGTCGCCATTAATCTCGCAAGCACCCGATAAATGCTCTGCATAGCGGGCGAGCGCCCTATCAACGGGAGCTGATCTGAGGTTTCGTCCCGATTTGCGGGACTTATTTCCGAGGCATCACGCAGTCCGCGGTCAACAACAGCGATTAGCTCTGAGAGATCAAATGGTTTTGGCAGGTATTCGTATGCCCCACGCTCATTTGCCTTCACGGCTGTAAGCAAAGTGTTTTGCGCACTCATCACTATAACCTTTAACGAGGGGCGTTGGTTGCGAATACGAAAAACGAGATCAAGCCCATTTTCGTCCGGCATCACAACGTCGGTGATCACTAGGTCTCCCTCTCCACTCTCGACCCAGGACCAGAGGGTAGAAGCATTGCTGGACACCTTAACGTGATATCCTTCGCGCACTAACGCCTGCTCAAGGACGGTTCGGATTGCGCGGTCGTCGTCAGCGATTAGAATTGTCGGGGTCTCGCTCATTGATTCTTTTCCATGGTAAAATTATCGCCGTTATGGACCGGGAGACTTATACGAAACTCTGTACCGGCAGCTGTCGTATCGAATTCTATGATACCGCCGTGATCTCCAACCATTTTAGCCGCTAGTGCCAGTCCGAGCCCCGAACCGCCAGACTTAGACGTCACGAAGGGGTCAAATAAATTTGCGGCAATGTCTGGTAATATACCTGGCCCATTGTCAGTCACGGAAACCAGAAGAGGCAGCTGAGCAAGTGTTTCACCCCCGGGGATGGCAAGACGCACGCCGTGCTGATAGGCAGTTCGAAGAACAATCACACCACTATTCCGCGGGGTTGCCTCACAAGCATTTTTTACCACGTTCAAAAAAATCTGGATAAGTTGGTCTGCATTTCCATCCACCGGAGGGAGAGATGGGTCATACTCCTCAATAAACTCAACGTTCCGGCCAAAACCTGCCTTTGCGATGCGGCGAGTCCGCTCAAGTATTTGATGAATATTTACCGCCGATCGGCTGATCGGCACTTCAGAGAACAAACCCATTCGATCAACAAGATCACATATACGGTCGGTTTCCTCGCAAATTAAACGTGTAAGCCCGACATCCTCCCCACCTGCTACTGATGTTTCTAATAATTGGGCCGCCCCCTTAATACCGGAGAGAGGGTTTTTGACTTCATGCGCTAAAATCGCCGCTAGTCCGTTAACTGATCGAGCGGCATTTCGATGCGCAATCTGATTAGAAATTTGACGAGCAATCGATTGTTCATGTAACGAAACAACTATAATATCTGGAACCTCTACCATTGGCGCTGCCGTAATCGCCAAATTTCGGATCGGTCCATTTCTTAACGATAAGGATACATCATATTCTGCTACACTAGTTTGCCTTTTGGATGCTTGTGCTACCAGCGAAAATAGTGGGCTATGCGGCGCAACAAACTCGCCCAATTGTCGTCCGTCCATCCCGCCTGAGCCGATACCAAAAAAATGCTCCGCGGCTGTATTTAGGAACCGGATATGCAATTCCAGATCAACTGCCAGAACAGCAAACGGCAGCGTACTGAGAACCATATCAGGATCAAATTGCCTATTTGTGCGTTGGCCCAATTTCGTAAATGATGTCATCCCGCCACCAGGTCAAAATTATCGCAAAAGAAAGAATTAATCTCTGTTACTACTTGATCGGGATCATCTATAGCATTGATTTTGCGACGAAAATCTAATGAGCCTAAACAATCTTGACTGTACCAAGCCAAATGCTTGCGCGCTATTCGTATTCCTTTGTAAGTTCCAAAATGATTAAGAATATCATCGAAGTGCCGTCGAACAATCCACCCCCGCTCAAACATAGAGGGATCTGCAAGCCGCTCCCCGGTTGCGAGGTAATGAGCCAATCGACCTAACAACCATGGACGACCCATCGCTCCCCGACCAATCATAACACCGGCGGCACCCGATTGCGCAAGCGCATTATCAACATCGCCAAACGTCTTGATGTCACCATTGACAACTACCGGAAGTGAAATCGCGTCAGTTACTTTTCGAATAAAACGCCAGTCAGCATTGCCTGTATACATTTGACACCTTGTACGACCATGCACGGTAATCAACTTAATGCCCTCACTTTCAGCAATGTGAGCTAATTCTGGGGCATTAAGGCTTTCATCGTCCCATCCCTTTCGCATTTTAAGTGTAACGGGAACATCAACAGCACGGACTACAGCCTCGATGATTTTCTGGGCATGTCTAAGATCGCGCATTAACGCAGACCCTGATTGTTTCTTAACCACTTTTTTGACAGGACAACCCATGTTGATATCAATGACAGCTACACCGCGGTCTACGTTTATCCTCGCGGCCTCGGCCATAATGGATGGATCATAGCCGGCAAGTTGTACCGCCATCGGCTGCTCTTCCAGACAATTGGCGGCCATTTTAAACGTTTTCCGGTTAGCCTTAACCATGGCTTGACTTGCAATCATTTCAGACACGACAAGTCCCGCGCCCCACTCCTTTACTAACTTTCTAAACGGAAGATCTGAAACTCCCGACATTGGCGCCAACAAAACGGGGGAATCAACTCTTAGAGAGCCGAGATAAATGGGCATTATTTAGGCAAGCGTCCAACTTTGATTAAAAGATGAGCGAACCTACTGCCCAAAGTTCAAAGATACAATCAATTATCCATGACGCGACAAGATCACATCTGTGACGAACTTAACACCGGGATATGCAAGTGTGATCAACAAATAAGCAGCCAGAAAATAGCGGGCCGCTCGCCGACCACGAATACCCGTTTTTGCATGCACGATTAATAAAGTCACGATTACCGTGAAGGTCATCAACGATAGTGTGGTTTTGTGATTTAGATCTATTAGATAGCCTGACTTAAAATATTCAGCAGCCATCCCACTCAACAGTCCGCAACCAAGGACCAAGGCACCGCAAGATAGCAAGCTAACCTGTATTCGTTCACCATCGACGACCGACGGGAGCATTCGAACCAAACGACCGGGACGCTTCC
>CAJWSW010000104.1 GCA_913046035.1 uncultured Alphaproteobacteria bacterium | reverse complement strand
TTTGTTACGCCGATCTCCCTGACATATCCCGCGCACGACGGTGTGCAGCTTCAAGGTTTGTTGTACCTCCCGGACGCTGAGTTTTTCCCGGGTAAACGTCCGACCGTCGTCCAAGTTCACGGTGGGCCAACCGCACAAAGTAGACCCACATTCCGCCCCGTAGAACAGTATTTAGTGAATCGCGGAATAGCGGTATTTGCTGTGAATGTGCGCGGCTCCACCGGTTTTGGCAAAACCTATGCGAGGCTCGACAACCAAGAATTGCGGCTTAATTCGGTTAGTGATTTGGTAGATACTGCAGCTTTCTTAAGCAGGGATTCCAGACTGGACGGCGATCGCCTCGCTGTTATGGGCGGGTCGTACGGTGGATACATGGTGAACGATGTATTGGGGCGGTATCCGGGTGTTTTCCAAGCAGGTGTATCGGTGGTTGGTGTCTCGGACTGGGTGCGCGCATTAGAAGAGGCCTCGCCAGGGTTGAAGGCTTCGGATCGCATAGAGTATGGCGATATAACGGAGCCTAAATGGCAAGCTTTTTATACAGTCAACTCACCTATTAATAACGTAGATAAGATCAATGTGCCTCTTCTTGTCGCGCATGGAGCTAATGATCCTAGAGATCCAGTAACGGAATCAGATCGCATTGTTAACGCGGTGCGCGAAGCGGGCCACCCAGTGACCTACCTTAGGTTTTCGGATGAAGGGCACTCCATTCGAAAATTAGAGAATCGAGTCGTTTTTTATCGAGCGGTCGCGGACTTTTTAGAAGCCAACATGTCCAAGAGTCTTTTTACAGACACTAATTGAAGCTATCAGTGACATCCAAAACGAGACATAACAATTTTGCGACTTTAAACAAACGAAAGTTTTTTATTTCGAAGTTTGACGAATACCCTCTTTACCGGAGTAGCGTCTCGAGTCCCCATTGATATCACAGCCGTCACAATCCGCCTATCGAATAAATAGTGTTCAAAAAAAGAGTGCGCAGACACTGGTCTTTGTTAAAAGCTTTTATGCAAGTTCGATAGATTTAAAGCTGGCCGCGGCCTATGACGTCTGAAGTGCCAGAGCTATTTCAATGGCGTCTTTCAAGGCTAGATGTGTTTCGATTAACGGTGTTTAGGTGAGCAAAAAAAAAAGAACGCTTTGTTGAAAGAAATTCGACTGGGGAACAGCACTTCATGACCAATAAAACAAGCACGCTGTTTAAAAACAGAACGTTAACGCAGATCATTCGGGCATTCTTTTGTTTAGCGCCGCTGCTAGCCAACAGTCCTAATTTGATGGCGAAAGATTCACAGACCATATTTGGGCGTTATGAGCACAACGAAGTTGTTCCCTCGGTGAAGCAGATCCTAGGCTACCCTCTGGGAAGTCGTATTAACTGGACAGCCGATGCTCGGAAATATTTCGAGGCGCTGCAGAGGCACGCGCCACAAAATGTGCGTATCTTCGACTATGGCAAAAGTTGGGAGGGCAGACGACTATTTTACGTTGTGCTTTCGAGTGAGGAAAATATAGCCAAGCTGGCAGACATAAAAAACGATATGCGGCGACTTGCAGATCCGCGTCAGCTTTCAAAAACACAAGCCCAAGATCTGATTAAAAATACGCCTGCGATAACTTGGTTATCATATAGCGTGCACGGCAACGAAATCTCGTCTACTGAAGCGGCAATGGCTACCGCGTATCACCTGCTGGCCAGCACTAATGATCCGATCGCAAAATCGGCAATGGAAAGGACCGTTACGGTTCTGGTCCCCGTACAAAACCCTGATGGGCGGGACCGCTTTGTGCACAATTTCGAAATGGCACGAGGACCAGATCCTAGCGCTGACATGGACAGTGCCGAGCATAATGAACCTTGGCCCAGGGGTAGAACGAATCATTATTTGTTCGATTTAAATAGAGACTGGTTTGCTCAAACACAGCCCGAGATACGTGCGCACGCCAAGGCATTTCTCGAGTGGATGCCGATTGCTTTCGTGGATGCTCATGAGATGGGCTCTGACTCGACCTATTTCTTTGCGCCTGAAGCGGAACCCTACAACCCGTTCATTACAGACGAACAGCGAGCGTCCTTATTTATGTTCGGGAAAACAAACGCTCGACGATTCGATGAGCTCGGTATCGATTATTTTACACGTGAGGTGTTCGACGCTTTTTATCCTGGCTATGGCGCCAGCTGGCCAATTTATCACGGCTCAATTGCGATGACTTATGAGCAAGCGTCCGCTCGAGGCTTGCTTGCTACGCGTTATGACGGTTCAGTATTCACATATGCTGAAACGGTCAGAAATCACTTTGTTGCTTCTTTGGCGACTATTGAAACCGTGTCGACAAACAGAGAATCGTTGTTGCGCCAATTTTATGAGTATCGACGGTCTGCCATTGAGATTGGCACCGAGGGCAGAACCAAATCCTATATATTTGCAGATAGTGCGGGCGAAGACGCTGCGTTTACCATGGCCCTTAATTTGGCGAAGCAGGGAATCGAGGTAAGACGATCATTGGAAGACTTCCGGGCATGTGGTGATAGCTTTCCCGTGGGGAGTTATTTTCTAAATCTGGATCAACCCGCAAGTCGACTGATTCGGACTTTGCTAGAAAAGCAGGTCGATCTTCCTGAAGCCTTTCTAAGTCAAGAATCCGAGCGATCGGAAAAAGGACAGGCGAGCCAAATTTACGACGTTACAGCATGGTCTTATCCATTAATGTACGGTGTTGACGTGAAAGATTGTACTCGGCTGATATCCGCTGAGAATGAACAGATTTCCGAGGCTTCGATTAGGAAAACCGGTGCTGTTTTGAAAGAGGCGAAGGTTGCCTATTTGGTCCCATGGGGGTCGCGCGCTTCGGCTCTTTTCCTAGCGAAATCGCTTCGTGAGGGCCTGCACGTAAAAAGCTCGAACTTGGCTTTTGAACATCAGCGACGCCGGTATGGGCGTGGCACGCTCATTATTAGTGTCCATAATAACGGTGACCCAATTCACCAAGTAGTTAAGGAGCTCGTCTCTGAAACTGGCGCAGAGGTTGTCGCTGTCGATGACAGCTGGGTGTCCGATGGTCCTAATTTTGGCAGCAGTAATGTTTTAGTGATGCAAGCACCTAAAGTCGCGCTGCTGTGGGACGAGCCGACTAACGCCTATAGCGCAGGTAGCGCGAAATACGTCTTGGAACAGGTATTCCAATATCCCGTTACTGCTGTGCGAGCTCAATCGGTAGAGCGGATTAAGTTGCGCAAGTACGACGTTTTGATTCTACCCGATGGTCAGCACACCAGATACCTCGCATCCCTTGGAGATAGTTTTCGTGAAAAACTCAGAAATTGGGTGAGCGACGGTGGCGTTTTGATCTCCCTCGACGAGGCCACGTCTTTCTTAGCGCACCCCGACGTAGGTCTTTTGTCGATTCGTCGGGAACGCCTGGCTAACGAATTGAGGCATAGCCCCTTAGCTCCGGATGCTGATACGAAGCAGATTAATTCGATCGATGAAGAAACAGATGCGCTTTTTTTACCCGGATCAGTCCTTGACGCTTCGTCTTTCAAGGTAAAAACCGCATCGCAGAAACCTAGTCCTAAAAGCGTTTCGGGAGCTATTGCGCTGGCCAAGGTTGATCTTGAACACTGGCTTTCTCCTGGACTGAAGCAAGAATTACATTCACTTGTTTCAGGCTCAGCAATCTACAGCCCGATTCGCGAGGACAAGGGCGCGAACGTTGTGCGGTTTGCGGCCGCGGAAAAGTTGGCTGCAAGCGGTTTTTTATGGGACCAGAACCGGCAACAGCTAGCATTTAAGCCATACGTTGTGGCCGAACCAAACGGAGAAGGCATGGTCATTGGCTTTACTCAAGATCCAAATTTTCGCGCCCAACAGCACTCACTTAATCTGTTGTTTATGAATGCAATTTTTCGCAGCTTCAGCTTTGTTAAAGCGGGAGGGTAGGTTTAGGAGGATGTCATTCTTAACGCGAATCATTGTCGATGTTGTAGCTGGCCGAATAGAACTGATACATGCCCGCATCCCGTAGGGTCGGGTATGCGTCAAGCCTGTCGCTTTTTTCGCCGATTAGTCAAATTTTCTGAAAACTAACGAATAAATCAATGTCGGGCTCTGCGCAAACGCTGGCAAAGCGTGTTGTTCAGCCAACCAGTAAGCATATCGCCGTTGTTTTTGTCACTTGTCCGCGAGATAACGCGGTTTAAAGGCATCGGAAGCAAGAATTAACTTGCCGTTGGGCGCTGGTTAATGGTGCAAGTTCAGTTTAAGTTCCGTATAAAAGGGGCAACGAACATAGCTTCGTCAATTGCGATGAAACCTCGATTCTTGCCAAGCTGATCCTATTCATTCTGATTCGATTAAGGCGCCCGTAGCTCAACTGGATAGAGCATCGGCCTTCTAAGCCGAGGGTTGCAGGTTCGAGTCCTGCCGGGCGCGCCATTAATTTATGGTAAACCAATGGCTTATGCAGTTTTCATGTGGAACCTGGCCCGGGCATGCATCAGGACCGACTGATCCGTGTCAGGCCTCCATGTCAATCGTGTAGTCGTACCAATCGACAATCTTGCCTTCCCGGATGAAGAAAATACCGACTCCGTGCCAAGTCTTGATTGCAAAATCTGAAAAGTAATCTTTGCGCTCGTTCACAACCATGGGGCCTCGCGCAAATGTATCCAAAACATCGAAGCGGTCGACATAGTTGATCAGAGTCTGTATCCGTTCGGACACGGCGTTAATGCCGTCAGCGAGTTGTGTAGTTTCCGTCATTCGGTAGGCGCTGTCGTCAGTAAAAAAAGACATTACCCTGTCCAGTTGGGGTTCGGACCAGGCCGCACAGAACTCGTTGACGAGGTTGACGTTAGCTTGCTCTCCGGGTGTTAATTCAGCCGCCTTTGAGGGTCGTGCTAAGCCGGCGAGTGCCAGGGCGCCGGCCCCCGCGGCACAGAATTTTCTCCGGCTTTGCTTCAGTTTGCCTGATGTCATGATTTCCTCTCCCTTTTTGTCGGTTTCCGGTGGTTTTAGCGGCAACAAGGCCGGCTATCTCAGTGACTGATTAAGAAACAAAATAGCAATAAATACAGATATTTGCTAAATATTTCTCAAGTAAGTCCGTTGCTTCCGAATGTAAGTGCAGTACAGCGGCCTAGGCTAGGATTAAGTTCTTAGTGCTAGGCCTTTTTATGGGTTTATCACTGCCTGGATGCCACGCGATGCGGGCCGGTGAGTGGTATCAAGTGTTTGTGTTCCTTAGGTATGGCAACCAGATCGTCCTGCCCGGCTTCAGGAAAGCGGGTTACAGGCTGTAACTCATAATTGCCGGTACGTTTTGCGCGTGCACCTCTGCGCCGCGCGGTCTTTCCATTAGGTTTTCGAGTGTTGAATCGATAGATCAGGTAATCGTTTGGAAGTGTGCTCGAGAATTGCTCTAGATTAATAAAGGACTGGCTTTCACCGTAGGTTACTTCGCAGACGATGACAGGTCTGAAGTTTATCAGGGTGTTTTTCAGGCCAGACAACACCGACTTTTCCAAGCCTTCAACGTCGATCTTGATCAACTGTACCGGCTCGAGGTTATGCTCAGCGTAATAGTCATCCCCCTTGGTAACCTTTAGTTTTCCGATGGAGACATTGCCTTTTTCTTTGGTGGAAGCTAAGAATGATCCGATCCCGCGGTTACTGCCGGTGGGGGCAAAGAATTCAAATTCGCCGTTCGAATCTCCCAGCGCGGTCGAATGTACCATGATGTTTGTTAGCTTATTCAGTGAGATATGATGATCCAGCCGGCTCCGAACCGCCGGAAAAGGCTCGAACGCATGGACCCGCTCTGCGCACAGCGACATAAACAATGCGTGTTGGCCGATATTAGCGCCGATGTCGCAGTAAATTCCTCGTAACCCCTGTGTCCTGAGTGCCGTCAAGGCATCACGCATGAAGAACAGGAGTGGTTTTTCAAACGCGCCATAGAAATACAGGGCGAATTCGATTCCGTCCCTCAGGTTACCTTCATAGGTCAGGCCAAAGAAATCGGTCGTAAAAGTGGCATCCGGTTGCTGCTCGTAGCGCCCGATTATGCGGTAAGCTGACTTCTTCAGGCGCATCGGTATCCAGGATTGACGCCATACCCATTTACTCGCCATTAGTAAGAGTTTCAATTCCTAC
>CAJWSW010000103.1 GCA_913046035.1 uncultured Alphaproteobacteria bacterium | reverse complement strand
ATCCTTTAAATGACAAAGACACAAAGCACAAAAGCTAAATTAAGCAGCAAGCTAAGTGTCTTAGAAGAGATCTTCATTAATAAAAAAAGGTTTTTGTACTCGTGTGTAGGAGCGCGGAGTTAACCTTGAAACCGCTAGGTTCAAGTCCTTACGAAAAGGACAAGTCCTTGATCTACTTATACCGAATGATTCAACTTTTTGAAAGGGAGTTTATTACTAAATAGATAGCTAATTATTGTTGATAAAAGGATTTACCATTACTATTTTCTTAATTCTCTTAAAAGTGTGGAATTATTAGTAACTATTGTTGGATTTTTTATATGTATCTTTGCTTTTGGGTTGGTAATGGATTTTTTAACAACTTCTCTAAACAAATCAACTGCTGAGAAGTCTAGAAAAAGAAAAAGATCAATATCTCAGAAGACATTAGTTGGAAACATATCATCAATCGAAGAACTTGATGAAATGATGTTTGACACGGCATCGAAATTTGCCAATAACATTGGTGTGAAGTCTGAAGATATTCCTAAATTGGGAAATGCATTGGGTATAGGATTTTTATTAAATGCTTATTTTACTTACTACATTAGAAGCAAGATTTATTCCGATCAGCCTCAATATGTTGAAGATTTTTATTGTAGAGATCGAGATTTAGTAATGGGAATGTCAACTTTTTTTCTTGTTGCAAAAATAAACTACATAGGTTTTAAACAGGAAGTTGGAGATTATTTTGATGAGCTTTTTTATAAACAAGCTGGTATAGATTTTCAACATAGGTATACAAGCTTTTATGTTCCAGATGATTCTGAAAATATGATATCTATTCCAAAATCTAAATTTAGATTGATACATCAAGAATCATCTTTAGGACACTATTCTTTAAATATAGAATCTAATGATTTGACTGATGTTTTTGTCTCAAAAAATCTTGGTGTTACAAAAGGCAGTTTTTATTGGCATTTTAAAGACCGGCAAGAACTGCTCGATGCACTACTGGATCGGTGGTTTGCAATTTGGGACGATCAAATGTCGCCCGATATCGACGGTAATGGCACCGCCGCCGATCGGATTTGGGCTTTGATTGAGAGCGTGATCCGGCGGACCACGCGGAGCCAAACGATATCTCTCCGACTTTTGTCTCATAAGGACCCAGATGTTGCACTTCGGATCGAGGAACGCGATGCACAGCGTTTAGCTTTCCTCATGCAACGCCTTAAAGAAATCGGATTTTCCCATGAAGAGGCACGTGTTCGTGGACAATTGTATCAGGCAATTATGACGGGCGAGTTTCTGCGAAGCGGTGGATTTCCCTTGGACGAACGACTCGCTAGAGCACAAGAGTACCACTTGCTCTTGTCGACCAATTTGGGTGCTTAAGTCCAGCGACATGCCTCACCATACGCTGGCGTATTGAAACTAGAATACCGAAGTCGTACTATCAAGAGCGGGTGTTTCTCGCTCGGTTCGTTACTTGAACAAGGGGCAGTGTGAATATGGCCACAAAGGCAGTGTCACCCGACAAAAATAATGCCGCTGACTACCCAGATTTGCAGGATCATATCTCGGCCTTAGAAGAGGCAGGGTTGCTTTTTCGCATCGATAGGCCTGTAAACAAAGATACGGAGCTGCATCCCTTGGTACGTTGGCAGTATCGTGGCGGAATTTCTGATGAGGGGCGAAAGGCGTTCTTATTCACAAACGTCCATGATAGTCGTGGTCGGGAATTTGAAATGCCTGTTGTCGTGGGCGCACTTGCGGCAAATCGTGAGGTTTATCGTATCGGCATTGGCGTGCCGCTTGAGCAGATTGGTCCTCATTGGGCAAACGCCGTAAATAATCCGATAGAACCTGTCGTCGTATCAAGTGCTCAATGTCAACAGATGATCATATCTGGCAATGATCTTCTCGGCGACGGGAAAGGCCTCGATGCTTTGCCGGTGCCTATTTCAACCCCCGGGTTTGATAGTGCGCCATATCTAACCGCCGGTCTTTTTGTGACAGTTGATCCGGACACCGGCATACAAAACATGGGCACTTATCGTGGCGGTTTAAAGGCTTCAAACCGTATGGCGGTGCGAATGTCGGCCCGTGAGGGAGGCGCAGGGGGATACTTGCATTGGGAAAAGTACAAGAAACGAGAGGAAAAAATGCCCTGTGCAGTTGTTCTCGGTGCGCCGCCGGCAGTTACTTATACGGGGCCTCAAAAGATACGGCGTGATGTTGATGAAATCGCAATTGCGGGTGCCCTTGCCGGCGCGCCAATCAAAGTTGTTAAGTGCACTACCTCGGCCTTAATGGTTCCGGCGGATTCTGAAATCATTATCGAGGGTTTTGTCGATACACATTATCTTGAACCGGAGGCACCTTTTGGAGAATCTCACGGGCACATATCACTAGAGGACTTCAACATGATATTTGAAGTTTCGGCCATAACTCGAAAGGCCAAGGCGGTTTTACCCTCGATTATTAGCCAGGTAACGCCGTCAGAGTCATCTGTGATAAAGAGGGTCGCCTACGAGCCTATGTTTTTAGCCCATCTTCGAGACCACCTGGGCATAAAAGGGGTAAAACGAGTTTTCTTACACGAACCCCTAACAAATATCCGGAGGGTAATATTCCTCCAAATGGAACCCAAGACCCCGCGCACTGAGGTATGGCGCGCCTTGTACGGAGCAACTAGCCTACGAGCTGACTGCGGCAAATACGTCATTGCCGTGAATGAGGATATCGATCCTGATAATGGTGACGCAGTTTTTTGGTCGCTCGGGTATCGAGCAGATCCTGATAAAGATGTCGAAATCTTGCGGCATCGTGACGCTGGTCACGGCCCTAAAGGTAAGGATGGGACCCGACCTGAAGATTCAACGCTGTTGATTGATGCGACGCTTAAACGCGAAATGCCGCCGCTTGCTTTGCCCAAACGCAAATATATGGAACGCGCTCGGGACTTGTGGGACGAACTCGGTCTGCCGCCACTCAACCCGGAAAGTCCGTGGCATGGATATTCGCTCGGTGACTGGAGCGAAGAATGGGACCAACTAGCCGAACGCGCTGCTGAAGGTGGATATCTCGAGAACGGAAAACGCAGTGCCCAACGTCGGCGGGCAGGCGTAAAACCAAACACCCATGTTCGGTCTGTGCCAGGATGGGATGAAGATCAGACAGAAAACGAAGTATAATTACTTCGCGGAATAGGGGAGAAAGTTATGAAAACGGCAGATATGACCGTCGACGATCGTGGGTATACTGACTTACACGAGCATATTGAAGAACTACGCGGAAAAAATCTGCTGATTGAGATTGATCGTGAGATTAACAAGGATACAGAGTTGCATCCGCTAGTTCGCTGGCAGTTTCGTGGCGGGATCGACGAAGAGGACCGGAAGGCATTCTTGTTTACGAACATAACCGACTCTAAGGGTCGTAAATACGACATTCCGGTCCTAGTCTGTGGTTTGGCTGGTAATCAGGAAATTTATCAACTCGGTATGCGCTGCGATATCAGCGAACTTAAGAAAACCTGGATCGATGCTATTAACAATCCGATTGAACCCAACATTGTCTCTGACGGCGACGCGCCCTGCCACGATCTTATTTTTCAAGGCGACGATTTGTTAAATGGGAATGGCCTTGATGCAATCCCAGTTCCAATCTCTTCACCCGGTTGGGATAACGCGCCTTATTTTTCCTCATCCCATTTTATTACGAAGGACCCCCATACCGGAATGCAGAATATGGGTAATTACCGGGGTATGGTGAAAGCGTCCAATCGCTTGGGAATGAACCCATCTACAGAGCTTCGTACCGGTGGCTATATGCATTGGCTGGAGTGGAAAAAGTTAGGTAAGCCGATGCCTGTTGCCGTTGTGATCGGTGCTCCGCCAGTTGTATCTTTCACGGCTGTGCAGAAGGTTCCAGAGAAGCTCGACGAACTATCTGTGTCGGGTGGGCTTGCTGGTGCGCCGCTGAACGTAACAAAATGTAAGACGGTGGACCTGATTGTGCCGGCGGAGTCCGAAATTGTGATTGAGGGTTTCGTGTCTACCGAACTGCTTGAGCCGGAGGCACCGTTTGGAGAGTCGCACGGGCATGTAAATTTGCAGGAGTATAATGCCTACCTTGATATAACAGCGATAACGCGGCGCAAAAAATCAATCATGACGTCTTGGATCAGCCAAGTGACGCCATCGGAGTCGGGTACAATTAAACGTCCGGCTTATGAAGCACGCCAGATCGAGCATCTACGTGATCATCTTGGCATAAAGGGTATTAAGCATGTATCCACACACGAGCCCTTAACGTCGCTCCACAAACTAATTATCGTAGTGGTTGAGCGCGGTATCCCGCGAACTGAGATATGGCGGGCTATGTATGGTGTCGCGTCTTTGCGGCAGGCAGAGGGAAAGTGGATCATTTGTGTCAACGAGGATATTGACCCCGATGATACAGACGCCGTTTTTTGGGCGATGTCGTATAGGTGCAAGCCCCATAACGATGTTGAAGTCCTCAAACACAAACACGAGGGGCATGGTCCGCGAAGCCTTCTCGATCCAGAGGATAGTGCGGTATTAATTGACGCGACGTTGAAGGAGAGCTTTCCGCCGGTTTCTTTACCGAAGCGCGAGTTTATGGAGAAAGCGAAAAAGATTTGGGAGGAACTCGGGCTACCTAAGCTTAAGCCTAAAGCACCGTGGTTTGGCTACGATCTCGGCGAATGGAATACAGGACTAGAGGCCATGGCGAGGCGGGCGGTGAAAAGCGAATACTGGACAACCGGCCAGATTATAGCTCAGCGACGCCGCGGCGACGTGCCCATCAATACAGAAGTTAGAACCCTTGACATAGGTAATCCCGGCGCCGGGGACGAGGTGGACGAAAATTTGTCCTGGGACAAGTTAGAGGATGCATCTCAGGTTAAGGAAAAAGATAAATAACACACTTGGGTTGCGGGCTTTTTTCGTATCGCGTCCGTGGACATTGACATACAGGGAAATGGTGGCGCCAAGTGCTCTGAGGCCCCTGCTATATATATCGATTTTAACTGTAAAAACTGGAACAAAGAAAAATATGCCCAAAAATAATAACCCACCTAAGCGCGATTACGCCGACCTACACGACCATCTTGAGGAGCTGGATCGACGAGGTTTGCTGGTGAGGGTTGATCGTGAAATCAACAAGGACACAGAGCTCCATCCATTGGTGCGCTGGCAGTTTCGAGGTGGTTTAGAGGAGAAAGACCGCAAAGCTTTTCTCTTTACCAATGTGGTAGACTCCAAAGGACGTAAGTTCGACATTCCCGTGGCGGTTGGTGTGTTAGCAGCTAGCCGCGATATCTACCGTACAGGGATCGGTTGTGAACTCGACGAAATAGAGGCTACGTGGAGCCATGCAACGGCAAATCCTATCGATCCGGTTGAAGTTAGCTGCGCACCGTGCCAGGAAGTTGTTTGGCAGGGCGAAGATCTTGATATCGAAGGGCAGGGACTAGATGGAATCCCAGTACCAATCTCAACCCCCGGCTGGGATAACGCGCCCTATACAACATTATCTCAATACATCACTAAAGATCCTGACAGCGGCGTCCAAAATATGGGTAATTACCGTGGACAGATAAAAGGCCAGAAAAGGATGGGCATGAACCCCTCTCTGGAGCTGAGGCCGGGCATCTATATCCATTGGGAGAAATACAAGAAGCGGGGTGAAAAAATGCCGGCTGCCGTGGTTTTGGGCGCTCCGCCATCGGTAACTTTTACTTCTGCGATCAAACTCACCGAAGACCTCGATGAGTTCCGCGTCGCGGGTGCACTTGCCGGCTCGCCGATTAACATCACCAAAGCTAAAACCGTCGATTTAATGGTGCCCGCGGAGGCAGAAATTGTGATCGAGGGGTACATCGACACTGAGTATTTAGAGCCGGAGGCACCATTTGGTGAGTCCCACGGGCACGTAAACTTGCAGGAGTACAATGCCTTCATGGATGTGACCTGTATAACAAGGAAACGTGAGGCGATCCTGACTTCGATCATCAGTCAGGTGACCCCGTCGGAGTCATCCGTTATCAAGCGTGTTGCATATGAGCCAATGTTTACTGAACACCTAAGAGACCACCTAGGGATTAAGGGTGTGATACGCGTATCCATGCATGAGCCGCTTACTAATATTCGCAAGTTGATTGTTATCATCTGTGAACGGGG
>CAJWSW010000102.1 GCA_913046035.1 uncultured Alphaproteobacteria bacterium | reverse complement strand
GCTGGATAAAGTGCGTGAGTACGCCGATGGTGGCGCCGCCAAGGGACTCGATGAAGTACACCACCATGATCAAACGAGCGTGCGGGTTACGCCCGAGATCCCGGTACACGCCGAGCACCGCCTGTGGACCCCGCCCTTGAAACTCCATCCGCTCTCGCAGCGTGAGCGCCGCGGCAACGATGGTCACCACGGTAAAGACGGAAAAAATCGCCGTCAGCAGCAAGACGAGGTCCCGGGGCTCATCGGAGCGGGTGGCCTAGCGTCCATAGCTTTAGCTATTGGCGCGGTCGGACAGTTGGCTGGCGGATGGTTGGCTGACAGATACCGGCTCACAATAATTTATCCATTGATTTATGTTGTGATGGTTCCGGTGGCATTATTGGCGGGAAGTTTATCAAATTTACCCTTGGTGGGTGCTGCTGGCGCAGTAATGTTTTTGATTACTGCATCTTTGCCTACGGAAAATAGTCTGGTCGCACGATACTGCCCAGTGGAATGGCGTTCGAGCGCCTACGGTGCCAAATTTGTTTTAGGCCTTGGGGTCAGCTCACTCGCTATACCGCTTATCGGCGGCATTTATGATGCGACGGGCGGGTTTTGGTGGGTCTTCACGGGTATGGCTATGCTGGCTATTGTAATTATCTGTTTTGCGATGCTTCTGCCTGAGAGTAAACGTACGGCATAGCCCTTCGGGCATTTTGAAGGATCTAGCGAAGATCCTATAGCGTTGGAAGGGGTTCTATTTCGAGAGTAAACGACTAAATACGATTGTATTGATTGCTTAAATAACTACGCCTAACTGCAAGGCGGCAGTGACCAAGCATTCAAAGTTATGTCGCGGGCACAAAGCATATTTAAGTTTCCAGACATTTAATTCCGTATTTATTTAGTTAGGTTGGTTCTTTGAATGCCGTCTTTGGGTTTAAGGTGCTTGGGCGAAACACCGTACTAGGTTTTCGACAGAGCTTGTTCGAGATCGGCGATAATGTCGCTCACCGTCTCGATTCCTACCGAAATGCGCACGACATCAGGCCCAGCACCG
The DNA here is from genome assembly GCA_913046035.1 of uncultured Alphaproteobacteria bacterium. Lineage (GTDB taxonomy): Bacteria > Pseudomonadota > Alphaproteobacteria > MPNO01 > UBA830 > UBA830. Next base: position 5,157 of record CAJWSW010000102.1, on the reverse strand, counting down.
GCAGCAATTTGTTGCTTCTCCGTTAGCTGCCGGTGTGTGGTAGATGCTGGATGTAGAATGAGGCTGCGCGTATCACCTACGTTCGCAAGATGAGACAACAGCGTGCAGCCTTCCACTAAACGGATACCCGCATCAAATCCGCCCTTCACACCAAAAGTGAATACCGAGCCACAACCCTGACGAAAATATTTGTTTTTATGTTTAAATGACGGACTTGAACGCAAGCCGGCATAAGAAACCCAAGCTATTGCTGGGTGGTCCTCGAGCCAGGTTGCGACAGCCTCCGCATTAGCTACATGACGGTCCATTCGAAGGGGAAGGGTTTCAATTCCGGTGAGGGTCATAAACGCATTTGTCGGTGATAATGCGGGTCCGAAATCGCGCAGCGCTACCGCGCGTGCGCGCATCGTGAAGCCAAAGTCTCCAAAGGTCTCGTAAAATGTCAGTCCATGATACGCGTCGTCTGGACTTGTCATGGATGGGAACTTGTCATTTTGTGCCCAGTCGAACTTACCAGCTTCAACAATTACACCACCCATTGAATTACCGTGTCCATTCAGATACTTCGTCGTTGAATGGGTAACAATATCGGCGCCGTACTTTATAGGGTTGAAAAGGTAGGGAGTAGCCATCGTGTTGTCCACGATTAGGGGGATGCCGGCCTCCTGCGCAATAGAGGCGATTGCGTCGATATCGCCGATTACACTTGAGGGATTGGATACGGATTCAATAAAAATTGCTTTTGATGTTTCCTTGATTGCGGCCCGGAATGTTTCTGGATCCAGTGGGTCCGCGAAATCGCAATGCCAGCCAAGTTTTTTGAAGCTAGTGCCAAATTGCGTAATCGAACCGCCGTAAAGGTTTCGGGAGGCAACAAAATGGTCACCGGGTTCGAGCAACGTAAAGAACACTAGAAATTGAGCGGCATGTCCTGATCCAGCTGCGCATGCTGCTCTCCCACCCTCTAGGTTGGCGATACGTTCTTCGAGCACTGCGACGGTAGGGTTTGTAAGTCTTGAGTAGATAAAGCCAAAAGTCTGCAGATTAAAAAGAGACGCAGCATGTTCGGCGTCATCGAAAACGTATGAGGTAGAATGATGAATCGGGGTGTTCCGTGCACCGGTCGCGGCGTCAGGCGCTGCACCCGCGTGGATTGCGCGCGTCGCAAAACCGAAGTCCTGCGTGATTTTCGGATCAGTCATGTTTTTCTATTTTTCTCTCTTTATCGGGCTAATCGTGGGCGTTTGGAGGAGATCACCCCTGTGTTAATCCCCGACCAAGAGAGTTCATGGTTCAATCGCCCGAATTCAATTTTCGGACAGCGGTCCATAATCACCGTGAGCCCCTCCGCCTCAGCGCGTGCGCCGGCCGCATGATCGATTACACCGAGTTGCATCCAGATGATCTTGATCCCCTTCTCATTTTTTAAGTTGATAGCCTCATCCACAATCTTGCCTGCATCCTCAGACCGGCGGAAGATATCAACCATTTCGAACGGTCCGGGCACTTCGGCTAATTCGGCGTAACAAGTTTCACCGTGGATTTCAGTACCCGAGATAACTGGGTTGACTGGAATAACCCGGTATTTTTTTTGTTGAAGGTATTTCATGGCAAAATTACTCGGCCGGACCCAGTTTGCGGAAGCGCCGACCATCGCAATTGTAGTTGTTTGTTCTAAGACCTGCCGGATAATTCTATCGGAGTAATTAAGGTTGCACATTAAGGGTCGCCTCACATCACTTACTTCTTTGCCGTTGAGCTATCTTCGATATCTATAGAATGCATTTGATGCAACGACCCGTACTTATTTTTTTAAAGCGATTACTGGTCTGATCCTTGTTCAAGAAGGTTTTTGATTAATTACAGCGCCACCCATTAATGAAAAAGACTTATTTAAAAGGAAATATTCGCGGGTTTCCTATGCGTTTTTCCATTCTGGGGGGCGTTTCTCAAGGAAAGCATCAATTCCCTCTTGGGCATCGCGTGCCATCATGTTTTTGACCATCACTTCGCTGGTGTATGCATAGGCCTCCTCGATCGGCATTTCGAGCTGGCGATAAAAGGCCTCCTTTCCGGTTTTAATGGTAAGTGGAGATTTCGATGTAATGGTTGCGCATAGTTGATTAACAACATTGTCTAGCTCTATTTTCGGGCACACGGTGTTAATTAGACCTATCGTTTCCGCTGTTTTCGCGGTCACTGACGTTCCAGTAAGTAGCATTTCCATCGTTTTTTTGCGCCCAATGTTACGGCTGACCGCGACCATCGGGGTCGAACAGAAAAGACCAATGTTTACACCTGGCGTGGCAAATTCCGCTGTATCTGCAGCCACAGCGAGATCGCAGCTTGCTACCAACTGACACCCAGCGGCAGTCGCCGTCGCATGGATTTTCGCAATAACTGGTTGGGGGAGGCGTGTGATCGACAACATCAACCGAGAACATTGCGCGAAAAGTCTTTTATGTGTTTTCTGAGTAGGCATTGCGCGCAGTTCTCTAAGATCGTGGCCTGAGCAGAACGAAGGCCCATTAGCGGCGATTACAACTACATGGACGTTTTTGTCGTCCCTAATTCTGTCGAGTTCCGTTTGTAATCTATCCATGAGTGCTGTTGACAAAGCATTGCGCGCTTCAGGACGATTTAGTGTAAGCTCTGTGATGCCGTGAGTGTCGGAACGCTTCAGAATTTCGTTATCTGGTTCCTTGGCCATTTAGGCTATGCCTTCCATAGGATAAATATGCGTGTCCGAAATAGTTTAACATTTGGCTAGCGCCCGGTTCCTGAAATCTAATTCGCCGAGATCACAACCCTATCTTACAACTTAACACACTGAAAAATGCTAGTTAAGTTGGTATTACAGTAGATTAGATCACTTGATTGGATATGTGTTCCCCAAAATATTATTAAGTGAAAAATGAACATTTAAAATTGAGGTAATATGATACCATATTAATAAGCCGTTGTTTTGTTGAGGTTTTGCGTAGCGAATGCGTTGACATTTTTTACAATATTGGAATATAACCTCGTCATCGTCCGTAGGTTTCGCGGCTCCCGTCATATTACAGGTCTCTAATGAAAACTATTTCTGCGAAGGCTACCGAATTAGAACGCAAATGGTATCTGGTTGATGCCGAAAACCTTGTTCTTGGAAGGATGGCCTCGATTTGCGCAAAAATTCTGCGCGGCAAGCATAAACCAATTTTCACGCCACATGTGGATTGCGGTGACGGCGTGATTATTATTAACGCCGAAAAAGTCGCGATGACTGGTAAGAAGGCAACTGACAAGGTGTACTATCGCCATACTGGTTATCCTGGTGGGATTAAATCGGTGACACCTGAAAAGCTTATTGCAGATGGAAAGGCCGATCGCATTGTTTTGAAAGCCGTGGAACGAATGTTACCGAAGACAAAGCTTGGCCGCCAGCAACTTACTAACTTGCGTGTTTACACGGGTCCTGATCATGGTCACGAAGCACAAAGCCCAGAAGTTTTGGACGTTGCATCGTTGAACACCAAGAATAAGAGGAGCGCCTGAGTATGGCGGATCAAGAAGAAAACACCGGCGGTGCTCTCGGGGAGGCTCTTAAAGAGGCCCAGGCCGAGGCTGCTGCTGCTGAGAAAGCAACGGCGGCAGCGTCAGATGAAACTAAGAAGGCTATTACAGATGAAACAACGGTAGCAGCGCCTGTTACTGCAGAGCCGGCAATGACGCCTATGGAACCAAAGCTCGACGCTCAGGGGCGCGCCTATGCCACGGGTAAACGTAAAAACGCAGTGGCGCGGGTTTGGATAAAATCTGGAAGCGGGAGACTTATTGTCAATGGGAAGGATGGTCCGGCGTATTTTGCACGTCCAGTGCTGCAGATGATAATTGGACAGCCGATGTCGGCGGTCGATCGGACAACTCAGTTCGACGTGTGGTGCACAGTGTCAGGTGGCGGCTTATCAGGGCAGGCAGGGGCAGTTCGTCACGGAATCTCTAAGGCGTTGACATATTTCGATCCAAGGTTGCGCCCCACCCTAAAGCAAGGGGGTTTCCTTACCCGCGATTCTCGGTCCGTAGAACGGAAAAAGTACGGTAAGCGCAAGGCCCGTAGGTCATTCCAATTTTCGAAGCGTTAACATCAAAATACAAGTTTTTGTTATTATACACAGGGTTAGAGCGTACCTAACCCCTTTTTATATGAGGCGCATTTGAGGCGCACTCCCTGTTTTTTGCGTTTCATCCACTACTAAACCTTGCAGATTTGACGCAAAAGAGACACATCGCGTTTCCAGTTTTCATCTTTGGAAACCAGTTCTCAAACAGGCGCGTTTTATGGCGGCGACATACAGAGACAGGCAAGACAGCAAAATCTACGGACCCAGACTGATTATCTTTCGCAGGAAAGGGTCACCAACAGACGGGTCGTTTTCTTTTCGGGCAAAGATAGACGGACATAAAGGTTGTATCCGTCGCACTCTCAAAGAGACAAACCCAGATAGAGCGATGATTTTAGCGGAGCAGGAATATGAAAATCTTCGCGTAAGAGACAGGGGCGGATTTTCTCTAAACTCGAAGCCGGCAATTTTGTTTCCCGTTATTCCCAAGACAGCAACTTTGAGAGAGTTTAGGTGCGAAGATGCAATAGTTGAGACAGTCGGCGATACCACTGTTATTGCATTGCATTCAAGCACGAGACGCTATATCGAACCAGAAATAAGCTTCTCATAGGCGTCCAGCGCTCTCCCGCCATAACTTTTCCAGTCGAAGCCATTCGAAACGCGTTCGCGAGCTGCTGACCCCATTGTCGTAGCGAGTTCTGGATTAGAGACTAGGCGATCCAAAGCTTCTCGCAACGCAGGGACGTCTCCGGCCGGCACTAACTCGCCGTCGACGCCTGAAGTTATTATATCCCCGGCCCCCGTCTCCTCTGTTGCCACCACCGGCAGCCCACAGGCCATGGCCTGCAACAAGACAAGCGGGAAGCCTTCTTCCCATGAGGGAAGGCAAAAGATATCGGCTTCTCGATAATAATCCGGAAGCGCGGGCATCGGAATAGGCCCCATCACCCTTACATCTTTTTGTATTGGTTTAGGCAATCCCCGCTCAAGGGGTCCCACAAGAGTAAGATTTGCATTAGCTTTTAAGCCTGAGAAGGCCGATAGTAGCTCC
>CAJWSW010000101.1 GCA_913046035.1 uncultured Alphaproteobacteria bacterium | reverse complement strand
TTTTAAGGTAACGACTAATCCCGGTCAGCCGCCAGGCCCAATCAACAAAATTGCTTCCGGTGGCGAACTTGCGCGCCTTCTTCTCGCTTTAAAGGTCGCGCTCTCTTTATCAAATAAGGCTGCCACACTTATTTTCGATGAGGTGGACGCCGGCATCGGTGGCGCGACCGCAGCATCCGTAGCAGGCCGCCTTTCTCGACTATCTGACCGCGTCCAAGTCCTTGTAGTCACCCATTCTCCGCAAGTTGCAGCTCGCGGCACCCGACATATCCATATCAGAAAGTCAGTCACAAAAGCCAAAAAAGGAGCCAACACAACGACCACCGCGATTGAGCTTTTTGACGAGGAAAGGCGTGAAGAAATAGCCCGAATGTTGGCAGGTGCTAGAATAACGGACGAAGCGCGTGCGGCAGCCGAGAGCCTTATCGCAGAGATGATAGAATGATGACAGATATCTCAATGCTGACCGAGGCTGAGGTAGCGGCCGAACTCAAATCCCTAGCGGCTAAAATCGCGGACCATGACGTCCGGTACTATCAGGAGGATGCACCGACCATCTCAGATGCAGAGTACGATTCCTTGCGTCACCGCAACCAAATACTCGAGACCGCCTTTCCGCACCTCATTCGTGAAGACAGCCCTAACAAACGGGTAGGCGCACCTCCGGCGTCTGGATTCAGCAAGATCGAGCACTCTGTGCCAATGCTATCACTTGGAAATGCCTTCAATGAGAATGATGTGATCGAGTTCTTTGCGCGCGTTCGCCGATATTTAGGCCTTGCCAAAGAAGATACTGTCACTCTAGTGGGTGAACCCAAAATCGACGGGTTATCTATCTCATTGAGGTATGTGAACGGTCAATTTCGAGGGGCAGCGACACGAGGCGATGGAAAAGTGGGCGAAAACGTTACCGCAAATGTTGCGACCATCAGAGAAATCCCAAACCGTCTAACCGGGGAATACCCGTCCGTTCTTGAGATCCGAGGTGAGATCTATATGAGTCATGCTGATTTCCATGCGCTCAACGAGAAGCGGGGCGAGGCGAACGAAACACCGTTTGCGAACCCTCGAAATGCAGCAGCCGGCTCCCTACGTCAACTTGACTCCGCAATCACTTCAGAGAGAGCCCTACGTTTTTTTGGCTACAGTTGGGGTGAAGCAACTATGTTTACGGCCAAAACTCAATGGGATTTTCTGCAACAGCTCAAGGGTTGGGGATTTCCAACAAACCCTGAAACAAGGCGCTGCAATTCTCCAGAGGAAATTATGGCGTTTTACCGGAGTATCGGCGAAAAACGCTCTCTTTTTGGCTACGAGATTGATGGTGTAGTCTACAAAGTAGACCGTGTCGATTGGCAGGAGCGTCTGGGTTTCATCAGCCGCGCACCGCGCTGGGCGATCGCACACAAATTCCCCGCCGAACAAGTCCAAACGGTATTGAAAAGGATCGATATCCAGGTTGGTCGAACCGGTGCGCTCACCCCGGTAGCACGCCTAGATCCAGTAACCGTAGGAGGCGTTGTCGTCTCCAATGCGACCCTTCATAATGAAGATTACATCGTTGAAAAAGATATCCGAATTGGGGATACGGTTACGATTCAACGTGCCGGCGACGTCATACCGCAAGTCCTTGGGGTTTCCACGAACAAACGTCCAGCACATGCTAGGCCATACGAGGCCCCTGACCACTGTCCAGAATGCGGCAGCCTTGCGGTCCGCGAAACAGGTGAAGCGGTGCGTCGCTGCACCGGTGGTTTGATTTGCCCGGCTCAACGAATTGAGCGCCTCAAACACTTTGTGAGTCGTCAAGCCTTTGACATTGACGGTTTGGGCGGGAAGCATATTGAGGCGCTTGGCGCCGATGGGGTTATAGACCGCCCGGGCGATATTTTTCGTCTTAAAAGTCGGCGGGATGAATTGATCAAACGCGAGGGATGGGGCTACAAATCGGTAGAGAGACTGCTTTCTGCAATTGAATTAAGGCGCTCTATTGGTCTTGAACGGCTGATATATTCGTTAGGTATTCGCCATGTTGGTGAGACCACTGCTCGACTTCTGGCCTCCAATTATTATTCCTATGACGCGTGGCGGTCTGCCATGGAAAGGGTCAGCCAAGAACGGAACAAAAACTTCAAAGAGGAAACAAAGCCCGAAGAGGTTGGTGAAGCTTACGCCGAATTGTGCAGTATCGATACTATTGGGATGTCCGTGGCAGACGAACTAGCCCGCTTTTTTGACATTGAAAATATCGATAACCAACGCGTACTTGATGATTTAAATGAGGAACTGACAATACAACCGTTTACGACAACGCAATTCGCTGAATCTGCTATCAGCGGAAAAACGGTAGTCTTTACCGGAACACTAGAGACCATGACCCGATCAGAGGCTAAGACGAGAGCTGAGGTTCTAGGCGCTAGGGTATCGGGATCCGTTTCAAAGAAAACAGACTATGTCATTGTTGGTACCGATGCCGGCTCAAAGGCGCGCAAAGCCGAGGAACTAGGGGTCGCTGTCCTGTCAGAGGAAGACTGGCGCGAATTGTTAAATAGAATGTCCTAGACAACTCTAACACCATCGTTTGTTTTTTATCGTAGTGCAAATGGCGGACCGCAATATCAAGAACAAATGGTAAGTTTTCCGAAATTCGAAAACCCCACAGTCAATTACAACTTTCGCAACATTGCAGTTTAATGCCCATAAATTGTTATATTGGGCCTGTAACGTCCTTTAACCACGCGCGGACGTCAGCGGTGACCAGCGGTGACAAAGTATCACGCACCTGCACATGATAATCGTTGAGCCATTTGCGCTCATCATCGGATAACAAGTTCACGTAGATGAGTGTGCGGTCGATTGGCGCAAGCGTAATGGTCTCAAAACACATCATGTTACGCTCAGTATCTGCGTCCAATTCATCGACTTCCTTCACGACAACGAGGTTTTCGATCCGGATACCATATGCACCCTCTTTATAATAACCGGGCTCGTTAGAGAGGACCATGCCAGGCTCTAAAGACACCCTATCGCTCATTTTCGAAATACGCTGTGGGCCTTCGTGGACGCAAAGATAGGAGCCGACGCCGTGACCAGTTCCGTGATCATAGTCCAGACCAATTTCCCAAAGTGCCAGGCGAGCAATCGCATCAATTTGGCCACCGTTTGTGCCTACGGGAAACTTCGCGTTCGCTATAGCAATATGACCCTTCAATACCCGGGTAAAATGCTCGCGGACCTCTTCGGGAACATTATCAGTTCCTTTAATGAAGATTGTTCGTGTCACATCGGTGGTTCCGTCTAGATACTGCGCACCGGAATCGACGAGGTATAGATCGCCCGGTTGAAGATTGCGATCTGTATCGGTAGTCACCCGGTAATGAACGATAGCACCGTTTGGCCCACTTCCGGAGATCGTCTCAAAACTCAAACCGCGAAAATATTCACCTGTTGCCCGAAATTCCAGCAATTTGGTAGCAGCAGAAATTTCTGAAACATTGCCTTTCGGCGCTTCAGCCGAAAGCCACGCAAGAAAAGATGTCAATGCCACACCATCTCGAATGTGAGCATTTCGCATCCCGGAAATTTCGGTCTGATTTTTCTTCGCTTTAGGCAGCCTGCACGGATCGGTATCCATGATGATATCCGCTCCTGCTGCAGCCAAGCAAAGCCGCACAGCTTCGGGAACGGTCAAAGTGTCGATCCGCACCGTTTGACCTGCCCTGCCGATCGCCGTGAGTCTTTCTTCAAACCGGTCCGGCGGTATTACCTTTACATGCTTATCCAGTGCCTGCTGTGCCGGACCCAATACCTTCCTAGGGTCAATGTACCAATCGACATATCCAGTCGCTTCGATTACTGCATAGGACAATGCGAGGGGAGAATTTGAGACATCACAGCCCCGAATATTTAACAGCCAAGCGATGGACTCTGGCGCTGTTATAACGGCGACATCCGTACCAGTAGCCACTAAGCAATCTATTATCAACCGCCTTTTTTCCGGGGATGTTTGCCCCGCGAAGCTCTCCGGATGCGCAAAAACCGGTCCAAGGGGTCGAGGGGGTTGATCCAACCAAACCGCATCTACCTGGTTTTCCGACACTGGAATTAGTTCGGCACCCACGGCTGCGCAAGCCTCATAAAATTTATTTATCCCAGTAGGTGTGTGCAGCCAAGGATCAAAACCTATCTTACCGCCGAGCTGAGCAGTATTTTGCAACCATTTATCTGGCGGTGTTTCGGCGAGATGTTGCGGTACGAAAACATTGGTATCAACCTGTTCATTAACTTGGAGCGTATAGCGGCCATCGACAAAAATCGCCGCGTTGTCTGCCATGACAATAGCGATGCCAGCGGAGCCGCCGAACCCAGTTAGCCATGCAAGACGCTGGGACCTTGTTGCAATGAATTCACCCTGATGCTCGTCCGAAAGAGGCACCAAAAAACCGTCTAAACCTAGCTTCAACATATTTTTTCGAAGGGCCGCTATTCGGTCAGGCGGAGCTGGAATATGTCTTGCACTTTCGGATTGAGCGGCACGAACCTCGGATATTTGCGTGCAAATGCCTTCCAAATATTCGTCACCGAAAATTTCTGCTAAGGTATTGCTTGCGTATGTTGTATCTGTTGCGAAAGCTGATGCCGCTAAACCTGCGATCAGTTCTTTATCGATTTTTAAATCCTCCGGAGTTTGGAAGTAAGCGATGAGACTAGCACCGGGCCCACTACCCTCATACGATCACTAGTTTTTTAAATCTAAAAAAGAGCGGTTAAGTCTCTGACATACTTACAGGGGCTTCGGACAACTCAACTCGTTTCTTTGATCTTCATCGCTGCTGGGCAAAACGTTCACCTTTGTTGATATCCTGCGTTTCGTCACTTGTAGCAGAAACTAATGAACGATTTACCATTATTATATGGAGCTGTCTGTTCTGATCATGTTTTGGAAACTCGATCACCGTCGGATCTCAAGTAAACTTACCATTTAGTCCTGACCAAGTATGAGGGTCACCCAGTCGCCCATCACAATACGCGACTGCACCACCAAACTTACTGCACGATACGCCGCCTCAACATCACCTGCTTGGGCGAAGAGAACTCCGGACAGTACGACATGTCCCTCAGATTTAATGGCGGACGAAATCGGCTTAGCCATTTCAATCAACGGGTTCGCAACAATGTTCGCAACAATAAGGTCATACTGCGCTGATCTGCGGATTTTTGGGTGGTTAAGCCCATCGGCACAGTGGAATTCGATATCCTGACCCAACCCGTTCTTGCGTGCATTCTCCTTCGCAACCTCTATTGCTGTAGGGTCATTGTCGCTGGCTGTAACCTGGGGCACGCCACATTTTGCAATCGCAATAGCAAGAACACCGCTACCTGTTCCAACATCTAAGGAATTAAATGGCAGTTTGCGATCACAGATCACATCGATCGCCTGCAAGCAGCCTTTGGTCGTTTCATGATTTCCTGTTCCGAATGCTTGGCCAGCATCCATTCGTATTACGATAGCTTCGTCGGGCGCCGGATCAATCACATGGGAACCGCTTATGAAAAATCGTCCTATATGAATTGGCGCGAGGCTGCGCTCGGCTTCTACTACCCAGTCCTTTTGCTCAACGGGTTCTAATTCAAAATTAGGAATTTCACGCTGGAACTTTATCGCTATTGCATTCAGCCTCGCAAGGATATCAGCCCTTTCAGGTTCCCCCACTGTATAAGCCGTTAAACGCCACCCCAACGTTCCGGGGATTTCAAAACTTGTCAGACAAATGGTGATGTCTTCTAAAACCTGCTCGAACTCGGTTAACCAAGTCTTTTCCGTCACATCAAATGATATCTGCCAAATATCCACCGACCGTTGTTCGTCAACCACCGTCACGCAGGCTCAACAAAGCTCTCGAGAACTTTCTTAGTGCCGGCTTTTTCAAAGTCGATTTCCAATTTTCCGCTGTCGCTTGCCAGTACCGTACCGTAACCAAATTTTTGGTGAAATATCCGTGTCCCTATCGCAATTGTACCAACGGTGACAAGCTCACCGCCCGCAGGCGCGGGCGGTGCACTTCCTCGATTCGCGCGCATACGCTGGAAACCTGGCCCGCGCCCGACAGAGCTCTCGCCCCAGTCCTCGCCCAATGAGTCAATGCCTGGCTCTGAAACTCCCACGTACAGCCCAGGCTCCATCTCATGCTCGACAAGATCTTCAGGCAGTTCAGTAATAAAGCGGGAG
>CAJWSW010000100.1 GCA_913046035.1 uncultured Alphaproteobacteria bacterium | reverse complement strand
TACTGGAACCATCACCGATTAATTGTCCACCAAGTCCAAAAGCACCGAACAAAGCAAATAATAATATGATACCATATATGCTTAAGCGGTAACGTGTTGCCCGCAGCGTTCGGCGTGGTTTACATGCCACTTGTGTTTGACAGCATGATCCGTCTGGTAACGGGCCGGCATCACAGGAACCACCATGTTCCGGCCGTCTTGTGCATAAAAACCTATCGCCACTTTTACGTGGAACACATGCTGATGTTCCACCACACGTCCCATCGGCATTCGCGCCTAAGGCGCATGGTTTACCCCACAACGAAGCCCGACCGCATCGATACGGAAAATTCGGCCGGTTATAGCTGTTAATAAAGGAGCTCATTGCAGGTACAAATGTATCATAATTAAATGCCAAATCGACATAACAATGAGTGCTATTGATAGAGGCACGTGGAGTAGAAGCCACTTCCTTAAGAGATCTTGACAGGAGTATTGCCTATCCAAGATTGATTTCGCTGATGCCAATTTGGCGATCTTATTTAAGTATTCTTGCTCATTATCATTCAGATATCGCCTTACTTCCTCAATATGCTTGCCTACCCAAGCCGATGAGCGGTCTCCGCCGAGAAGGTGATTCAAATAGAATCGCGGACGTCGAAAATACCAATCAAGTGTGTCAGAATAATGGTCGGATAATGTCGCTTCGCCCGATGAATTGACACAATCCATAACGCAATTTTCAGCCTCGTCTCTCAAGAGAACTAGTTCGGACGGTATTGCATCGTAAACGACTTCACCACCGGTATCTGACAGCCTGCGAGGATAGACATTAATAAATATTGTGCCAAAGACTCCGGTAACTGACACGAACCAAAAAAGAATTGCTATGATTTGCTCATAGAGACCTAACGGAAAAATTATTCCATTGGTATGTATTAAAAATATAACTACCGCTGCTACGCCGCCGACAATATGAAAAGCAACCCAGAAACGCACGGCACCCAAGTTGAAAGCTATCAACTTTTTACGGGCATTTAGAGCACCTAAAAGAATTAAAAACCCGAATAAAAACCAGCCCGATATCACAGCCGGATTTTTCAAATTTTCATTCCCTGCGTCAATAAAATATAGAAGTGATAAAACAACAGCCAGCCCAATAATTATTGGTCCCAATAAACGTTTTAAAAAATCAACTGTCACTAAACGAACTTCTCATTAAATTCGCGGAAATCCACGCGCGATAATGCATCATGTGGACATGCCGATACGCATGTAGGCCCTCCAGGTCTACCAGCACAGAGATCGCATTTTGTTGCTTTGATTATGGGTTGTCCGGTCTCAGCCGTATCAATAATTGGTGTGCCTTTTTTATTCCTAATTGGCACCATTACAATGTTACTGTATGGGCAAGAATTCGCGCAAGTAGCGCAGCCAATGCACGAATCATCGTTTATAAGCACTGATCCGGTTTCTATAGACCTATGAATGGCCCCAGTTGGACAACCGATCATGCAAACTGGATCTTGGCAATGCATACAAGAATTTGCGACCATCCAATGATCAAATACCTGTCCTTCACGTCTGAACCGCGGGTTACCTCCGTGAGTTGCTGAGCACGCTCTAACGCAGTCATCGCATCTGACACATTTATTCATGTCGATGACCATAGTCTGAGTGCCGTTCATGAAGCGTTTATCAATCGCCCACTCTAAAAAAGCGTCTTCAGTGACGCTTCCTTGTATTTTCGAAAACTGTGTTTCTGGTGGCCGTTCTAAATTTGGGAATACGTGCTTTTCCAGGACAGGCAATGGAATACGTATTATATCTACATAACCTAAAGCTGATATCGTGCAACTTAATTCTGTATTATCGTCGTTCGGATCTTTCCAAGCACGGTAAAGTTCATCTAATCCGTACATGTCGCCAGCAGATAAGTAAGTAAGAGTTCTCCGACCATTGCCGTATTGTTTAGCAACCCGCGCAAAACCAGCTCTTATAACTAACAGCCCATCCGGGTAATCGCCTTCGCGAGCTATGATAGGTTCGGCTACTTTTCCTCGCTTAAAAGTGATATTCCAATCGAATGAACCATACGTCTCAAATAGACAGTTTGCGGTAACTTCATCAAATTCGCTATCTTTTATGTCTTCCAATATGTCGATCTGTCTCAAATAAGATGCGAGCGCAGTTTGACGATATCTGTCATTTATTTGTTGTCGCCACTTTTTATCGTATTTCATAATATCGCGAAGGCCCTGCCATCGAATTTCCATAACAACGGCAGGCCGTTCTGCGAATATAGTTGTTGACCGTGGAACACGACCTATCGCAGCAAGCTCACCAAATAAAGTTCCTTCGGTGAGTTCAATGGTTTCTTGATCTTTTATTATTGCCGGAACATCTTGCAAAAAAGCTCCCTTTTTGCCGCTGTTAGCGTCGGCAGTTACTGATTTATTTGTGTAGCGATCAGTATCACGGACTTCCGGAATCCATGAATTTTTGAAAAATAGATTAGAAACCCTGTTTAATATGCCTTGCCGGTCTGCTTTAAGGCGCCCCAACTCGTCCGCCGGAATGCCCGGTGAAACAGCGATAACCAAATTACCTTCCAATATTAAAAAGGCTGAATTCCCGTAATCGCCCTCACGTACAACAATATCACCCGCGTCATAGCGGTTAACCCGCATGTCGTAGCGAACAATACCTTCGATAGATACAGACTTTGGAAATGACGATGACTCAATTTCCGATATTTCAGGCCGGGCCATCAACATTTCGAAGTCAGCGTCGCTCATGTCAGCATCAAACGCCGCATCCCAACGTGTTGGCCGATCTATCTTGGCAGCTTCAGACATTTTAATCGTCTTCCTTATAACGAGTTAGCGCTGAATGACGAGCGCCAGTATCGATTACAATCAAAAGGGTAATCGCCTCACTTATAAGAAGTAGGGAGTTGATCGCCAACTAGAGAAGACAAATCCTTTGTCTTGATCGCATCTGCCAATGCTTGGCCACCTTCTCTTGATGGATTGGACAAGAATTTCGCTGCATCAGGTATCTTAGCCAATACCGTCTTTGCTTTATCAATGCGAACCTTCTGCGCAGTCACAAACTTACTGTCGTCTGTTTTTGAAATCGCTCTATTCGCGCTGACTAGCGCGGCCGCCTGACCAATTACGTACAAACGAGACAGCTCTGGTTTGGTCATTTTTTTATTTGTTGTCACGTCTGGCGGATAAAAGCGGTGTCGAACACTGCCTTGGCTGTATTCAACCATCTCGAAATTTGGATTGAGAGGATGTCCGTTCGCCAACATTGCAGACGCATGCTTGCCTGAAAGCTTGCTATTCTCAAGACCATGACAACTCATACAATTTGAGGCTATGTCGTACAAATTGTCTGGTCTTACCATGCCCGCTTCAACAGACTGTTTTACACGCGTCGCCTTATCCACCTTTTTATTGTTGTGAATGGAAATCCATTCTGATGCCGGCCCGTGACATGACTCGCAAGACGTTCCTGCTACAGGCTTCGGCTTTCCCTTTTTTTCAACAACGGTATAGTGGCAGGGTGCGCAGACTGCCGCTTTTTTCATTCGCTTTTCGCCCACGGCTTTCAGGATCTTCTTTGCTGTTTTGTGCTTGTGTATTTTTTTATAGGAACTGAAATGCTTCGTTCCCTTCCAGACCTCGTAAGGAGCTTTATGGCAGTTTTGACACTTTTCCGGCCCGACATACGAGGGCGCGGCAATCGCCGAACTCAAACCGTTTGAAGAAAGAAAGAAAAACGCCGATAACATGACGGCAGCTATTCGAAGCATCGAGAAGGTCCTCCCACATAGATTTCCACGAAGTTAACAGCAGACTGCCTGATAAACAATGTATTTTAACTTGTTTCCATCTGACCCTCCGCAACTGCATTTGTCCATGGCTATGATTGAAACCAGAGGATGAAGAAGGTCAACGAAATTACACAAATTAGAAGAGATTATTAGGCAGCACCTTCAAGTAGACATGTTCGTAGGGCAAGGTCAGTTGCGAGTTCACGCTATTTGCTGGGTCAAGATAACGGAACAACGCATTATCGTTAGCTCAAGTAGTTAGTTTGCATGAGGACGGATCATATCAAAGCTATGAAGCGGCAACAGAATTAGGACGAACGTCTTCGCAGAACTTTTATTGTTGGAAGTCGAAGTTCGGCGGCATGGAGGCTTCGGACGCGAAGCGGCTGCGCGAGCTTGAGCCGGAGAATGCCAGGCTAGAGAAGCTTTTGGCGGAGCAGAAGCTGGACAACGCGGCGTTGAAGGATGTCGCTTCGCAAAAGTGGTGAGGCCAGCCGGGAAGCGGAATGTTGTATCGCACATTGTGGCAGCGCATGAACTGTCGCAGCGTCGCGCCTGCTGGCTGGACGTCCTCAATCTCTCGACTTGGCAGTACAAGCCGCTCAAGCGGATGATGCTGGATCTACGCGAACGGATCATCGAGATGGTCAGCGAACGCCGTGTTTTGGCTAACGGCGAATGCATATTCTGCTGCGCCGGAAAGGCAGGCAAGTCAATCACAAGACAGTGCACCGGATATACCGTGAAGAGGGTCTGCAGGTGCGTAAATGCAAGAAGAAGCGGATCGGCTCGGCAGACCACCGCTAGCCGGTCGAGCTGCCCGAACGGGTCAACGAACGCTGGTCCATGGACTTCATGTCGGATGTGCTATCCAGCGGCACCCGGTTCCGCACCCTCAATATCGTCGACGAATTTAGCCGGGAATGCCCGGCCATCGAGGTCGATACGTCGTTGCGCGGCACACAAGTTATCAGGGTTTTGCAGCGTCTCAAGGAGATGCGAGGGTTGCGCCCAACGCCATCGCCGTCAACAACGGACCCGAACTGATCAGCAAGGCACTCGACGAATGGGCCTACCGCAACAACGTGCGGCTACACTTCATCGAACCGGGCAAGCCCATTTGGAACGCCTTCGTCGAGAGCTTCGACGGCAAGCTCCGTGATGAATGCCTGAACGAACACTGGTTCACCAGTCTGCCGCACGCCAAGGTAGTGATTGAGTCCTGGCGCAGGGAATACAACGAAGAGAGACCGAAGAAAGGGCTGGGTGGGTTAACCCCATTGGCCTATGCCGAGCAACTGGCCTCCAAAGCCGTTACATTGACCCAGGGCTCTAAAGCCAGCTGCTACTGAAGACGGGGAGACGTCGCATGCGCAACATGGCTTTCGGGTCCCTGACCAGGGCCAGTGATCCGCGTGCCATAAGCGCGCTGATTAGCTCAGCTGTTCTAGGGCCATAGTCGTGTCCGCGTACAAACGAGAAGGCTAGTCCTGAAGCAAGAATGGCCTCTCGAGATTTCAGGTGCAGTGGGTGTGCCTTGAGGCTGACAAGGGAAACGCCTTCTTCTATGTGCTGGCTGTAAAACGATCCTGCCTCATTACGTCTAGCACTACGAACAGCCCCGAGCACCACGTCGGCCTCGCCGCGCGCAAACATCAACCAGGCTCTTGCACGCGGCACATCCGTGTAAGCGAATCGGCATCCGCTTCGCCGGCTTACCTCTTCCAGATATTCGATGGACAGTCCGGCGCGGACTCCCTCTCTTTGCCACTGGTCCACACCGAGCTCACTGAACGGAACCAATATTTCCCGCGAGCAAGCTGAATGAGCAAGGTGACTAGCCAGCAGCAGAAACAGGATCCAGAAGACTCGGTACATAGGCCCTCTACATCGGGGCGGGATCCACTACAGGTGCAGGGGTAGTCCACAGTGCTTGGAGAAAATAGATGAATCGGAGATCGCTCAAATGTCCTTCAAGCTGCGCTCCTCCCACCAGTCCCAGGCTTTGAGCGCCTGGCGGGCGACGCGGCCACCGAGGAAGGAAAGGGTGTCGTTCGGCATGGAGATGGATTTTCTGTTCACGATCCAGAAGTCCGTCAGCTCGGTCTTCTGGCCGTTGAGCAGGTCAGCAATGGTGCGCCCATTGAGGTGGGTCAGTGCAACACCGTGACCGAAGCAGCCCCCTGCGTAGATGATGCGCTCGTCATCGACAAAGCTGATTTCAGGAACCATGTCGACGTTGACCGATACAGGTCCACCCCAGCGGTAGTCGATGCGGACATCTTTCAGCTGGGGATAGATCCACTTCAGGTGAGCCTCGCAGTGCTTCCAGCTCATCGCAGACGGCGTCTCAACCAGCGCGCCGGTTTTGTACACGATCGCATCACCACCACCCATGGCGATTCGCCCGTCGACGGTCGGGCGGTAGTAATGCAGCATCTGCCGGTTATCCCCGAACGACTGTCGGTCCTTCCAGCCGATGCTTTCCCACTGCGCGGCGGTGAGCGGCTCTGTGACGATCTGGTAGGTCCACAGCGGGTACTGCCGGGCCTTGAGCGTGCGGCTATCCGGCACCTCGCGCGAGTAAGCATTAGTTGCGATCACGACTTTGTCGGCGACCACGCGGCCTTTTTCAGTCGCGACTGTAATTGCCGTGGCAGCCCTTTCGATGCGAGTGACAGGGCTGGCCTCATAGATTTCCACCC
>CAJWSW010000099.1 GCA_913046035.1 uncultured Alphaproteobacteria bacterium | reverse complement strand
TGGTGGGGTGTCCCCGTCGGGCGGAGCCTCACCCTCACCCTCTGGTGGGGTGTCCCCGTCAGGCGGAGCTTCACCCTCTGGTGCTGGCGTATTGGTCTCTGGATTTTGCTGTTCCTGCCTTTGCTCTTCCCGCCTTTGCTCCTCGTTAGTGCGTTGTTGAGGACGCGTCTGAATGGCAGCGCCAAATTGCTGCTGGATCTGTTGAACTGGAATGATGACTGGCGGAGGGGGCGGTTGGGTGAAACTGGTGAGCGTCACCGCTTGTCCCGGTTGCGTGAGTGTTTGGATCCCGGCACCATTAGAAATCGTGATCTGCCCGACACCGCCATCGGCGTCTCTTAAAAGTGCGATCGTATTCTGCTCGCCTTCTTGTGCAGCTCGCCCGGCAACAGTGGTACCTCTAATCCCTATTGATGCAACAGGCGTCTCAACAACCATAGAGTCGTCGCCCGTTTTGGCAATCTTCCCCGATACAAAGGAGAACACACCCTGTACAAAGGAAGTTTTTGAACTCCCGGTTTCTGTAGCTGGATCATAAACAAACTCATCCAATACCATTCTCCCTCCCTCAGAAAGGGAGATCGTGGTGTTGTCATTAAAGATTAAGCCAACTGTTCCGTCTGCCAACGTGCGTATTACGTCACCTTGGAAAACGGGGTCGTTCGCACCCAACTTTAGATTAGTGCCATCAGCTCGTGTGACACTAACCTCGCCAGTCAGCGCCTTAACCGAGCCGATTGGTTGAGAGGAGGCAGAGGGGCTGAATTGCGCATACTGACCCGGCGCAGCCGATCCCGCGAGCTTGGTCGCTAACTCTGCTGAGATACGAGCACCGCCCTCCGTGAACAAATCTGGTGGATTCGGCTCCGCAAAGAACCCGATAACGTAAATCTGCTCCCCGTTTTCTCCGCTTAATAGGAGGTCTGGACCTTGTCTTGAATAAGACCCCCTCAATAGAACAGAAGCCTCAGGAACTACAACTTTTGATAACGTGGTCGCGTCGAGAAATATGGGGTCGGCGGCATCGTAAGCGCCCCGGTTAGGTACCAAATTCACAGATATCGGCGCTTCTTTAACCAATGTATTTGCCGCTTGTTTTACGTTTTAAAGTATAGGGTTCAGTAGTTTTAAGTTCTTTATTCGATTGCGATACCAAGATTGTCTGGCGTAATAACTCCCATGTTAGACATAACGCTTAGGCCGCCGAGCAGATGGTCATAAAACGCTGAAGTATAGTTTATTTTTGCATCGATTAATTGACTTTGGGCATCAAGCGTATTGATAGCTGTTTCCTTGCCAGCCTTTTCCATTCTTTCCTGCGCCGAGACAATTTCCTCAGCAATACGGAGCCCGTTTTCCATCAACGCCTTATTTTGTTCTGCGACCTGGAAACGCTGAAAACTTGAGATTAATTCGGTTTTTACCTGTCTTTTCGATGCGTCAAACTGACTCATAGATGCGGCATAACTGCTACGGGCGGATTTTGCTCCGTAAAAGGTTCCAAAACCATCGAAAAGTGCCCAGTTGGCCTTTAACAGTATCGACCAATCTCGCCGGATACCCTTTACGCCGCCAGCATCTCTCTCATAATTTGCAGTCGCTTCAAGGTCTAGCTTGGGAAAGAACCCTGCTTCTGCGCTATCAATACCTAATTCTGTCACGTCAACAGTAGCTTGCGCCGCGGCAAGGGCTGCGCTGTTTTTTAGAGCGATATTGAGCGCCTCATCCAGTGAAGCGGGGATCGCTGGCAGCTCAAAGTTAGTCTCGGGAGCCACGGCTAAAATTGGGCGAAACCGAAATAGATAAGTGAATTGAGTGGTCGCAACGTCCAATTGGCCTTTGAATTGTATCCTTCGCTGGGTTGCAAGCTGCAAGCGGCTTTTTGCTTGAAGAATATCAAGGGCTATACCCTTTCCTTTTTCTACCTTTTCGTTCTCCAAATTCAGTTGTTTTTTTGTGAGCACCTCAGCGCTTTCAGCTAAATCAGCCAACTTCCTATCCCTTACAACAGAAAAATAGGCTATCAACCCCTCCAATAAGATGGAATTTTCTGTAGTCGACAACCCAAGTCGAGCCAAATCGGCCTGTTTGTTTGCGCTCTCATAAGAAGCCACATTAGACCCGCCAGAAAACAAGTTCTGGGTCAAAGTTAGTGTCGCTTTTTGCCTAGTCTCTCTTTGCTCGTCTAAACCCGATGTCCTGGTTGACGGACTATCGATCACTTCTTTGCCGGCATCCGAACTAAAGCTGAGTTGAGGTAAAAACACCGAAAAAGCTTGTTTATTTCCGGACAAAGCCGCCTCCAGGCTGGCCTTGGCAGCGACAATACGATGATCATTGGAAAGGAGCTTTGAAAGATCTTCGGATAATCGTGGCTCTGCTGAAGGAAAATCACTTATTTTTTGTTCTGCACCTGTACTTGTTAGGGGCAATGGAGCCAACATTGCGGACACGATAAAAATATTTGCAAATCGCCTATAATACTTTTTTTGTTCTTTCATGGCAGGTTTCAATGGCTCGTATTCTGGGTAGTTTCGACTATCTCGTATTCTTTATAGTTTCGACTATTATGTAGTCGACATCTTCTGCAGATCGCCAACGCCTCGACACTATTGGAGTTATAAACATGGGAAACGAAGTCTATCAAGCATTAACAGTCTAAACGGGTCCTAGATGTATTCCGATCAACAAACAGAGCTTCGGAATATTCGTTGAATGCTTCAATTTCTCCGGCGAAAACAATGAGGCAAAAAACTAACTAGTACAAAATATCAAATAGTGATCAAACACACATGCTCAAACCCAGCACGACCAATAAACAAACAATTCCTGCGAATATTTTCTCGGTTTCGGACTTGAAACAACAATAGAAAAATTAAATCCCATGATCACCGAAAATGACATAATCGGCACGTGGCGCTTGATTGCTCGCGGCAACGACAATGCAAGAGATGAGATTGTTTCTCTGAAAAGATACGGCGATGCCCCAGAGGGAATGGTCATCATCTCAGCGGACGGCTGGATGAATGCTTCGCTATGCCATGGCGACCGACCGACGCTTACTGGTGATCCTGCTTGGCATACGGATGCACCTGACGTCGATCGCCTTGCCGCATTCGACACCTATATTTCATATGGTGGGCGGTGGCGCTTGGAGGGAGAAACCTTCATCACTTCTGTAGAATTTGCTCTCAACCCGGGATGGGTAGGCAAAGAGCAAACACGTGGCGTCAAGATATTGCCTAACGGCGAAATGAAACTGCTCCTTTCGCGGAGATGGCCGGATGGCAGATTGGTCAATGCGTGGGTCCAATGGCGCCGGGCAACCGATTTCCTTGTTCGTTCTGCGTAGCCCTCAAAGACGTTAAATGGCGCTGAGAGAGCCGATAGAAGCGGACTTTGTATGGCGATTGTGCAAGTGAGACAGGAGACCGGACATTAATTGCTCAATCTTTAAGCTTCCAGCCTCGGGCAAAGATTTGATGACAAATGACCCAAAGGACGACGTTGAGGGTGGTCAATACTATGACACCAGTCCAGATCGCAGCGTCAGACGTGCCAATGAACCCAGATCTAAATCCATCAATCATGTAGAAGAAGGGGTTAAACTGGGCGACCGTTTGCCAAAACAATGGCAGTCGCTCGATGGAATAAAAAGTGCCCGATAAAAATGACAGCGGCGTTATAACAAAATTTGTAATAGAGGCGACGTTGTCATACTTGTCGGCCCAAATTGCAGTTATGAGGCCGATGAGAGACAGCATCATCGACGCCGCGAAAACATGAAAGATCACGATCCAAAAATTTACGATCTGAAAGTTTGTAAACACCAACATTATGCTGCCAACCAGCACGCCGACGATAACCCCACGCGTCACACCACCTGCTATAAAACCCAAGACAAGCTCCCCGGGTGTTAATGGCGGCATAAGCAAATCGACAACACTACCTTGGATTTTGAGTATGAGCATCGACGAAGACGTATTTGCGAACGAATTCTGAATGATGGCGAACACAATAAGACCCGGAGCAAGAAAAATCTCGAATGGCACGCCCTTGACGGTTTCAACTGAGCCCCCCAAAGCCAGAGAAAACACCGCCAAAAATAATAACGTTGTGACCATGGGCGCGATTAAAGTCTGGAAAGAAACTTTCCAAAAACGCTGAACTTCCTTGCGATAATGCGTCCAGAGACCGATCCAGTTAATGCCGGTAAGTAAACGTATCGTCATCCCTGCAACTATTCGCCATCATCAGCAACGTTTTCGACGCCGTCCGTTCGGGCGCGACGAGCTGCGCGAGCCGGCGTGTTATTTCGTTTTTTGTCGGAACCTTCGCGCAGCTCGATATAACCAGATGGCGCTTCACCCGACCCATCTTCGCCAAAATAGATTGTCTGTTGAGGAAAGGGTATTTCAATTCCGAGCTCGTCGAATTTACGCTTCATCCGTCGATTGAATTCCCGGCCAACCTCCCATTGCTTAATCGGCTGGGTTGTCAGACGCGCGCGAATGATGACTGCGGAGTCCGCAAACTGGTCAAGTCCCATAATTTCGATCGGTTTGTTGATGAGCGGGCCGTAATAGTCATCAGCCTGCATTTCCTCGCCAAGATCTCGCAAAATATCGATCACTTCGTCGACGTCTTCTTTATATGCAATACCAATATCGAATACATAGCGCGAAAAATCTTTGGTCATGTTTTCGACCATATCCACTGAATTAAACGGGATCATATGAACATTCCCGCCCAGGTCGCGAAGACGAATGGTGCGGATCGTGATTTGCTCAACAAGCCCAGACTTATCATTCACGCGAACAACATCACCGACTCGGAATTGGTCCTCTGCCAAAATGAAGATACCGGTAATCACATCCTTCACTAAGGTCTGCGCACCAAAGCCAATAGCCAAACCAATGACGCCTGCTCCGGCTAAAAGAGGCCCTATATTCACGCCAATTTCTGATAAGACTATAAATCCTACAATAGTTGATATCACAACCAACAGGGCGTTTCGCAGCAAAGGCAGAAGTGTTTTAGCCCGAGCGCTTAGCTTGCCCTCTCCCTCTTCGCCGCGGGCCAAGTATCGCTCTATCACGGAAGACACCAATTCCCAGAAAACGACGCCGACAGCGATGACAAACGCACTGGAAATGAAGCTGCCTAACACGCGTCGACCTGTCGTGCTCGCGATCCACGCAGAGGCGTCCACACCCCAAGCCTCAAGGATGGCAAACGCAGCAACTATAACTACTGCGATCGTAATCACCGTGTGTAAAATTGCGAAATACCGATTGGCGCGAAGAGCTAGACCTGGAAACTGTGCTATAACTTCCTTACGAACACCGAAACCCTTATCGACGGCATTCTGCGAACCGACAATAAGCAATTTCGCAACAGAAAGTATCACGAGGCTTAGGAGGGTCGCTCGGAAAATGAACTCAAAACCTCCAGGGACCTCGAGAGCCCAAACCAAATAAACGACCCCGATGTAAATTACAGCAAGTACATGCCAGATATCACCCAGGCGACGCCGCAGCATCCGAAGCCCGGTAAAGCCAGTAGTATCTGAGCCGGAGATCCAACCAGCAACAGCGCGCCGGTTCTGCAGTGAAAAAATTATGAGCAACAGCGCAATCAGCAAACCAATAATTTTTACAACGGCAATGTAACCGCCCTGCGGTAGACCAAGAAGCCGCATAACCTCCACAAGAAAGTAACCGTAGACCGTTACATTGGTGAAGCGACGAACCCACAGAAAAAGATAGTTTGCGGTTTGATCATCGAGCCTCAACACCCGAAGATTGGCGGCACGAGGCGCTAAACCGACTCTCGCGGAGGCCATGATAATCCTTGCAATAATTAGGGCATTTAAAAGAGATATCGCGACCAGACGAGTAATCGCATCGGGGTTTAAGACAGGCAAAATAAGATATCCCCCTAGCGCGAAGGCGGCAATCGGCACGATATCAATAAAGGTTCTTGCTACGAGCAAGGGAAGACGCGCCCATAGGCCGCCAAAATCCTGGTGCTCAATCGCGCTCCGCGTCCGTGACAGCAGCAACCGAATAGCTCTTTCAATAAATATGCCTATGGCTAGGACAACTAGGATTTTCCAGAGACCGTTACCCCATATTTCCCTCTTCTCTTGAATGAGAACCTGGCTTGTGGCCCAATCCATTAATCGAGGTAGATCAAGGATCATTGACGCGCCGCTAACGAGTTGCGCGCTAATTTGATCGATACCTAAAGATAGCCTCTCGACGACCCTGCCACCCAAACGGCCGGTACCTTCTTTGTCCGCTGCATTTGAAGAATTGGCATCTAAAGTTGAAGACCCGGCATCCAAGCCCGACTTCAGGATCCTCAACTGCTCAACCAGCCTGCTCCGCGCCTCCGGATCCTCTAAAGTATTTATTAGAGCGTTAACGTCTTCGTTATTTAAGCCGCTCCCGTCAAGGTGCTTCGCTAGGTTGGTTTTTACCTGCTGCTCTGATTTGATTATCGGCGCTTGAGCAGCGACTGGCACTACCCCCCCTGCAAAAAAGAGAAATATGGTGCTCGCAGTTATTATGATTGATGGTTTTCGAAAAAGAATCATGAAAGTCAGTTTATCACATCAACATCAAACACAACCGTTAGTAGCAAGTTAGCAACAATGTGTGGAGAATAATTGGCGGCGCTCAAATTCCGCAACAAGAATAACATATCGGCATGTAATGGAGAAAGGTGAGGCTGGCGCCGGGTTCTTGGTTGGAAGCACAGCCAGAACGCGAGGTTGATGATTCCGTATTTTGGCGCGTAATTTCAAAGTTCATTTCCCTAAAAATGGATTGTGATATGGCAAAGCAGGGCACTGACATAGAAATTGCGCGCGGCGCGACCCAGTTTCCAATCTCCGAGATCGGTGCAAAGCTTGATATACCAGGCGGGGCGCTACAGGCATATGGGTCCAACAAGGCTAAGATCGATTACGGCTTTCTCGAGGATCTTAAGAACCGTCCGCGCGGCAAACTGATCCTTGTGACGGCGATCACGCCGACACCTGCCGGTGAAGGTAAAACTACAACGACTGTCGGCCTTGGCGACGGATTGAATCGGATCGGTAAAAAAGCCGCTATTT
>CAJWSW010000098.1 GCA_913046035.1 uncultured Alphaproteobacteria bacterium | reverse complement strand
TAGCTTTTTTCTTTTGAGATTTAAGTGTTTTATGTAGCTCATTAATTTTAGATGTATTTCCACTCACTATAATTTGACCAGGAGCATTATCATTAGCTGGAGCGCAGATTTCATTTTCTGCGGCCATCTCAGCAATTTCTTGTGCTTGTTCAAGGTCCGCACCCAGGAGCGCGGCCATGCCACCCTCACCGACGGGAACCGCCTTTTGCATAGCTTGCCCACGCGCTTTAAGTAGCCTTGCCGTGTCGGATAACTCAAAAGTGCGGGAGGCGGCAAGCGCTGAATATTCGCCAAGTGAGTGTCCCGCAACAAACTCAGCAACCTTGTCTATTTGCAAGTCACCCTCAGTTTCGAGAACACGCATGGCTGCCATGCTGATTGACATGAGTGCGGGTTGAGCATTCTCGGTAAGTGTCAAATCCTCCAACGGTCCCTCAGCAATCAGCTTCGTCAGGTTCTGACCCAGTGCATCGTCGACTTCTTCTAGGGTTTGGCGTGCGATTGGAAACGCCGCGAGCAATTCGTTGCCCATTCCTACCGCCTGGGATCCTTGTCCCGGAAACACGAACGCATACGTCATATGCTAACCCCAAGCTCTACCACTGTTTAACAAGCACAGTCAGCAGTGATATAGAGTGAAGAATTCGTGTCAAGATAGTGACGCGAATCATGCTTGGATTGCTTGCGTAGGCCGATCAAATGTGTATATTCCGGCGGCTCGATACACGTTGTCATGTTCAAACGTGATCGCGCGATAGTTTACGGATCGAATGAATCCAAAAATTTGTTTATAAACGATACAGAGCGCTGAAGCGCTGCGGACGTTAACCAGGAGTAGTTAAAAGTGCCTCTTTATGAAAGTGTGTACATTGCACGCCCGGATATCTCGCCAGCTCAGGTTGAAGCCCTAACGGCGGACTGGACCAAAATACTGGAAGATAACGGCGGTAAGGTTACCAAAGATGAATATTGGGGACTAAAGTCGCTTGCGTACCGAATCAAAAAAAACCGTAAGGGGCATTATTCGTTAATGAACATCGATGCTTCACCCGCGGCACTGGCAGAGCTTGAGAGAAATATGCGTCTCAGCGAAGATGTCCTGCGTTATATAAGCATCAGGGTTGACGAGCATGAAGAGGGCCCTTCCGTAATGATGCAAAATAGAGGTAGCCGAGATGATCGCGAACGTGGCGGGGAACGTGAAAATAACGATGGGCACGAAGAACGCGCAGCGCCTAGTGGTGCGGAGCCCAAAGACTTGACTGCGGTCGAAACTCAAACTGTAAATCCCGAGGAACCCAAGGAATGAGCCGACGACCTTTCTTCCGGCGCCCAAAAAGCTGCCCGTTTTCGGGCGAGGGTGCCCCAAAAATCGATTATAAAAACGTTAAGCTGCTGCAACGTTTCACGTCTGAGCGAGGTAAAATTGTTCCGAGCCGGATAACCGCGGTTTCGGCAAAAAAGCAGCGCGAGCTTGCGACGGCAATTAAACGCGCCCGTAACCTGGCATTAATGCCTTTCATTATTAACTGAACCGTCAGAGGCAGCGGGCGCCAGTCCATGCGAAACACCCTGCTCATTCCTATGGGCGCGGGTATCGTCTCCGCCGCGCTCCATCTCTCGATTACGCTGGGATCTCCCAGTGCAATTTTGCTAGCATATTTTGCCCAACTACCACTTGCTGCAATTGGCCTTGCATTCGGGCTAACACAAGCGGCCGTTGCAGTTGCGTTTGCAGCAGTATTAGTAGCATTATTTTCGCCTGGCGTCGGAGCACTAAGCCTATTCATTTTTCTTTCGGCGCTGCCCATTCTTATAATAGTTCATTTCGCGCTTCAAAATCGAAGTGTTGAAAGCGGAAACGTAGCCTGGTACCCAATTGGGCGGATACTTATTTGGCTATCTCTTCTCGGGATTTTAACATTCCTCGTAGCGTACGCCGTGTTCATGCAGGTTGATGGCGGTGTCCGCGGCGCAATCGATAACTATCTCAGTTCTATCACGGCTAATCTAGCCCAGGGCGACCGAGCCGCAATCGATGCCATGACGGCAACAATGACATACATATTCCCCGCCATTGCATCGGCTTCTTGGACGATGATGAACGTCATCAACGGAGCACTAGCGCAACGTTTAGTCACAGCTTCAAACAAGAACATAAGACCAAGACCTGTCTATTCGGAGATTGAAATCCCATTGTGGCCCGCAGGGATTTGTCTCCTGGGTGCAATTTTTGCTGGTTTTGGCGGCGAACTTGGTTTTTTAGGGTTCAACATAATGTTGATCGCTAGCATACCTTTTTTCTTTATCGGGCTCGCAGTTCTGCATAATATCAGCCTCGCTTGGCCTGGGCGCTTTATTTGGCTAACTGGCATCTATCTTTTTCTGATAATAGCGCTGTGGCCTGCGGTAGTCATCGCAGCGCTTGGTGTTTTGGAATTTTGGCTACGACTTCGTGATCGTGCAAAAGCGCGACGAACGAACAAAGGAAATAAATGATGGAAGTAATTTTACTCGAACGGATCGAAAAATTGGGCCAAATGGGCGACATAGTTACCGTCAAACCTGGTTTTGCTCGGAATTATCTTTTGCCTCGGAAGAAAGCTTTACGGTTGACAGATGCCAATCGTGCAATTTTCGATCAGCAACGCACCCAACTTGAGGCGGAGAACTTGAAAAATCGCGCGGAGGCAGAGCGCGTCGCCAAGTCTATGGATGGCCTAGTTGTAATCATTGTCCGCCAAGCTAGCGACAGCGACCAGCTGTATGGCTCTGTTACCACCCGCGATATAGCTGCTGGCATTACGGATGCAGGCATAACGGCCGAAAAGCGGCAGATTAAATTAGACCGTCCCATCAAAACAGTTGGGATGCATCCAATCCGAGTCGACCTACATCCCGAAGTCTCAGTTGAGATAGTCGCTAACGTGGCGCGTTCCAAAGAAGAGGCTGAATTGCAGGCTCGAGGTGAGCGGATAAACCGTGATGGGGAGGTTGTAGAAATTAGCGAAGCGCCGGTCGAGACAGAGACGATATTTGAGGACAGCGCTAAGCCAGAAAATGACGGGTCGACCATCGGTGATGATGCAACGGAAGAAACACCCGAACCACCTCAAACGGAAACCGATAACGAATCCATTTCACTTAGCAAAGAGAGTGCCGAAAAAGCTCAAATATAGGATCTTGTTCATCGTCTCTGGATACATTCCCCTGATCCAATAAAATGGCATTAAAATCTTGGTTTGTATGAATCGTCGGACGCGTTCAATTTAGTTGATCGCTCTAAATTATAGGTTTCAGCCTGGAAACTAGCGGAACGGCGTTCGGTAGTTTTATATGATGCAAAACTTGCGGTATACAGCGCAAAGCGCCGTGCACGATATACTCGCCTAAGGTTATCAAAATGAGGCCCAAGATGACCGATCTGAAAATAGCCTTTGTTGCTGCCGCTTCCGATGCCGCAAATAAAGCAGTTAAATCATTGCGGACGAAATACGATCACGTCGCGCCAGAGAAAGCTGATGTGATTGTGGCGCTAGGCGGCGACGGACATATGCTGGAAACGCTACACAACTGGCTTGATTATGACACACCGATCTACGGCATGAACCGAGGCACCGTTGGTTTTCTTATGAACGAGTTCCGTGCCACAAATCTGCCGAAACGTATCGCATGCGCAGAGACGGTTGACCTACGTCCTCTAGAGATGGAGGTAGAGGATATTCACGGAGAGAAAACTTCTTCCGTCGCAATCAACGAGATTTCCCTGCTACGCGAAACGCGCCAAGCGGCAAAACTGAGAATTAAGGTTGACGGTAAAATCCGCATGCCCGAGCTAATATGTGACGGTGTCCTGGTAGCAACGCCCGCAGGCAGCACAGCCTATAATTTGTCGGCTCACGGCCCGATCATCCCGCTTGATGCCAACCTTCTCGCTCTGACCCCAATAAGCGCCTTCCGTCCGCGTCGATGGCGAGGAGCATTGCTACCGTCTTCAGTGTCTATTTCAATGGAGGTGCTCGAGCCGCGCAAGCGGCCTGTGAGCACTGTGGGGGATTACACTGAAGTCCGCGATGTGAAACGGGTCAAAGTGCGCGTGTCTGAAAACAAATCGTTTTCTTTGTTGTTCGATCCAGATCACAGACTAGAGGACCGTATCCTAAACGAACAATTTATCCCCTAATAGAGAAAACTCTAATGCCCAAGATTGTTGCGGAAGACGATACAATAATCCGCACGGCACAGGTCATCCTCGATCCAGACACGGATCCAGAACGATACGCCGCCTTCGCAGACTATTATAAAGTGGATATGCCCGATTTTGACAACTGGGTAGCAACGGTTCGGAAATCGGTCCCCGATTTATTTCCTACCCAGTTCCAAATGGTCTCGAACAAACAGGATTTATTAAATGCAATTGGCGACGCGTCTGGTCTTATATGCGAAAGCCTGATCGTCGGTAGAAGCGAAATCGAGGCGGCAACAAAACTTAAGGTAGTGCAAAACTTCGGAACTAACCTCCGGAACATTGATCTCAAAGCTTGTGCGGCCCGAGGCGTTAAGGTCTGCACGTTACGGCGCCGAGTGAATATTGCCGTAGCCGAGCACGCAGTCACAATGATGCTCGGAATGGCTAAAAAGCTGCCGCTTCTTAACGGTCGAATTGATGAAACCAGCCTCCATGAGGTTGGATTCCCCGCACGCATGCACGACCGTCGCCACGCCGCTGCGGCCAACTGGGGGCGGGTGGATGGCCTGCGCACGATGTACGGTGCGACAGTCGGATGCTTGGGATTAGGAGAAATCGGCCAGGAGGTTGCTTCGCGGGTAAATGCGTTTGGTGCAAAGGTTATCTATTTCCAGCGTAATCGCCAGCCAGAAAACGTTGAGAAGCTTCTGGGTGCAAAATATTGTAGTTTTAGGGAGCTACTATCCCGCTCCGACTACGTAAGCATTCATTTACCAAGCAACAAATCTACGAGAGGGCTGCTCGACGAGGAAGCAATCAGCTTAATGAAAGACGGATCGTTTTTAGTGAACGTCTCACGTGCCGAAATTATCGACCGTGATGCACTTTTGCAGGCACTTGAGAATAACAAGCTCGGTGGCGTCGCTCTTGATGTGCAGTATGAAGAGCCATCGCCATCGGATGAACCCCTAAAAAATTACCCTACGGCTATCTTGACGCCCCACTCTGCCGTCGCAGGCCGAGGGATTGCGGCAGCCGATATGGAAGAATTAATCGGCAACCTCGCTACTCACATTCGACCACCGATAATGGATCCGAGGCAAGACCCCCGACGGTGATATTTTCAGCGGGATATACGATTTTCCTCGGAAAACATAACAGGTGTCTAATTGTTCAACCGACTAGAGGAAACTCAGCAAATATATAAATTCTAACGGCAGTTTTGCCGAGAAATTTCTGTCCTTTTGTGCCCACCCGTTTGCCGTCGTTTGCTATTTCAATATCTCGATTTATCCCACGTCTGTGCTTAAAATAGAATGTGATATAATACTGTGAAGGTCCAATGAGCGATCCCATTTTGTGCACTCGTGACGGCGTCGTCGCGACCGTTACTATCAACCGACCAGAGCGCCGAAACGCGATGAACCGCAATTCTTGGCAGCGCCTGGGGGAAATATTCGAAGAGTTGTCTCAAGACAGTAGGTTAAATTGCATTGTCATTACAGGCGCTGGCGGCAAGGCCTTCGGGTCGGGCAATGATATTTCTGAATTCGCAACGCTTCGCGGAGATGCCGAGAAAGTGCGTGCCTACAATGATATTACAATTACTGCCATTCGCGCCCTTGAAAATTGCAGGCATCCAACCATCGCGCGGATCGAAGGTTTTTGTCTGGGCGGCGGATTAGAAATAGCACTGGCCTGCGATATCCGTTTAGCGGCTCCGAATTCAATATTTGGGCTCCCCGTCAAAAATATGGGAATATTTCTTGATCCGGCACTCGCTGACACGCTCGTAAATGCTATAGGAAGGACTGCGGCTCTTGAACTGGTCCTAGAGGGCAGGTTCATGGACGCAAAGGAGGCATTTGAACGCCGATTGATCACGAGGATCGCTGACGACGATTGCCTCGATTCAGAAGTCGCCGCCACTGTAGATCGCATTTGTGCGGGAGCGCCGCTTGCTCACCGATTTAATAAGGAAGCCATCCGTAAAGTTCGCATCGAAGGTGACGAGTCGGAAGAACAATACTCACTTGCCGCATCTTACGGTGACACCGAAGATTACCGTAATGCATGGACATCGTTCATGGCAAAGAGGAAAGTCAAGTTTCAAGGTCGATAGTTTGGTTTTCAAGTCAATAGTTGGGTAGGGGTAACGCGGTCGACGTTGGAGCAGTTAACAATGGTCGAAGAAGATTAATAGTCGTCAAAACCAGCCCGAATCTCGCTGATAGTGCCTGGATCAAAATAGTCATCAACACGCTTTTGAACAGACAGAATGTAGTCCGGGGAATACTGAATATCGTTTGATAAGGCACATTTGCGCGACACTACCTTCCACTTCGCACACCACGTAATAGTCCGTAACCAAGTCAACCTCCGAAGGGGCGTGCACCATGGATGGACGCGTTGAGCCAATGCGGGCGGTAATTCACCGAAGTAAGCATCATAGAATGCCGCAATCTCGGCCTTGTCCAGCGCCGCTGCCACATCTGGATCCCACATAGTAGACGTGTAGACCGTAGCATGTGCCAGATCTATCGCAGGCGATCCATAGAGAACCTTTTCCAGATCCACAAAAATAGCATCTCCGTCCGGTTGTAAAATAAAATTACCGGGGTGAGTGTCACTGCCAACAAGGGTAATTGGCATTTGTCTGCCGGATACATCGCCAGCAAATTTTCGAGCGTTGATTAGCTCCTCTTCGATCTGGAGACGGGCTTCAGGCTCAAGGTCAGCATCAGCAAGAAATTTGGCCTGAGCTTCAATAACTTGCAAAGTAGCAGCTACTGGATCGTCATGGGACAGAAGAGGAAAGCGGTCTGCCTGCGACGGAACTGGCAACGCGTGAAACGAGGCCAGCGCTCGAGCAATTGCCGGCAAACCGTCCGGGAGTGGCGGTGTGCGACCAAAAACCTCCGTCACTACAAGTGCACCCATTGGAATTCCATCTTGTGGAGGAATTGTGCCATGCAACACCGGAGTGTGTCCTCCAACTGACGCTCGTTCGAATGACATTTGCTGATAAGCGAGGTTTTCTTTTGGGGAAAGTCCCAACGAACTTTCGCGCGGTATCCGCAGGATTAATCCTCTCTGAGCAATTCGGACATGGGCATGACATAGTCCTTTTACCTGCATCGGC
>CAJWSW010000097.1 GCA_913046035.1 uncultured Alphaproteobacteria bacterium | reverse complement strand
CTTGATCCACGGCCTCTTCGCCAGATATGTAGGCGCAAGTGTCTTCTTTAGAAATCGCTCCCGCCACCTGCAGAAGGATCGTTGATTTGCCGATCCCTGGATCGCCACCAACCAAAATGGCAGAGCCGCTCACAAGCCCACCGCCCGTCACGCGGTCGAACTCGGAGTCACCAACGACCATCCGCGAGGCTCTCTCGGAGTCGCCGTCTAGCGTAACAAAATGTATCGATTTGCCTTGGCCGATGCCAAGGCCTTTTGGCGGTGATTCCGTGAGCATGTCTTCGGTAATGGTATTCCATTTACCACAAGAATCGCATTGTCCCTGCCATTTTCGATGAGTTGAACCGCAACTTTGGCAACGATATCGGACTTTTGCGTTTGCCATGCGTCAAACTGATGAATTTTCGGTGATTAACCCCGCCATGGGCCCATCGACCTGTCCATTGATAAACTGTTGGATAAACCCGTCTCGGCTACTGTCTATTTCTTCCGTCTTGCCAATCCATACAATCTTACCTCCATAGAGCATCGCGATCCGGTCGCCAATTCGGCGAGCACTGTCCATATCGTGGGTTATAGTTAATGCAGTAGCGCCTAGACTGCGAACGCTTGATACAATTAGACCGTCTACTATTTCGCCCATAATTGGGTCGATACCTGTTGTTGGTTCATCAAAGAACAAGATTTCTGGATTGGTCGCAATGGCACGGGCAAGGCCGACGCGCTTTTGGGCGCCTGCTGAAATCTCTGAGGGGTAGCGATCGGCATCAGTCTCTGATAGTCCGACCTTTTTAAGGTGATCGATGGCTTTTAAGCGCGCTTCTTCACGGCCAGAAATTTTTAACGAAATCAGCCCAAATGCTACATTCTCCCATAAGCGAAGCGAGTCAAATAACGCTGCACCTTGGAATAGCATCCCCAACTTTCGGCTTATTTTTTCTCGTACGTTATTCGTAACGTTGACACACTCCTCGCCGTCGATTTTTATCGAGCCAGAGTTTGGCCTCAGAATGCCTACAATGTTTTTCATCAGGACAGATTTGCCCGTACCTGAGGCCCCTATTATGACGAGCGATTCTCCCTCGAATACATCGAGGTTAAGACCGCTAAGTACTTGCTTTGAACCAAACGAGTTTTTCAACTCACGGATCACGATTTTTTTTGGAACCTTAGTCATCTAGAAAAGAAAGCTTCGGTGATGAGGTAATTGCAGCCAAGGATAAGAACGGACGCAGAGACTACTGCGTTTGTTGTTGCCGAACCAACACCTTGTGCACCGCCTTTCGAATAATACCCGTGGTAACAACCCATTAGCGAAATCAGAAAGCCAAACACTGCAGCTTTCACGAGGCCTGAAAAGACATCAATGAATTCCAAAAACTGCACGGTATTTTTAATGTACATGTTGGCATTGAAACCAAGCTTGTAGACTGACACCAGGTATCCACCGAAAACCCCTATTATGTCTGCGACGAGAACACAACAAGGCAGCATAACAACGCCAGCCACTAGGCGCGGTGCAACAAGATACTTGTATGGGTTTGTTGATAAAGTTGATAGGGCATCTATCTGTTCGGTAACTCGCATGGTGCCGATTTCTGCCGCCATAGCTGCGCCTATCCGTCCCGCTATCATCAGTCCGGCGAGCACTGGAGCGAGCTCCCGTGTGATGGATAAGACGACAACTGTGGCGACAGCGCTTTCCGCATTGAAACGTGCGAAGCCGGTATAGCTCTGAAGCGCCAACACCATGCCGGTAAAGATGGCTGTTAGACCGACGACGGGCAATGAATAAAACCCAATTTCTATGATTTGACGGACAACCAATCGTGAGTAAAAAGGAGGGCGCACAATATGGCTAACGGCGACACCTGCGAAAATCACTAAACGGCCGGTAGCGGTAAGAAAGTTAATACAGGCTCTTCCAGTTGCTGTAACGAACCCCATCAGGCCGCCTCACCTATATAATGTCGTCCATACCGTATACCTAAAGAGGTAAGAATCTCATAACTATTGGTGTTTGCAGCATTGGCAACCTCGTCTACCGTCAGCTGGCTGCAAATAAGATCAATGTGATCGCCGGGCGCTATCTTGTCTGCGGGAATCGCGGAAATATCAAATACGGTTAGGTCCATAGATATACGTCCTACTACGGGAACTTTAACGTTGTCGATATAGCCGTAACCGCAGTTGCTTAGGGATCGTAAATACCCGTCAGCGTATCCAGCTGCTACAGTAGCCAATCGGGAGTTTGCTGGCACTGATTTCGTAGCCCCGTAGCCAACCGTAGATTCGGTGTCTACAATGCGAACTTGCAAAATTTTTGCTTTTACCCCAACCACTTGTTTCATGGTTCGAGGTGCACCACAACCCTCAGTTATGCCGTAGATGGCGGCGCCTGGGCGCGTTAAATCGTAATGGTACTCTTTTCCAAGAAAAATCCCACCTGAGTTAGCCAAGGAGGCTTTCGTTGGGGGCAATTTCGCGCGTAACTCGTCAAATAAAATTCGCTGCTGTGAATTCATTGGATGGCTAGGATTGTCGGCGCAAGCCAGATGGCTCATTATGTAATCGACCTTAATGCCACCAAATAAAGAGGGATCGTCGGCGATCAGGAGGGACTCACGTGGTGTTAGGCCAAGGCGGTTCATACCAGTATCTATTGCGACTATAGCGCGGCGGCTCGTGTTGCCACTTGTATGGGCGGACCAACGCTTAATTTCGTCGGGTGTATTTAGTACAGGGATCAGTCTGTGGGTATCGAATTCTTCCTCTGCGCACCCTGACATGAACCCCTCAAACACATATATTTCGAAATTGCCACCAACCGAGTTTCTTAACGAAATTGCCTCGTCGATCGTTGCCACAAAAAATCGTCGACAGCCTGCTGAATAAAGTGCGGCAGTCACCTTGTGGGCACCTAGGCCGTACCCATTAGCCTTCACCACTGCGCTGCACTCGGACGGCGCAGTTTGGGCGGCGAGCATGCGCCAGTTGGCAACGATTGCATCTAAATTTACGGTGAGAACCGTGCCTGGGTGTCTTATGTTGACGGCATTCAGAACGGGACATCTCCCTGCCGCTGTGGTCCGCTTTTCGCATTTCGTGAGTTACTATTACCATCTTCGTCATCCAGATTATCAAACTTTGTGGCTTCTGGATAAAAGCGAAGGTTGATGGTTCCAGTCGGACCGTGTCGTTGTTTCGCGATTATTACCTCGGCAAGTCCGCGGACGGATGTCATGGCTTCTTCCCACATCATGTAACGTTCATTCATTTTTTCTGTCGTCTCATCGGCGCGGCGCGACGGCTCGGCGCGCTGCAAATAATACTCTTCCCTATAAATAAACATGACAACATCGGCATCCTGTTCGATTGTCCCAGACTCTCGAAGATCCGACAACTGTGGGCGTTTATCCTCGCGTTGCTCGACCGCACGGCTTAGTTGTGACAAAGCAATAACAGGAACCTCTAGCTCCTTTGCGAGCGTCTTTAAACCCCGAGTAATTTCTGAAATTTCTTGAACTCGATTCTGGTCACGGCTAACGCCGCTACTTTGAAGTAGCTGCAGATAATCGACTACGATAAGACCAAGGCCGTGCTGGCGTTTTAACCTCCGAGCTCGGGTGCGTAACGCTGAAACAGAAAGGGCGGGGGTATCATCGATATAAAGTGGTGCTTTTTGCAGTTTTTGGCTGGTTTGAACTAGGCGATCAAACTCAGTTTGGTTAAGTTCCCCCTTTCGAATCTTATCTGAAGCGATCTGAGCGCCCTCAGCCAAAATGCGACTGGCGAGCTGTTCGGCAGACATTTCAAGGGAAAAAAACCCTACGACAGGATCGTCAATAGGCTTTTCATTACCCTGATCGTCGATAACTGTATCGGTTAGGTTTGCGACATTAAATGCGATGTTCGTGGCGAGTGCAGTCTTACCCATTGCAGGCCGGCCCGCGAGAATGATCAGATCAGATTTATGAAGTCCTCCGAGAAGGAGGTCCAGCTGCCGGAACTTGGTAGGAACACCGCCAAGTGCACCGTCTCTGTTAAAGGCGATGGCTGCCATGTCGACAGCATCACGGATCGACTCGGCAAAACTTTGAAAACCTCCTTCGTAATCCCCATTGGTAGCAAGGTCATATAGGTGTTGTTCTGCGCCCTCGATTTGGAGTGTGGCACTGTCATCTGGGTCGTGGGAGTAGGCATGGTTGACGACGTCGGTACCCAACTCGATAAGCTGCCTTCGAAGAAAAAGATCGTATATGAGCCGCCCGTAGTCCTTAACGTTAATGACGGAAAAAGTTGCGCCAGCTAGTTCCGCCAGATATTTATGTCCCCCAATTTCCTCAAATTCTTCGGTGTCAACAACATTTTTGAGTGTAGTAGGGTTGGCCTGCTGGCCACGCTCCACAAGCATGCTAATCGCGGTAAAAATTCGACCATGTAACGGATCGAAAAAATGATCTGGCCGCAAAAACTCTGCGACCTTTTCATAGGCCCGATTATTCTCGAGGATAGCCCCTAGGAGGCCCATTTCTGCTTCGGTATTATTCGGCGGCTGCCTATAATTTTGCATCCCGTCGTCTGCTTGTTGCAACGATGTCGCCACTTTAATCTCTCCGCTCCTATGTGTTTTCAACCATACAGCGAATCGATAGCGGGACTGCGCGCGGAAGAAGTATTTGCATAAATATTTCGGTGGACGGATATCGCTAATTTATTACGTTTGTGGAACGTGGGGACAATCAGGCCCAAAGTGGGGACAAACCCCAGACATCCTGTGATTTCTGTGAAATAGATTGGTAAATCCAGATCCACGTGGCGGAAATGTAGTTACCCTGGGTTTTGCGGACGGCAAGCTTATACACTGAGTTCTTCGACAATGTTTCTGGCTAGGTGTCAAGCTAATGGAAAGAAGTCGATGCATTGTGAAGCCCGTGGACTTCGTTTCAGACGGGTTTCTCGTTGGAATTCAGTTTTTCTCTCTCCATCTGATTTCTCTCCCAGTCGAACATGTAATCACGGGTGAGGGGGACTGTATCTAATGTTTTGGTTATTTGTATTTGGAAAACCATGAGGTTTTCATATCTAAAACCCATCTCACATATTGTGAGGTAGAGCTCCCACATCCTGCAAAAACGCTCATCGTAAATAGTTGCTATCTTATGTCGCTGTTTTTCAAAAGCTTCGCGCCAGTGCCGCAATGTCTCTGCATAATGCAGACGTAAAATTTCTATGTCTGTGCAAATCAGCCCGGATTGCTCTACAAAAGGCATGATTTCTGACAAGGCAGGTATGTCAGCGCCGGGGAAAATGTAGTTTCGTATGAAGGGGTTAATTGCAGATGGTGTATCAAGCCTCCCGATGGAATGAATGACCGCAACCCCATCGTCAGTTAATAAGTCACGGACCTTGGAGAAATATTCCCGGTAGTTCTTTTTACCTACATGTTCAAACATACCCACAGACACTATCCGCTCGAATTTAGAGGGTAGTTCTCGGTAATCCTGGAGGAGAAATTTTACCCTTTTATTGAGCCCCGCGGCACTCACTCGCTCATTGGAAATCTTGTGCTGTTCCGTAGAAAGCGTGACGCCAGTGATGTTACCACTCGAGATGCTTGCAAGATAAATCCCTAATCCGCCCCAGCCGGAGCCGATATCAAGGATATTTAGATTTTTTTTATTGAGAAGCAATTTTGATGCGAGGTGCCTTTTCTTGTTTAGTTGCGCTGTTCCAAGGTCTTCATCAGGGGAATTGAAATACGCGCAGGAGTACTGTCGATCATGGTCGAGAAACAAGCTGTATAGCTCTTCTGATAGGTCGTAATGATGGGCGACGTTATTTCGGGCCACAGAGATTGGGTTGTACTGTCTGATTTTTTTGCTTCCGAGCCCGATCATCCTCATTATTTTAAGTAAGGGGTATGCCTCTACAGATGAATAGTTTTGCGCAGCCAACTCAATGAAATCGTATAATGTCCCATCTTCGATGAGAAGGTCGCCGTTCATGTAGGCCTCGGGTACGCGCAACCCTGGGTTCATCGCCAGTTTGTATTCAAGGGATGCCTTAGTAAGCCGGATTGTGCAGCGAGGAGGCGATCCATCCCCATAGAGTCTTACAGCCCCCCTATGATCAGCCACCCGCAGAGCACCCACACGGAAAGCACTTTTTATCAATGACGTAAACAGCATGATATTCTGCCCCATGCTGGCCCAAGGTAACAAGGGCACATCTCAGCAACGCTTGAGCCTAAATCATGAGAGTGTTGTTGACAATTCCTTAACGTCAGAATTTTAAATTAAGACGGAGCATATCAAGTCCGTATATTTTAAAATTGTAAAAAGTGACAGTTACAGAGGATGAAGCTAAAATAAAACCTTAATATCGCCATTTCATTTTGGAGTATGTATAAAGCATGGCTAACATCTGATTTTCGTGCCTTTCAACGGAATGAACAGTGAAAAATGGTATTTGTACGTTTTTTGTTGTTTGCATCGCCTATTACTGTGAAGTGCACCCATACACATGATGAATTTATTTCACTGGTGACGAGAAATGATGCAACATATTGAAATAGATGGAGTATTTGGGCTCAATGGAAAGTAGGCGTGCGACGTCTAAAATCTTTCCCCAAACTTATCCACAGGCAGAAACACGAAAAGTTTCAATGGATTAAGCCCTTTTTTCAATCTTATCCGTAAATACGACCGTTGTGTATGATGTGGGCTAAATCTTTTCAACAGGAAATGAATCAAGTTAATGCTTGTTCGTTTTTAGGTTGGGGATGCCTGCATATGAGAGTGCCAGTTTGGTCAGCACTGTTGCCATAGTGGCGCACAACAGGACGGTAAACATGGACTGCCGTTGAGTGCTTTCCGAAAGAGTTTCTTGCAATAACCTCATCCAGGCTATTATCCCGAGGTTTTTCCGGAAGCGATGCTTTTCCAAACCCTTCACGGCCCATGGCACTGCCAAAGAAACCACGCATCTTATTGATAGGTGTAAACAGGCCTGTCAGCTTGTAAGTCTTGCCTTTGTATGTAAATACTATTCCTTCTGTTGCTCGCTGAAAGAGATCTTCATTGGCTTCCAGCCTTGCCAAAGCTACCCTGATTCCCTCTAGGGTCTTCGTGTCTCCTGCCTCAAGGCCAAAATCAAACCCTGATTCAAAAGCTGCTCTAACGTCTTTTATAAAGCCTAGAAGCTGCTCTTGGTTGCTGGCAGTAAGTGCCAAGTCAAGCTTATCAATAATTAAAACTCCTAGCCTTTGAATAATATTTTCCAGAGGAATAATAGCCTCTTGAACAATTCGAGGCTTAACTTTATCCAAAGCTCTAAACTTCTGATAATCTTCAGGGGATACTACTTTTTTTAATCGCAAAGAAACTTTGCCTTTCCCGGTCATGAATCTATCTGCCACGTCCGGGATAAGGTCTTTAGGTATGAAGTCATACTTTTCTGTCAAAAACTTGAACTTCTCATCCTTGACATTAATGAGATGTTCAGCATGCTTTGCAGCCTTTGCTTCAATTTCCTCCTTGCTCTTGGAACCAGAATTAATAGACAACTCAGCCATCTTGGAAGCAAACGACATTTTAA
>CAJWSW010000096.1 GCA_913046035.1 uncultured Alphaproteobacteria bacterium | reverse complement strand
CAGGCCGAAAGCCGGGGGCGGCCGAGGCCATTTTTTTTGCCCGGGATTTAGTGTCGATATAAACCTAAGCCTAGAAGGCAAGGCAACTTTTTTTGTGAAATAACTACTAAATTCAGCCGCCTGACAGGGGAGAAATCCGCTGAAATTTCGGCAAGCAGACTCACAATAGTCACTCAAAGGTAAAAATGTCTACCTTCATGCGCTAAAGCATCTGCTCTAGTTCCGATAAAAGATACCCCCGGAACCTGTCGTAATGCTCAATCATCGGGAAATGGCCAATGTCTTCCATTACATTGAACCTACAACCATTGATCGAATCGGCGGCGGCCTTGGTCATTTCGGGTGTTGCCGAATAATCATATTCACCGGTGAGGAGCGACACCTTGCACTTGTTTGTATCAATAGTCTTAATGGCTTCTCGAGCATCCCAATCTACGCAATAGTAATACACGTCGCCTTTGTAGACGCCGGGGCCGCCTTGGCTGTAATACCACCAATTTTCGCGGCAACCCGCCTCTGGCGATGATGGGGCGTTTAAGCCGTAAGTGTAGCAGGCGGCCAATTCCCCCCCGTGTATCGCTGGGTGATGTAGAAAATTATTGTCGCGGCCCTCAGCATAGGCTGCGCTCTCAAGGCCGATGATTCCTGTTATTTCCTCCTGGTAATCGGCGGCGATCTGTAACGTCACAGCACCACCCATCGAACAACCCATCACTATGGGGGCCTCAATGCCTAGTGTTAACCAGAAATCGTGAATCAAGTTGGTATAGACCTTGGTTGTCAGTTGGTACTTTTCGAGCCACCAATCATCCGGCGGATTGGAACGGCCATGCCATGGCATATCAAATGCGATCACGCGGCATCTTGATGTTATCTCTTGGTCATTTAAGACATGCCGGAATTGGCGGCCGTCCGTGCCAGCGGTGTGGAGACAGATTAATGGAACGCCTTCACCCGCTTCTTCGTAGAATATTCGGTACTCTCTGCCGAGGCTTTCAACTTTAACGTAGTGGCCTACAATTGGCTCCACATCGGGATTAGACTGGGGCATTAATCGGCTCCATTTTCTTCAGAATATTCATCATACGATGCAGGGCTCTGGCATTTTGCATGGTTGCCAAGCTGTCTCCGTCGAGCTGAAAATCATCTATGCGCATCAGCATGGCGAAAAAATCATGGTAAAGTGGGGGCGGGGTCGGGTTGATGAATTTATTCCACACCGACATTGGTGCTCGTAGCGTGAAAGCCACCGGTCGATCGAATCGCGGATTTTCCGCGATTTCTATTATTTTACCCCGACGGACGGAAATTAGAAAATCAGAACCTTCGAATGAAATTTTAAAATCATTCGAAAACCATTCTCCTATTACTTCCATTTCTGGGTCGGTATTCACAGCCTCACGGTAATTTTTCATCCATGAAAGTGTCGGTGTTTTTATCAATATTTTGCCTCCGGTATTACGTATTTCGGTCTAATTATAGGCAAAAAAACACCCCCGGCTTTTACCGGGGGTGTCAACAATTATTGTTGCTATTTAGCGGGTAGCTGCTGCTGCCTTTTTTAGCATTGCATATATGTCTTTGGTCTTAGGATCTTCGCCAAGAATCCTATCGCCAATGGGTCGGACCCGGCTAATTAGTTCTTTCTGCTCCGGTGCGGACAACTTGTATACGAAAGCACCTTTTTCACCGGCCCACTTTTTCTCGGCGGCGCGGGTTAAGTCATGTCCCCACTTGCCAGCGTGAACCGTTGATGCTTTTGCAGCATCCGTAACAACTTTTTTCAGATCTTTCGGCAACTTGTTAAGAAATGCCGTGCTGGTGAAAGAACCGCAAGTGATCTGAGCCATTCCCGTCAATGTGATGTGCTTGGCTACCGTCCAGAATTTTGAGGGATGCATAACCCCGATACTGCTTCGCACTCCATCAATCGTCTTGCGTTGCATTGAAGGTAGGACCTCTGAATATGGAATTGGAACACCGGTAGCTCCAAGTGAGCCGATCACAGCTCTTTCGAGCGGCGTAGCGAGAACCCTAATTTTCCGCCCCTTCAGGTCGTCTAACTTCTTAAAGGGTTTGATTGTTGCAACAGACGTTCCGCCGCATCCCCACATTGACATAACGACGAAACCTTTTTTCGCGCCCATTTGTGAGAATGTATTAAAAAACTCCGGCTGGTTGATAGCCCGGGTTGCATGGTTTTCGTCTGTGAACATACCAGGTGCGTCAGTGACCATGAATCGCTTATCGATCCCAATGAAGAAGCCCGGAGGAATCATAAATGTTTCCTGGGTTCCGAGCTGAATTGCCTCGATCTGCCTTGGAATTTTGCCAAGTTGTGCCGCAGGGAAAACCCCGACTTTGATCCGACCGTTTGATTTGGCCTCGATCTCTTTTTTGAGCCAATTCGACTTGAAATGGTTAGAGTCATTGATGGTAACCATCCCAATTTTCATGTTGATGGTTTTGGCCGATGCAGCACCCGCTCCAACGGCCGAGGCCGCTGCCAACGCTGCAATAGCTGTCGTGAATTTATTCATACTAATTAAATCTCCCAGTTTCAGGATTTCCCTATTGATAGAAAACACTACAACAGCAATGCTTTCCCTCGAATAAATGATAGCACAAGAATACTTTTTTTCGCAAATGCACCGCCTTGGACAATACGGGGTCTCTATTATTTGTGTTCCTAGTTCATGGAATATCAAATTTAATCTTCACATTAGTCATTTCTGTCTTGATCGAGATGGTGGAGAAGGCGCATGGGAAATCATCTACGTTTTTTACCCATATCCTTCGACTGCGAGAGAAGGCCATGCTTAGCCCCTTTA
Source organism: uncultured Alphaproteobacteria bacterium (assembly GCA_913046035.1). Taxonomy (GTDB): domain Bacteria; phylum Pseudomonadota; class Alphaproteobacteria; order MPNO01; family UBA830; genus UBA830. The sequence continues at coordinate 4,783 of CAJWSW010000096.1, read as the reverse complement.
CGGAAAAACAATCTAACTTAGGTTGATGGTGTTTTGGCCGTGCGTCCAGCGAAAACGCTTGTTAAGCCAATCGGGTCTTTCAGTCTTAACCTTCGGCACTTGCCCGGTCATTCATTTGTGGCTCATTTAGGCCTAACATCCTGTCTGAGATCTTGATGTTTCGTAGGAGTATACGAGGGATGCTGGCCAACCGGTAGCGAGGGTGTTTACACTCGCCTTATGTATGAAAGTTTAAAATTTTCTTGGACAAGATTTCTACGGGATCATCGTTTTCGCACGATATTTTTTTTCGGCGTGGCGAGCGGATTGCCGTCATCACTTGTTTTTGGAACATTATCAATTTGGCTTCGCGAGGAAGGATTAACTCGCACTTCGATAGGCCTTATTGGTTTGGCGGCTACTCCTTACGCAATTAATTTCTTGTGGGCTCCCCTTGTTGATCGATTGCCCTTGGGTCCCTTGACTGTACTATTTGGTCAGCGGCGATCGTGGATAATGGCGTGTCAATTGGCACTGGCCCCCTCAGTCGTAATCATGGGTTATCAGGCACCCCAAATGACGCCACTTGTGCTTGGATTAGCTGCGCTTTTGGTCGCTTTTTTCTCGGCGACGCAGGATGTCGCTATCGATGCGTACCGTGTGGAGGTATTAAAACCAGAAGAATTCGGAACTGGCGCTGCTTTGGCGATTTATGGGTGGCATGTGGGTGCCTTTATCACCGGTGCGGGCGCCCTTTATGTCGCGGCGTTTGGCGGCTGGGCAGCAGCTTATGGCGTGGCCGGGGTGCTAGTGGGTTTCATGGCAGTGACAACGTTAATTGCTCGTGAGCCGGAACGGCCTGCGAGTGCTACAACACCTACCAAAAGTATTTCTCAGTGGGTGCGTCATGCAGCAATCGCCCCTTTGACCGATTTTTTTAAGAGGCTCGGTTGGCTATCTATCCTCGTTCTAGGTGTGGTCGTGTTTTATAAGTTTGGTGACGCCATGGTGGGCCGGATGTCGGGCGTACTCTACGTCGATCTCGGTTTTAATAAAATTGAGATTGCAAATTACAGTAAATCTATCGGCCTCTTTGCTACTTTACTCGGTGTTGGTGTTGGCGGTTGGTTTTGCAGCCGGTTAGGAATTGTGCGGGCGATGTTTTTCGGCGCCACCCTGATGATGGTTACTAACCTCGCCTTCGCGTTATTAGCGAGCGTCGGCCGGGATTTTGAAGTTCTCGCAGCTGTTGTGTTTTTTGACAACCTATCAGGTGGCATGGCGACCACTGCTTTCGTTGCTTATCTGTCAAGCTTGTGCAATGTGGTTTTTACGGCGACGCAATATGCGCTGCTCGCGTCACTTGGCAACTTTGCACGAATTCAATTAGGGTCGGTATCGGGTTGGCTTGTAGATAGCGTTGGCGGAAACTGGACACTTTTTTTTGTATCTGTTGCAGGGATGTCGATACCTGCAATTCTGCTGCTATGGGCGCTCGTTAAAAGCTTGCATAAAGTCAAAAAAAATTAGTGCGTCGCACTTCAGCTATTTTTTTGTTTCGCCCGCTCTTTCTGCGATGGGCTTCTATTTTGTGGGTTTATCGATTCTTTCCCCTCCCGCTGCATGATAGCCAGCGAATCGTGAGCGGCCAGTGACGCAAAGTTGACTAGGTCGGCGTCGTTTGCATTGATGGGCGTTATTTGCGCCGCTCGGGTGAGCCCTGTCAGCAACGGCCCGATGACCGTGCCACCTCCCAGTTTTTGCAATATTTGGGATGATATCGCCGCGGCGTGAAGGCCGGGCATGATAAGAATGTTGGCTGGCCCGGTGAGCCGGCAAAAAGGGTAGACAACGCGAAGGTCCATATCGAGCGCAACATCTGGCGATATCTCTCCGTCATATTCAAATTCTGCCGTCTCTTCGTTGAGGATCGAAACAGCGTCTCGCACCTGCGTTGCCAAAGCGCCAGGTGGATTGCCGTAATTAGCATATGATAGAAAAGCGACCCGAGGTTCATGCCCCATCGCACGAGCTTTTTCTGCGCATTGCCGGGCAATCCGTGCTAGCTGTTCGCCAGATGGGCGTTCGTTGATAGCGGTGTCTGCGACGAACACCGTGCGGCCACGGGACATCATCATGGATAGACCGAAAACTTCAGCGCCTGGGACCTGGTCAATTGCAAGCCGGATATTGTCATAGGCGACTAAGTAGTTGCGCGACAGTCCCGTTACCATTGCATCAATGTCCCCGTGCGCCAACATGCAGGCGGAGAATACGTTCCGGTCTTGGTTTACCAACCTCTGGCAATCTCGATAGAGATAGCCATCGCGTTGCAGGCGTTTATACAGATATTCCGTGTAGTGGCGATTGCCGCGTGACATCGCGGCATTGTGAATTTCAATAGACTCCGCGCCAGTTAATCCAAGACGTTTAATCGTCGCCTTAATCTGCAGTTCACGGCCGATTAGCACAGGCGTTCCGTGACCAGCCTGAGCGAAAGTAACCGCCGCTCGGATCGTAGTCTCTTCCTCTCCTTCCGCAAAGCCAACACGACGAGGATTGGCTTTTAATTCTTCCTGAATTGCTTGAAGCATCGATACCGTTGGATCCAGCCGAGCGGATAGTTCGCGCTTATAGCCGGTTATCTCTGGCATTTCTTTCTGCGCCACACCGGTATCGACGGCAGCTTTAGCGACTGCAGGTGGAATGGCTGAGATCAGCCGTGGGTCAAATGGCACAGGGATGATGTAATCTGGTCCATACCGCAGCCGACGGCCGGAGTAGGCGGCGGCAACTTCATCGGGCACGTCCTCCCGCGCAAGTTCGGCTAGAGCTTTGGCCGCTGCGATTTTCATTTCATCATTTATGGTGCGTGCGTGTACATCCAATGCTCCCCGAAAGATGTATGGAAATCCGAGCACATTGTTTACTTGGTTGGGGTAGTCCGACCGACCGGTTGCAAAAATAGCATCTTTACGCACTTCGCGAGCTTCCTCTGGCGTGATCTCTGGATCGGGGTTGGCCATTGCGAAGATTATTGGATGGTCGGCCATTGATCGGACCATTTTTTGTGTAACTGCTCCAGCTACAGATAGGCCAAAAAATGCATCAGCGCCTTCCATGGCTTCCTCGAGTGTGCGTGCCGTTGTTTTGTTGGCATGCGCAGATTTCCACTGGTTCATGCCCTCCTCGCGTCCCTGAAAGACCACGCCGCGCGTATCACATAATAGGATGTTATTATGCCGCATACCGAAGGCTTTCAGTAGTTCAATGCAGGCTATACCAGCCGATCCCGCGCCGTTAACAACGAGTTTGGTGTCTTCGATATTGCGTCCTGTCAGGTCAAGGGCGTTTATGAAACCGGCGGCGGCAATGATCGCGGTGCCGTGTTGGTCGTCGTGAAACACTGGAATTTCCATGATTTCTCGAAGCCGGCTTTCGATTAGGAAACATTCCGGCGCCTTGATGTCCTCAAGGTTAATCCCACCGAATGACGGACCTAAGTGACGAACGCAATTGACAAACTCGTCTACATCTTCGGTACTCAGTTCTAGATCAATTGAATCCACGTCTGCAAAGCGCTTAAAAAGGACCGCTTTCCCTTCCATCACCGGCTTGGATGCTAGTCCCCCTAAGTTCCCGAGCCCGAGCACTGCGGTGCCATTTGATATAACCGCCACCATATTTCCCTTAGCGGTGTATTCGTATGCAGTTGATGGATCTTTCGCGATCTCCAAGCATGGGGCAGCTACGCCTGGCGAGTATGCTAGCGCGAGGTCGCGCTGCGTTGTGAGTGGTTTAGTGGGTACAACCTCAACTTTGCCTGGACGCCCAGAACGGTGCATCGCGAGTGCGTCTTTGTCCAGATTACTTTGTTTACGTTTTTCCATTCGGATTTTGCCTTTGAAGTGTCGATGCCTTCCGGCTTATTAGGATAGAGCTGAATACATAACGCTCCAACAGGACAATCAAAATTGATTTTTTTGATTCTAGGATGGAGGTTCGAAGGCGACCTTCACTATGCTAGGCTCGGCCATCGCGGAACCGTTACGAATGCTCATGAGTAGAAAAAATCCCTTCTCAGGCTCGACAAAAGCTGTGCGAGGTAAAAAAGGAACCCAAAAGAAAGTTGAGGGCTCCAGCTCGCCCATGATGAGACAATATTTGGAAATTAAGCGAGCGCACCCTGAGGCGCTTCTCTTTTATCGTATGGGTGATTTCTACGAAATGTTCGAGAACGATGCCGAACGGGGAGCCGCTTTGCTTGGAATCACCTTAACCAAGAGGCACGATATGCCCATGGCTGGGATTCCCTCCCATGCCGCAGAGCGATACTTGACCAAGCTCCTGAACCTTGGACACAAGGTTGCCATTTGCGATCAATTGGAGCCTCCCAAGACCGGCAAACTGGTCAAACGCGGAATTACCCGCATTCTAACACCGGGCACCTTGCTGGAGGACCAGCAGCTGGATGCTTCCAGTAACCACTTTCTCGTTGCCCTTGATTTGGATAAGAAAGCGGCCTTTGCCTCCTGGCTCGACCTTTCCACGGGCAAGTTCAACTTGACCCAAAGCTCCAACCTTCAGGACTTTCTTTCGGTGCTCAGCGCTCTTTCTCCCCGTGAAGTTCTTTTGCCTGAAAGCCTGTCTTCCAAGGTTGCTCATTGGGAGGAAAGCGATCTTTTTAAGGATGAATTGGAGCGGATTCTCACGGACGTTACCCAAACCGAACGCCCGGATTTCGATTTCGATCAGAAGGCGGGTGCCCGGGAGGTCATGGAAAGTTTGGGAGTCATGAATCTGG
>CAJWSW010000095.1 GCA_913046035.1 uncultured Alphaproteobacteria bacterium | reverse complement strand
CGATACCCCACAGCTTTCGATTTGCGCGAGCGCGCACAACGTCGGTTGCCCAATTTTGCCTTCGAGTATGCCGACGGTGGAGCGGGGACTGACACTGGAATACGGCGTAATTGGGATGCTTTGAATTCAGTGGAGATGGTTCCTCGCTATGGCAAGGTAATTGCGCCGCCACCAGTAGATACGACATTGTTTGGTAAGTCATATGCAGCGCCGATTGGTATTGCGCCAATCGGTGGCCCCGGGACAACGTTTCCTGGCGCAGAAACTTATCTTGCAAGCGCAGCACAGGCAGCAAATGTTCCCTACACGTTGGGTTTGCTGTCCGGCATCGGCATTGAGCGAGCTGCTGAGATAGCGCCGGATGTCCTTTGGCTTCAACTCTATCGCTTCTCCAGGAATAATCATGAAATAGGATTAGACCTGGTGCGAAGGGCCGAAGACGCCGGCGTGAACGTTCTCGTGCTGACAATTGACACTCCAACCCGCACCACGCGTCCTCGCGAGGTGAAAAGCGGGATTATGAACCCGTTCAAGCTGACTATGCGGTTAAGGATGGATGCGATCCGATCACCGCACTGGTTGGGCTCTTTATTGCGCAACGGAATCCCACGGTTTGCATCATTGGCGCCATATATGAAGCCCGGGATTAGTATTGCAGAGTCGGCTGCTTTTATAAGGCGAGAAAGCGGTGGTGCATTCACCTGGGACGAGGTCGCACGGTACCGCGATAGGTGGACTGGCCCCATGGTACTTAAAGGGATTATGCACCCTGATGACGCGCAGCGTGCCATTGAACTTGGGCTCGACGGAATGTTCGTAACCAACCATGGTGGGCGTCAGATTGATGCTTTGCCTGCGCCGATTGATGTTTTACCCGCCATCGCGGACCGGGTCGCTGGGCGAGCAACATTGATCTATGACAGTGGCATTTGCTCCGGTGTTGATGTAGCGAGGGCCTTTGCACTGGGAGCTGATGCAGCTTTTGCAGGTAAATCCTTTCTTTGGAGCCTAGGCGCTCTGGGTGATGAGGGGCCGGCACATTTGATTGATCTTTATATTGATGATCTCAGTGCTACGTTAGGACAATTAGGATGCCACGATGTTCACGAATTGCGTAGCGTTTTAGTCCGCCATGCGAGCGCATACTCCTTAGACGATTTTGATCGCAACAATAACGGAAACTGATTAAGACCCTGAGGAAAAAGGTTGTTCGATGTTATCTTCTTGCGGTACGCGTCACAGATACATGTTGGGTGCGTCACCGATTGCGTTTTTTCATGCGATAAACGCGATGGCAGGAACCACAAGTTTTACCAACGCCACTAAAACCAGCGGACAGCTCTTCTCGGCTCCCGGTGCTCGCGGCTCCTGAGAGACGCTCTGCCGCTGTCGCCAATGCCATTGATTTAGCCGAAAAATCTCCGGGATTTTGCCATACCTCCGGCTTAGCCTCTGACATCCCACCTTCAGACCCAACAGGAAACTTTTGAGGAAATTCCCTGGCATGCTTAGTGATTGCTGCGGCTTCCCGTTTGATCGCGGCACGGTCGATATCGCTACTCGATCTTAACGCTTTGTTTATACGTTTCATTGACCGCGCAACAGACTTCATGGTCTCCATGCGTTCTTTTATAACCCCGGTTGCGCCTTTGTGAGCTAAACTTTCAGACATTGGTAACAATGTTGGAATAAGAACTACGACAGCAATTTTCAGCAGATTTCTGTGATGCTGAGAGACTTGTCTAGAATATGAAACATTTGCCTTCATCTGCATTTCCCAAATCAAGGTTTTGACGGTTATGCCCTCAGGGTGGCCCGCTTTTAGTTATTAGATTGTGTATATCGACACTCCACTGAGGCTAAGATAAGGTCCAGCGTTCAAAAAACCAGAGGCATCGGGATATGGATACTTATCAACTTTACATTGGCGGAAAATTTGTTGACGCCGAGCGTGGCGCCACCCAACCAACCTACAATCCTTTTAACGGTGAGGTTATCGCCAATGTTCCTGTTGCGAGCGTTGCCGATGCACGAGCAGCGGTGGCAGCAGCGCGGGATGCTTTTGACAATGGTCCATGGCCAAAACTTTCAGGCGCCGAACGGGGCGAATTAATCTGCACTCTGTCAGCTAAAATGAAAGAGCGGATGAAAGATCTTGCGCGTTTGGAATCACTCGATTCGGGGGGAACCATAGCAAAGACCGGCGCCGATGCATTTCTGGGTCAGCGGCAGATGAATTATTTCGGTACGATGGCTGAGCGCTACAATTCGGAGCCGAGAGAAATCACGGGTATGTCGAGGCCGGGTCGGTCTTTCAATTATACAATACGTGAACCTATCGGCGTTTGCGCCTCCATAATCCCCTGGAATTTCCCTCTGATGATGGCGGTCTGGAAGCTTGGACCGGCACTAGGCACTGGAAATACAATTGTATTGAAGCCGGCCTCGGACACCCCATTGTCAGCGCTGGAGTTGGCTCGCATTGTTGACGAGTGCGGCTTCCCGGACGGCGTGGTTAATATTGTCTCCGGTCCTGGCGGCGAGATCGGCGAGGTCCTCACAACACACCCGGACGTCGACAAGGTAGCATTCACCGGATCGACCGAAGTTGGCAAGGACATCATGGCTAAGGCGTCTGGAACACTTAAAAAAGTAACGTTGGAATGTGGCGGCAAGTCACCCAACATTGTGTTGCATGATGCAAATTGGGATATCGCCATCGACGGATCAATTTTTGCGTCATTCTATCACCAAGGTCAGGTTTGCGAGTCCGGCACAAGGCTGCTTCTGCCCGTAGAACAGCATGATGACTTCGTTGCAAAGATGGTATCTAAGTTGAATGCTCTCCCAATGGGCGACCCTCTCGATCCCACGACGAAAATCGGCCCTGTAGTGTCAGAAAGCCATATGAATACGGTTTTAAACTATATCGAAAAGGGTAAAGCCGAAGGCGCGACGCTCGCCTGCGGCGGCGAGCGCGCCATCGAAGAAGATTTGGACAAAGGCTATTTTATCAAGCCTACGGTTTTCACTAATGTCACTAACGATATGACAATTGCACAGGAAGAGATTTTCGGCCCCGTGCTATGCGTTTTGAAATATAAGGACGAGGAAGAGGCCGTAAAGATCGCCAATGATTCTATCTTTGGTTTAGGCGGCGGCGTTTGGTCGGAGGATCTCGTTCGTGCCCGCGAGGTAGCCGGCAAGATGCGCACCGGCACAGTATGGATCAATGACTGGCACCTATTGTCGGAACAAATGCCTTTTGGCGGTTATAAGCAGTCTGGAATTGGTCGCGAGTTTGGCGAAGAGGGCATGAACGAATACACCGAGCTGAAAGCACTTCATGTTGATGATGCCAAGACACGTGAGAACAAGCCTTGGTATGACATGCTGGTGCCGCGGGATGCAGCTGAATAGCTCCGCCAGCCAAAATGGCTATGCCTTCCGGCCTCTTTTTTGGAGATAAGTAGGTAAAAAATGGGGAAAAAATAATGATCAACGCAGCTATCGTCGGTATGGGTCGATGGGGGCAGACGCTTGTTAATTCAATTGCCGGAGGTAGCCATGTTATCAGGTTTGTTGCAGGAACCACTCGGACGCCATCCAAGGTTACAAAATACGCCTCGGAAAACGGTATTAGATTGTACGAGACCTATGAAGATGTAATCAAAGATGACGAGGTGGATGCCGTGGTGCTTGCGTCCCCGCATTCTTCGCATTTTGGTCAGATCATTGCAGCCGCAGATGCCGGTAAGCACGTCTTCTGTGAAAAGCCTTTTTGTTTGACAGGTAACCAGGCAAGTACGGCGTTGAGCGCTTTGGAAGTGAATAGCTTAAAAGTCGGTATCGGGCATAATCGCCGTTTTTCGCCGAATGCGCTCAAGTTGAAACGAATGATCGAATTCGGTGAACTAGGTGATATGATCCAAATAGAGGGAAACTTCTCGGCGAATATGGCGGGCTACGCTGGGGAATGGAGAGATAGCAGGGCGGAGAGCCCTGCAGGAGGAATGACCTCACTTGGTATTCATGCGGTTGACATGTTTGTGAACTTGTTTGGCCGCGTGTCTAGCGTTGATGCCGTCAGCCGAAAGGTGGCTCTCCCGTTTGATATCGATGATGCCACGGGGGTACTTATGGATTTTGAGGGCGGACAAGTTGGCTACCTTGGCACTGTTGCTGCCACTGGCCAGCTTTGGCAAGTTCGGGCTTTCGGCACAAAGGGTTGGGGCAGCATTTACGGACATGACCGTTTCGATGCTGTTAAAATCGACGGAACACACGAAACTGAGACGTGGGACGGATACGAGTATCCAGGGATCCTAACTATTCGAGAACAGTTGGAGTGCTTTGCGGGCGCTTGTGAGGGGGACGATCCATATCCTGTAACGCCGGATCAAATTTTGCATGCGACGCGAATTCTTGACGCGGTTATAAAATCGAGTGAAACAGGTGCGCGTTGTACTGTTGATTGACCACCAAATATTTAGGATTTGAATAATACAAATCGACTTTTGCTTCTTTCATAGATCTATTCTGAACGCCAAAGGAAACGTGCCGCATGCCGTCTGCTATCGCTCACTCTGTTTGCCCGCATGATTGCGCCAGCGCTTGCACGTTGGATATAGAGCTTGAGACACCACGCAAGATAGGTCGGGTGCATGGTTCGTTCGAAAACACCTACACAGCAGGTGTGGTATGTGCCAAGGTCGCTCGATACGCAGAGCGTGTGCACCATCCAGCACGCCTCACCAAGCCCTTGCGCCGGAGGGGTGTTAAATCACCGTCTGCCTCGATCGACGATTTTGAGCCAATCGCGTGGGAAGACGCATTGGATATTGTCGCGGAAAATTTCCTTAAGGCTGCTCAGAAGTGCGGGTCGGAGACCGTTTGGCTATATAATTATGCTGGCACGATGGGAAGAGTGCAGCGCGACAGCATCCAAGGTCTTCGCAACTCTATGGGTTACTCGCGCCAGCATGATACGATCTGCTCTTCAGTCATGCTGGCTGGCATGCAAGCGGGGCTGGGTGCCCAGAGGGGTTGTGATCCGCGAGAATTCTCAGAGGCGGACCTAATCATCGTCTGGGGTTCAAATCCTGTATACACCCAGGTCAACCTGATGACACATATCAGTCGCGCGAGAAAACAGCGTGGCGCCAAGCTGGTCGTCATTGATCCATACCGAACGCCCACTGCGCGACAGGCGGATGTTCATCTACAACCACTGCCGGGCACTGACGCCGCATTAGCCTGCGCAATAATGCATGTATTATTGAGGGATGGGTATGCCGACAAGGACTACATGGCGGCCTTCACCAATGACGCCGATTTATTGGAGCGGCATTTGCAGTCGCGAGACCCGGCCTGGGCAGCAGCGTTAACTGGCGTTCCTATTGAGTCTATCGAAGCGTTAGCAAAAGATTATGGATTGACCGATCGAGCAATTATTCGCCTAGGCTATGGGTTTTCGCGGTCGCGTAACGGTGCAGCTTCCTTGCATGCTGTGACTTGTTTGCCCGCGGTGCGCGGTGCATGGAAACATCCCGGAGCTGGACTTTATGGATCTATCGGTCAGAATTTTAGGCTCGATACTTCGCTGATCACAGGTGTCGAAAGTCAGGATGTGCGTCGTCTCGATATGTCGCAGCTTGGCCCAATACTGACTGGCGAGGCCGGGCCATTGCAGGGAGGGCCAGAGGTTACTGCGATGTTAGTTCAGAGCTCAAATCCAGCGGTGGTCGCACCGGAGTCTGGCAAGGTACGTGCAGGCATGATGCGGAACGACTTGTTTATCTGCGTGCACGAGCAATTTTTCACTGATACAGCCAAACTAGCGGATGTCGTTCTGCCCGCAACGACCTTCCTAGAGCACGACGACATTTATACATCCTATGGGCACCCGTATTTACAATTTGGTCCGAAAATTATAGAGCCGTTGGATGAAGCTCGGAGTAATCATGAATTATTGTCTGCGCTCGCCAAAAGGCTCGGAGCTAACCACCGTGCTTTCGAAATGTCGACGTGGGATGTAATTGATGAGGTCCTGCAGACTAATGGTTTCGGCACTGCTAGCAATCTAAGAGAAAAACGTTTCATTGAAGTGCGCCCATCCTTCGAGGAGAGTCATTTCTTGAACGGGTTTCCCCATTCAGATGGAAAATTTCGATTTAAAGTAGACTGGGCGGCTCATGGGCCTGACTGTGCTGGTTTGACAGATTTGCCTGATTTTTGCGATTTGATCGATCATGCAGACGAGGCCCGTCCCTTCCGGCTAGTCACAGCTCCGTCACGTAATTATCTGAATACTAGCTTCACGGAAACGACTACCTCTATTGCCAATGAGGAACAGCCGACTTTGTTACTTAATCCAGGAGACTTCGCAGAATTGGGCATAAAAGAGAGCGGTCGGGTCCGCATTGGGAACGAACTCGGTAACATTGTACTCCATGCGGCGGCGTTCGATGGGGTGAAGAAGGGTGTCGCTGTTGTGGAGAGCATCTGGCCAAATGAGGCATTTGAGGGCGGCATCGGTATTAACCTGCTAACAAGCGCTGATCCAGCAAAGCCCAATGGTGGTGCGGCTTTTCATGATACTGCGATCTGGATCCGCTCCGAGTGATATGCTTGCCGGAACCGGCAAAATGCATATATTTGCGCCATGAACTCAGGTGCCCTGAATAGCTTAGGTTTAAGAAAAGCACCGTCGGACACGCGCGTAATCGTTGCAATGTCAGGTGGTGTCGATAGTTCTGTGACCGCCGCGCTACTAGCTGAAGAAGGCTACGATGTGGTAGGTGTTACACTACAGCTTTATGACCACGGAGAGGCAATAAAGCGCGAGAAGGCGTGTTGCGCAGGTCAGGATATCTTCGATGCAAAGCGTGTTGCAGAGACTATAGGAATTCCACACTATGTCCTTAACTACGAGTCCAAGTTCCGACACGAAGTGATTGAAACTTTCGCAGACGCTTATGTCCGCGGCGAAACGCCGGTTCCATGCGTGCTGTGCAACCAAACGGTAAAGTTTCGCGATTTGCTTAAAACTGCAAAGGAACTGCAAGGTGATGTGTTGGCGACGGGGCATTATATTCAACGCGTTGGTGCGGAAACAGGTGCTGAACTGCATCGCGCAATCGATCCTGCGCGCGATCAGAGTTATTTCCTGTTCGCGACGACGCAGGACCAGGTTGATTATTTGCGGTTTCCCCTGGGCGGGCTGTCTAAGGATGAGGTCCGAGCCCACGCAGCCCGCTTCGATTTGCCGGTTGCCGCAAAACCCGACAGCCAGGATATTTGTTTCGTGCCCGATGGTGATTACGCGTCAGTCGTAGCGCGGATTAGGCCGGGTGCTATCGATCCTGGGAATATTGTTGATTTAGACGGCAAGGTTATTGGTTGCCATGAGGGGATCATCAATTTCACGGTCGGCCAGCGACGCGGTATCGGCGTCGGCGGCGCGCGCGAACCACTGTACGTAGTTCGTATTGAACCAGAAACACACCGTGTTGTGGTCGGCCCAGCTTCTGCACTGGGCGAGACCGAAGTGCATCTTGCTGAAGTTAATTGGCTCGGCGATTTTTCCGACGGTCCGTTTGATGTAATGGTCCAGGTTCGATCCACCCAGGACCCA
>CAJWSW010000094.1 GCA_913046035.1 uncultured Alphaproteobacteria bacterium | reverse complement strand
TGCTGCATATTATTTCCCGCTGACAACCCGTTTAGGCGCAGTAGAGGTTTATAATGGACCCTCTATGCTGCCATATGGGCCGAATACGCTTGGCGGGGCGATTAACTTGGTAACATCGGCGATGCCTTATGAGCCGGTGGCTGAGTTCGATCTAGAGTTGGGTCAGGACGCTTTCGGCCGATTGCACGCCAGGGTTGGCTCTGGGGGCGATGCCTGGTCATATCTCCTGGACGTCGCTCATCTTGAAACCGATGGGTTTAAAGTTGTGGACGGTGGTGGTGATAGCGGATACCTACGTAATGACATTCTATTTAAGACAAGATGGGATTCAGCCCCAGCCGGCTCTACACTTCACCGGGTTGATTTCAAAGTTGGGTATTTCATCCAATTCATTTTCAAAAATTATGACATTTAGCGGTTATTGCTCCCAATCTTCTATGCTGTATCCGTCCCGTCGCGACATAATGTATTCGTAGCCAATAAACTTTTCCAAATTAGCTAAAGTCTCAACGGCAAACTTTAAAACTTCATCTTCAACCTCTAGCTCTACCTCAGCTGTATCCCAGTCGGTGTCGCTTACGATTTCAATGCTTTGCCATGGCTCTTCAGGCGGGGTGAGGGCGACCATTAGAGTCTTTTAAAGTGCGTCTAATTTTTGAACATCGGCATCAGACCATTCTTGTCGAACTTCTAGGTCACCCCCGTCCTCAATTATGGGTGTTCTAAAATCTTTAATTAATTCGATAAGGTGCGCCCGGGTTTCTCGACGTTTTGTGTTTGCCACAGCATTAGTCTCAGACACCCAACGCGCGCTCTGCACTTTATTTTGAAGTGCCTTCAATCCTGCGCTGGCATAAAAAACCTGATCAACGCCACTCATAACAAGAAACATAAAGTCTGTGTCTGTTACACTGAATGGTAATTTTACGCCTGTTGGTAGCCCATAGGCGCCAATCCCCGAGGCTTCGTTTATGAATGCAGCGCCTTCAATGGTTTCGTCATTACCAATCAGAGGGGTGATGGAGAGGTCAGAGTAAATAATTGCGTTTTCTGATCCAATTCGACAAACGGCAGCAGGAGTTTGCATTCCTCTTACGCTGTTTTGAACACGTCCATCAATATACTGCCGCTATTCCAAAGATCGCTCTCTAGAAGATTTTGAAGACATTGGGCCGCAGTGCCTATGGATTTTATTGGCCCAGTATTGTCGATAGCGTTGATGATAAATTTTGCAGATTTATTCAAGTCTTAGGGAGCCCGCCTTTATCTTGTGCGACATTACTTAAGAGCGCCGCCGCTGCCTGATTTTAGCTATCACCTTGCTCTGGCGCCACAGTCCGTCCCTTAGCCAGGTCGTCCATCTCTTTAACCGTCCGCTTAAGCTCCTCAGATAGCGCATTACCAAGAGCATCATTGAACGCCGTAGCAAGCGATTGATAATACCAAAGAGTGCCCTCTTTCCCGCCTGTAAAACGCTCCCAAAGTTCATCGCCCAAGGTTCGAAGGTCATTTAGGATGGCGCGGGCGTTATGGAGTTTGTCCGCACAGGAAACGAGAGCCGCACACAAAGGCTTCTCCGCAATGCTTGCGATATATTCTTCTTTTCGAATATGCCATTCAGGTTTTGGCTCTTCGTAAGCATCTGTGCAGTGGTCTACGATCTTTGCGACCACATCTCCAAAATGATCCCGAATTTTATCGAGTGTGGGGAGCCCGCCTTGGTCCTCTACGGCGTCGTGCAGCAGAGCCGCAATTGCCTGGTCTTCACTACCACCATGTTCCAGTACCAGGCTTGAGACCGCGAGCAAGTGGGAAACATAAGGGATAGAAGTGCCCTTACGTTTTTGGGATGCGTGAAGCTGGGTTGCCATAACGAGAGCCGCTTCATATCGAGGTGATAAATTCATCGCATAGCTTATCTGTTTATGGGTGACGGCGAGATGTTTGCAGCGATAGCGCGATTTATTTCGAGGATAAACAATGTCGTATGATCTTTTTGCCGATGAACCACGTTCATTTGGATCCGGCATGAAAATCACAATGCCCGATGCAGACGTTATTCATTTTGCGCGTCTGTTTGATCCATACGAGGCAAATTCGTTGTTTCTTCAACTGCAACAGAACATAGAGTGGCAGCAGGAACAAATTAAGCTTTACGGCCAGGTACACGATCTTCCGAGGTTAACCGCCTGGTATGGTGACCCCGCTAAAACGTACAGCTATTCTGGTATATCAATAACGTCTTTAGAGTGGATTGAAGCGCTCTTAGAAATTAAAAGGCGTATCGAAAGCGTATCTGATTATTCGTTTAATAGTGTCTTGTTAAATAGATACCGTAACGGCTCAGACGGTGTTTCGTGGCATGCGGACGATGAACCTGAGCTTGGTCAAAATCCAGTGACAGGTTCTGTGAGTTTTGGTGAAGCACGGCCGTTTGTATTGAAACACAAATTTCTCGACGAAAAACGCAAGATAATACTTGAGAATGGAAGCTATCTTTTAATGAAGGGTAGAACGCAGCACTGTTGGCTACATCAAATACCCAAATCTAAACGAGTTCTTGGAGAGCGGATCAACTTGACGTTCAGGCTGATCGCTTAAGCCATGTTCGTGAATCTGCTACATGGCATATTTTACCGAAACGGATTAGGAAATATTGGTAAGCAGGCGTCTTATATAAAAAGACAAAGTGGTTGTGATCACTTAAAAATTACCACCCGCTTCAGGCAGTGCATTATTAAATTTTATAAATTTTAGCTTATAATAGCATATTCAGGAGAATATTCTCCCACACCCGACAGTAAGTGCCTTACGAATCCTGATAGAATCAAATTTCTGAAATTTTCTTTTATTTGAACTAGAGACCGCACATAACCACATAAATTGGACCGCTTATTATACTAGCAGCCCTGATCATGTGCCGCAAAAGGTCCGAAAAGGAACTGCTGTTTTGTCTCCCGGCTCCGCGTAAGTCTCTTGCCCGTTAACCTCGTCAAACGGCCTTGTCACAACCGATAGCATATCCTGAAATTCTGATATATTGCCATGGTTGACGGCAGCAGCCAAAACCTCTTCTACCTTATGGTTGCGGGGAATATATATCGGGTTCACCTGGTCCATTGAGTCTGCGCAATCCCTGGCAGAGACTTTCTCTCGACTCAATCGAACCCGCCAATCACTTTCCCATGCATCGAATACTGCCGGGTCTTCGAATAATGTGCGCACTGATGTACCGTTTCCGCGTAGGACGTCTGACAGGCGCCGAAACGTTAGCGTAAAATCCGCCTTGCCCTGATGCATCGCTTCAAGAAGGCGGTTGATCAATTTGACGTCGTTATCTTCTGGAGAGTTAAGACCTATTTTTAAACGCATGCGTGCCAGCCAAGCGTCGACAAACATGCCAGAAACCTCTTTGGCGCCAACGGTAAGCAATTCAAGCGCCCGATCCTGATTCGGATCAACCAGCGTGATCAAGGTTTCCGCCAATCGAGCCAGGTTCCACGTCAGGATAGACGGTTGATTGGCATAGGCGTAGCGTCCCCGCAGGTCTATGGAACTGAAAACCGTGTCTGGATCGTAGACGTCCATGAAGGCACAGGGGCCATAGTCAATCGTCTCACCAGAAATCGTAGTATTATCCGTGTTCATAACTCCATGGATGAAGCCGATGCTCATCCATTCAGCAACCAGCAAAGCCTGCGCCTGTGCAACCGCTGTAAAAAACTCTAAGTAGGGTTTATCTGCATCGCGCGCCGCTGGGTAGTGGCGTGCAATAGCGTAATCCGCAAGCTGACGGACAATTTCCGTCTCTCCGCGTGCAGCAAAGAATTGAAATGTGCCAACGCGCAGGTGGCTAGCAGCGATCCGTGTTAGTACGGCTCCTGGCAGCGCAGTTTCCCGAAAAACTTGATCTCCTGTGGTAACAGCTGCAAGGGCCCGCGTCGTTGGTACACCAAGCGCATTCATTGCTTCACTGACAAGGTATTCGCGCAATACTGGTCCGAGCGCAGCTTTGCCATCACCATTACGCGAAAAAGGCGTTCGCCCAGAACCCTTTAGCTGGATATCATGACGCTTTCCGCAGGTATCCTTAATTTCACCCAACAGCAAGGCACGACCGTCGCCTAGCTTCGGCGAAAATTGGCCAAACTGATGACCAGCATAGGCTTGAGCCAGCGGTTTGGCTCCGTTTGGTACACGGTTACCAGAAAATATCTCAGCTCCTAGGGAGGAAACTAACGCAGCAGCATCCAAGCCAAGCTCAGCGGCCAGTTCACAATTGAACATCAGCAAGCGGGGCTCGGAAACCTTCTCAGCTTCCCAAGGCAGGTAGCAGCCTTCAAGTTCTCGAGCAAAGCTATTGTCAAACTCAAAGTTTGCTTGCGTGCTCTCGCCGGTCTCGAAATTTTCAGCCTGTGAAGTCACGATAAACACAACATCTTTCAGTTGAGGAATTTTGTCCATAGCTGGGTGTGTATGCAGTTCATGGCCCAAAGCAAGTAAGCGCAAATTGGCGGCCGCCCAAACACTCCGCTCGCTGATAGATAAGGCTTGACTACACCCGATCGACTGGGAGTTGCGGATCGTAATGGTTGGGGACCTTGCCAGACTAATTGGCTTTGCCTCTGATCCGGCAACTCAAAAGCCCGGGGTCGGTATTAACCCGGGCAGTACAAAATTGTTGGTTGCGGGGACTCGATCTCTGCTATTCCGTACTCAAATATCGACCTACCCCACTATTAAATGATGAATGGTCGCGGGGGGATGCCGCAATCAAACTTCTTACAATCATCGTGCATGTCATTTGCGGTGTTCGTTTATGGGGCTGCGGGGCCGAGGCGTTTGATCTCGAGTGCGAACGGGTCGGAGTTAATTTTCATTAGAAACTATGCGGGTTCCTGTTTCGCCATTCAGCGCCTGCATGGCTTGATCGATTTGGCCGATAATAACCCGCTTGCCGCCACCTTCTAGAAACCGGATTGCAGCATCGATTTTTGGTCCCATGCTGCCCGCCGGAAAATGGCCTTCCATATGGTAAGCGCGTATCTCCTGCAAAGTAACGCGGTCCAAACACTCTTCTTTCTCAGTGCCGAAGTGAATGGCGACTTTCGGTACGGCTGTCAGGATCATCAACGTATCGATACCCAATACATTGGCCATGAGGGCTGACGTCAGATCCTTATCGATAACGGCCGTGACACCTTTTCGCACCCCATTGGGATCCCGCACAACCGGAATGCCACCGCCGCCACCGGCGATGACGACAGTGCCGCGCCGAGCCAGAATTTGTACCAAAGATATATCGCAAACGTGTTTGGGCTTGGGTGAAGGCACAACATGACGCCAACCGCGCCCAGAATCTTCTTTCATCAACCAACTCAATTCGGCGCCAATTTTTTTGGCTTCTTCCTCATTGAAAAAAGGGCCAATGGGTTTGCTGGGGTTTTCGAAAGCAGGGTCGTCCGGGTCGACTTCGACCTGCGTGAGCAAACACGTAACGTGGCGTTGGTTTCCTTGGTCCCGTAAGGCATTTTCCATCGCTTGCATGAGCAAATAAGCAATGCCCCCCTGACTATGGGCAACACAAATATCGAGTGGCATCGGCGCGATGGTGTCGCGGGTCAGCATTTGGCGCATAAGAATTTTACCAACTACCGGGCCATTCCCATGGGTGATAATCAACTCGTTATCCAACATCATTAACGGCAATAGCGCTTCGGCAGTCATTGCCGCGATGGTTTTCTGCTCTTGCGAGGTACCTTCGATATCTTCCGGATGGGTGGCGTTGCCACCAATGGCCACCATCAAACGGCTGGGATTTGCCAAGGGATTTGTCATTACGATCCCCTTAAAACTCCAACTTCAAGCAAGCCAAGGCTAATTTCGCTGCATCAGCGTTCGAAGGTGCGGCTAAAATTCCAGCCACTTCCAATTTAGCGATTTGGCTTATGCGATCTTGGGGGTCGCCATCAGTTCCGGTGACTGATGCGATCTTCATGAACGGAGCATTGATATTTGTCATGAAACAGTTCGTTATTGGTTAAGCGCAGATGTACGGAAGAAGCAAAAGATGCTACAAACATAATATCGAAAAAACATTAATCGGCGCAGAATGGCACTAAGGAATATTTAAATAGATCCGAAAAGTTGGTCTGCTACCGATGAAAAGTCTTGCACGTCGCACGAGTTGTTCGCTTAACCAAGAGGCGACGGGTGCAAACAGGACAATCCTTTATGTATCCCCGCTTGGAGTCATCGACGTTGTACCGCTCGACCTCAGACGCCAAAACGCCGTCGTTCTCCCAGCATACTCTGCGGAAAGGAGTCATTAACTTTCACTCAAGATGGTTTATGAAAAATCCTTACTAGACCTGTTAATCCAGCAGCTGATAAAATTTAAAAACAATCTAACAAAAACTTATTCTTTGCCTATTTACTGGTGGTTGGACGCCCGGATACGACTAACACACTTCATTTATTTGTCCGTTAAGAAAGTAAATTCATCCTTCGCTTTTGCGACGAGTGCATAATGCTCTGAAGTGTAGTGAGTTTGTATCTAAAAGCTAAACGCGGCCTTTCCGTGGTGTAATGCTGTCGCCATTTAACGATGACGATAGAAGGTTTTCCGATAATTATGGCGTCCCGCTCGAAGTCGCCATCTGCTGGGTGGCGCCTCTTTAAGGCCACAATTGATCACTGAATGGCCACGGACCGGCCCAGGGGCTGCCGGATTTTCCAGTCGTAATTTCAGCATTCACATTACTGAAAACGACGGAGAACAGCATGACGCCCCTCGTCCTTATACCCATCGGTCTTTACGCAATCGTTGCGACTGTCAGTGCAGAAGTTGCTCTGGAGAACGCAAGAAACCCTGCCGACGAGCAGGAACAAGAAGTCACCCTGACAGAGACGATTGTCCCAACGGATGTGATTGATAACGTGTCGCCAACCCGACCCGACCCGGTGGCTCTCGCTACCACCGCCGGGCTGGCCGATCCCGTGGTTAAACAAGCCTTTGCGCAAGCGCTTCAGAAGCAGGTCAAGGACAACAATCAGCAATTGGTCCAAAAATCAGGGACTGATACTGCGGCACAATACTCCGAGGAAAATCCGGGACAACATTTCCCCCAAACGGACATGGATGACAATGGCGGATACTCAGCTCCGCTTGGGCTCAAGGATGAATCTCACAACGACTGGATGAAATAGCAGGCCATGTCCCTTCAGAATATCCTACGCAAACGCGAAAATCCGGAGCGAATAAAAATGGATTTTCCCAATCGTCCAACAAAACAAAATTTACAACCAAGGTCACAAACCATGACACTCCTTGAAGAAAAAAATGCCCAAATGATGCGGTCCGCCACGCCGGGAATGGTTCACATCGGCAGTGGTATAAAAGTCAGAGGCACTTTTGAGGCATGTGACATCGCAGAGATCCATGGATCTCTTGATGGGGAGATCCAAACACGTGAGCTCATAATTCATGAAGGTGGGCAACTTGCGGGTATGGCCATCTGCGAAATTGCGCGCATCTCAGGAAAACTGGACGGCGAAATCGAAGCCTCTGAGCTTTTACAAATCGAAAACACTGGCAGGGTTGATGGAAAGATCGGCTATGCACGTCTCGTAATAGAGGATGGCGGCCTGATCAAAGGAGAGGTCTCCCCAAACAAAATCAGTTTGCAGCAGGATATGCCAACACTACCGGTTACAAATTCAAAGGATGATAAACCCAAGGTTAAAAATTCTGAGCCAATATTAAAGCATTTAAAATTGCAATAAAAAGAATTGTAAGAACAA
>CAJWSW010000093.1 GCA_913046035.1 uncultured Alphaproteobacteria bacterium | reverse complement strand
AAGGGGTCAGGCCGAAAGCCGGGGGCGGCCGAGGCCATTTTTTTTGCCCGGGATTAAGTGGTTTAATTTTAAAAAAATACGCGCCCCGGCGCATAGGTGGGTCAAAACACCGGGACGCGATTTTGTCAGCGCAGTTTGGGTAGAACTGCTGCGGCGTGGGTATCGCCGCAATTTTATTTTTAGAACGATTTCCGCGAATCACAACGATTGCCATGCAACCGGGTGGCATTAAATGCCTTTCGGATTGCCTCGAATTGAACGCTGATTGTCCCTTCGCCCGTCTATTGACGTTCCCCCTCATTATATCCGAGACTAACGCTTATGGGTTCACCATACGACCTTCTAGGTGTACAGAAAGATGCCGATCTGAATGAAATCAAGCGTGCATATCGCAGGTTGGCTAAAGAATTACACCCGGATGTTAACGTCGGCGACGACGTCGCAACCGAGCGGTTCAAACGTATAACAGCCGCCTACAACCTGCTTGCGGACAAACATAAAAGAGCAGAGTTCGATCAAAATACGTTTTCAGAGCCTCAGGACGATCAGGTACAGCCATGGCAAAGGGGGGGGACCTGGTTCGACTTTGAAATCGACGAAAGCACTGGAGAACGAACGATAGACCTTTTTGGCGACGTGGCAGGCACCCGCCTTGGCCGTGTAAAGGGGGCAGCGGCAACTTCGTTATGGATGAAAGGCGAAGATATAGCCGAGACGCTAAGAATTTCTCAATCTGAGGCCGATCAAGGGGTTTGCAAGCTGGTTGCAACAATGACTGGTTTAACCGTGGCAGTACAGATCCCGAGGGGGACATCTAACGGAGAGGTCGTTACGGTTCGCGGCTTTGGCATTGAGGGGTTTGGCGGTGGCCCGCCAGGCGACCTAAATGTGATCGTAGTTGTTTCGGCCGAAGCAGCCATCGAAAAACGCATTTAATTATAACAACATCGCATCGATCATTTTCTGCGAAGACCAGGTCCTCAACCTTTCTCGCAACCGGTAAATCTCATCCGATGCCATAATTCCGCACCCTACCGACTAAAATGTAACATTTTCGCAAACGCACAGATTATTACGATGAATTCCTGGCCTCTGCTATTCAGACCAGTCTGAAAACTACCCTGGCAACGCACGCCCTAGCGTTGGAACGATTGTTGCGCTTCACATATATCGACGCCTGCCGCACGTTCAAATATTTTTATGATCTGTGAAATATCAACGTCTTCGCCCAGCTCGTTTAATGCCATCTGAAAGACTTCCCGCGCGTAATTACCGGTCGTCAATGGAGCCTTCATATCCTGCCCCAATTTAGTGGCAAGCATAAGATCCTTATGCATTAACGCCAGTCCAAAACCCTGCTCTAGCCGACCAGGGATGATGTGCGTTGGCAAGGTTGTATCCGCAATATATCCGCGTGCAGACCCCTTCGCGAGGATCTCCGCGAACCGTATAGGTTCAATGCCCACCTTGGTTGCAAGAGCTAAGCCCTCGAATGTCGCCAAACGAATGCAGGATGAAATCATGTTATTAATAAGTTTCATTGAGTGTCCCGCCCCAACCTCGCCTGCATGGAAAATATTTGGGCTTATGGCCTCAAAGACTGATTTCGCTTTTTCGAAAAGTTGTGCAGGCCCACCGATCATTATTGCAATAGTTCCGGCTTCCGCGCCGGCCACACCGCCTGAAACCGGTGCATCAATCAGATCAATCCCATTCTTCACGAGCCGCGCCGCCATATTCTTGGTCAACATTGGGTCGCCCGTAGTCATATCCGCAATAAGCGCTCCACTCGAGATAGTGGAAACCAAACCGTTCGACGAAAATATAACCTCGTCGACCTGTGCCGATGTTGGCAAACATGTGATAATGAAATCTGCGCCCGAGGCTCCAACACCATCGGGTCCATCGGCGGCTATAGCGCCCTCATCGACTAGCACCTCAACTGCGGACCGGTTTAGATCCCACACATACAGTGTGAAATCTTTTAACAATCGCCGCGCCAATGCACCTCCCATATTACCGAGGCCAATAAAACCAATATCGGTCACAGAACTTTTCCCTTCAAATACACAGTTTTATCAACGCGCAAATTCAAAAATTGGTTTACCCCCGGGGCCACCGCCCACAATATGTCCACCTCCAACATCGGCAAAATGCGCAGGTAAAACCATCGTATCCGACTCCGCATGACGATCAACGAACGCCATCCGCGTTTTGCGCGAGAGATCTGGGTCTTCACAGAACATACTTGACCACTGGGATTCCGGCACTTGAAGTGGGTGATGCATTAAATCACCACAGAAAATTCCATGCTCTCCGTTATTTTCGGCATGCAGACACACGGCACCTGGCGTGTGTCCGGGAGTGTGCTCCAGCCACAATCCCGCATCTATTTCGTGGTCGCCCTTCACCATTGTCGCCTTTCCAGCTTCCACAATCGGAAGCACGCTGTCGTGAAAAGCGTCTCGCGCCCAATCCTGGGTCTTATGTTCCTCTTCCCAATAAGCATATTCTTTTTCGTGAAAGAGGTAATTAGCATTCGGAAACGTAGGCACCCAGCGGCCATTATCAAGTTTTGTATTCCATCCAACATGGTCGGTATGAAGATGCGTACACATCACTATGTCAATCTCCTCAGGTGCTACACCTTGGGCCCGAAGATTCTCCATCCACGGCCAATTTTGTCTATGCCAGGCGGGACGGACTGGGCGCTCCTTGTGATTGCCGACGCAGGCGTCAACAAGAATAGTTAGACGCTCTGTGCGGATAAGATAGCTCCGGAACGCCATAATGACCCGTCCTGTCGTAGGGTCGATGCTGTGAGGCTCCAGCCAGCCACGGTGCTGATCCACCTCCCGTTGCGTGGCGTCAGGATACATTTCAAGGGGGTCACGATAGATACCCTTCCATTCCATAACCTCGCCTACGGAAAAGTTACCAATATTTAGTCCGGCCATGAGAATTCTCCAAAACCTTCGGGTTAACATTTGTAAATTTTCTCTAATAATAGGCTATCGCGGCGTTAACTGTAGAGGCTGCAATACAATTCGTATTCACCGACTATCTTCCGAAGCCATGTCCTTACATCCAACTCAGAGGTATTCTTTATCTTGCAGCCCAGACTCCGATGTAAGTTCAAAATAAAAACCATGGTACTATTGGGTCCCGCGGTTACCCGAGGATGTTCTAAGAATTTTCTTTGGTATTTTTGCGTATGGCTTGCACGTTCTTGCGGGAAGACACATTGCCCTTCAGCTTTTTTGAGGATCTGTTTCCAAAAATGCAGAGTATGAGCGGTAGGCCTTTTCGCGAAGACGGTCCATAGCCGGAAAGCTTTTCTTATCAAACACATGAGGAAGAACAATACGCGCGAATTGCAGGAATATAATTGCTGAGACGTCAGCCTGCGTAATCCGATCGCCGACAAGCCAACCTTTAGACCCTGATGCTGAATTTTCCAGTACCTCGAATGCTTCAAGCAACTGTGTCTCCGCGCCCTCTACCGAGGGTAAATACACCATATTTTCTGGGCGGCGAGTACGTTCGTAAAAAGCTATAACAGTCTTGTCTCCTGCGGCAGTTGCCCATGATACGAGTTGAAGAACATTACGCCTTGGTTCACCAGATTCAGGGATAAGTCGATCCTTGGGACCGGCCTTCTCATCAAACCAATCTAAAATGGCATCGCTGTCAATGAGTGTAGTGTTATCGTCCAGCACTACGGTCGGCACACGGACCATCGGATTATATTTCCGAACCTCGTCCCCATCAGTTGCGGTAGATAAGTCGAGATGCTCGAATTCGACACCTTGTATTTTTAACGAGACCGCAACCCTCCGGGTAAAAGGGGACATAAACTTACCGATAAGCTTCAAGGTATTTTCTTTCTTCAATTTTTATTCAAAGGTTGAACAGCTTACGGGCGTTTTCGCCGAGGATGTTTCGTTTCTGCTGCTCATCCAAAAATTCGAGATCCCATATCACGGATGGTATATCCATATCTGGCAGCGGATAATTAGATGCATAAATTACCTGATTAGCCGCATCAATCGCCTTCATCGTTTGTTCTAGGAGATAAGTGTCGCCAGCCTCAAGAGGCTGCGAGGTGTAGTACATGTCGCGTAGGTATTCGCTTGGGAGTTTCTTTAATCCAGGCACTTCGGATGACCGCATCCTATATTCCGAGTCAATTCGCTGATTGACCCAAAGTACCCACGCCAAGCCGCCTTCCATCCAAAGGACGTCGAGCTCAGGAAAACGCTCATTCATAGCGTTGCATAACCAGTTCACACAATGCACGACGTTATAAAAGGGATAACCGATCGCCTGTACCGCAACAAACCGGCTTGGGCTTCCAAACGTCGGATCGTCCCAGTCGTAACCGGTATGAAAGGCCAACACCTTCCCGGCTTCTTGAATAGCAGCATAGGTTTTAGCATAGACGTTGTCATGAACGGCATTGTGACGAACAGAAGTTATCAGGAAGCCGACGATCCCGGGCGCGTCTTTAAATTCTTGAACAATACGGTAAGTCGCTTCGGGATCATTGAACGGAAGGTAAGCAAAAGATTTGAGTCGGTCAGACCCTGAGAGCACTTTTTCTACTAGCCATCTATTGTAAGCAGCTGCGATCTGGGCTTCGAATTCAATCTGCGGATGCATGCCCATAAGCATCATTGGGGTGGGAAGAATTATAGCGACGTCGACACCCATGGAGTCCATGCGTTTGTGAGCCAATTGCACATCACGGTGCCCACGATCAGCACGCGTTTGTTCCAACTGCCGCAGCGGCTCTCGTGTTATTCGGCCACCGACATCCTGATAGCCGACCCTTGAATACGGAAACCCGCGGGATTTACGCGCAACACCTAGTGCAGACATAGAAAGCTGCCGCATCACAGGGTCCTCAATGAAATCCATTAACTCCCGGACGGATTCCGTTTCATAGTGATGGGAATCCGCATCAACGATGAAAATATCATTTAGGCCACGTTCGTCTCGCTGCCGAGCAGCGTTTGTTAGAAGTTGGGCCGTGTCGAAGTCATCAACTTTCAGGCTATAGATTTCATCACTGGAGGGCAGTTCCATCTTTCCCCTTTTCCCCAAAATAAGAGAATTATATCTTCGAAATATCGAACGTAGACTCCGCGAACAAATCTTCTGGCGTTAACAGACGTTCAGAAAGCCCGTCATTATAAGAGTAGCGCGCTAGCGCCTCAATTTCATGGCGACATTCCTCGATGCCGTATCTCCAGTAGTCAGCACCCATTAACTGAACGGTATCCTGCAGCTCCTGAGCAACCCAAGGCAAGGCAACGCTGAGTGCTGCAGTCTTTGCAATATCCTCATATGCAATATTGCGCGCCTCCACGAAAGCTTTATAGAGGCTACCCGCTAGCCACGGATGCTTATCAGCCAAATCCTTGCGCAACCCCATCAGGTGCATGATCGGAAATATATTCGTATCACGGAAATACCCTTTTTCAACTGAACGGAATTCTGGAAACAAGCGATCAATATTCGGCTTCCGAAGAGTATAGCTAGAGGGTTCGCGCGCTGTTGTCAGCGCGTCCAGTTCCCCCGCTTCAAACATTTCCACGAGCGTCCGATCCTCCGGAATAGGCTCGAGATCTAAGCCCTCTGGCGCAACAAATGGCGTACGTTCATCCCGACCCGCCTCTTCCTGGCCGCCAGAGCGCCAACGAATTTCATTTGATTTGATGCCGTACTGGTCATCCAGGATGCCACGCATCCATACCGGGGCTGTCATCTGATATTCCGGCGTACCAACCAATTTACCCCTTAAATCTTCAGGCTTTTCGATTCCTCTATCGGTGCGGATGTAAAAACCGGAATGGCGAAAAACTCGACTCACAAACGCAGGGATCCCCACGTAATTCGCTTTTCCCTGCGAGGTGACCCGCATATGACTAGAGAAAGAGAGTTCACAGCAATCAAATTCAGCATAACGGAAAGCACGAAAGAAAACTTCCTCCGGTTCCATCGGAATAAAAGTGATATCGCAGCCTTCGACCTGCACTCGCCCGTCTTTGATGGCTGCCATGCGATCCATATCGCCTGCAACAATTGTTATCTGGATGTTTTTTGCCACGTCTTTATCCCTATTTAGCAACTTGTTTATATCGGCAATGCGCCCTTCAAAGGAACATTGTATAGATCCAGCCTTATCCGGACCAGTCTCGTTCAGTTAGAAAGTATGAAAGATGGAAAACCAAAATCTTATTTCCAAAAATAAAGTTTTTACGGGGTGCGTATTAACTGTGAACCTCAAAATTCATGCTTATTGTTTTCGCGGTTGGTAATGAAGCCGAGCCCCGAACCAAACGTGCCGACTTTTGGAGATTTTTTTTCAAAAGATCGGTTTCGATCTGGCTGAAACCTCTACAGGCGCGCTTCGGCATTAAGCATTTCCTCCCAAGCCTCGTCATTTATTTCTAATCCGTCCACTTTGCATTTGATAACGCGAGACCTTTCTGGGTCTCCTGCCACCAGAACCGGGTTTTTCGGATCGGCGGGCTGAGCCGACTTCACGTAAGCTACCATGGCGTCGATCTCCGAACTCAACCAGCATGTGTCAACCAGGCGCCCCGGGTCTATCACTACCGTTAACATGTTATTGACGATGCTTTCCCGGCGAGGATTGTCGGGCTGAATAGTGCCGCCACCGGAGAGCCCGCCTGCAAGGAGCTCACACATAAGCGCTAGTCCAGATCCCTTATGTGCCCCAAAGGGAAGCAGCGAACCCCGGGGATCATCATACATTACCGATGGATCAGTAGATGGCTGACCCTTGTTATCAATTACGAGGCCAGGACTAAGTTTTTCTCCTCTAGACATCGCGACCCGCGCCTTACCGAGTGCGATCTTACTGGTCGCCATATCTAGCAACGTGGGTGGTGTATTTTCGGTTCCGGGTATGGCTATACAAAGCGGATTTGTAACGAAGCGCGGTTCGGCACCGCCCCAAGGCGCGACTGTTGGCACATGATCAGTAACATTTACAAAATGCATGGAAATATAACCGGCGCTCATTGCGATCTCACCGTAGGCACCTACTCTTCCAATGTGATGCGAGTTTCGCAACGTCATCAAAGTAACCCCGGTCTGTGCACAACGAGCAACCGCGGCTTCCATCGCCTCCCCGCCAACTCGACGCCCAAAACCGCGCCGCCCGTCAAACATCAGGATAACGCCGTCATCTTTTACCAGATCAACGGCAGTATTTGGGACCAACAAGCCATCCTCAAAATGCCTTACATATGTCGCCACTAACCCGACGCCGTGACTGTCGTGACCTTTCAGATTTGACTGAACTAGAGATTCGGCGACAAGCAGTGCCTCTGACGGCGAGCTGCCCATTTTCCGGAGAATTTGGGTAACCTTCTGCGTCAAGTCTTCGGCATTTATACGCATGTAAGTTGCTTCTCTCCTCAGAACCTGTCGGCCCGAAATGGCAACAGATCGAATTCTAATCTATCGCCCCGCGCCAGCGCAGCTATAACTTGGCCCGTAACTGCACCCATTGTGAGACCCAAATGCCCATGCCCAAAAGCTAAGAAAACGTTCTTTTTATGCGGCGAACGGCCAATCACAGGCAAACTATCAGGCATTGACGGGCGGTAACCCATCCACCGCTCCGCTCCATCAGTCCTAAGCTCAGGCACGAAAGGTTTAGCCAACTCCGCAAGAATATCTGCGCGGCGCCAATCGGGCGCGAGTTTCAGCCCCCCGAACTCTACCGTTCCCGCCAGTCGGATACCCCCAGTCATTGGCACGATCCCGAACTTATGGTCGCCGACTATAATCGGCCGGCGCATTTCAATTCCAGGGTTGGGTAGCCAAAGGTGGTAGCCTCGCTCCGTATCAAGCGGTACAGATATCCCAATCGATTTCGCGAAGTTTTTAGAAAACGCCCCGGCCGCAATCACCAGCCCACCAATTGGGAGTGCTCCGTA
>CAJWSW010000092.1 GCA_913046035.1 uncultured Alphaproteobacteria bacterium | reverse complement strand
GAAATTAAAAAGTCCAAATTAGAGGAAGAATTAAAGTTCCTGCTTTTACCCAAGGATCCAAATGATGATAAAAATTTAATTTTAGAGATAAGAGCTGGAACAGGTGGAGATGAAGCGGCTCTTTTTGCTTCGGATTTGTATAGAATATATATAAGATATGCTGAAAGGAAGAATTGGAAATATAAAATAATGAATTCCTCTGATACGGGTATAGGAGGCATTAAAGAGGCTATAGTTTCTATAAATGGAAAAGGTGCTTTTGGAATGTTAAAATATGAAAGTGGTGTTCACCGAGTACAGCGAGTTCCAAAAACTGAAACTAGTGGCCGAGTTCATACTTCTGCAGCAACCGTAGCTGTTCTCCCTGAAGCAGAAGACGTAGATATTGATATTAATGATGGAGATTTAAAAATTGATACTTATCGTGCTAGTGGAGCTGGTGGTCAGCATGCTTGCTTGGTGGCGGATGCATTAGGCATGACGAGGGTTTTCGTGCATCCTTTTGCGGGTGTGTTATCGGCTTATGGCATGGGTCTCGCCGAACAGCGGATCATTCGAGAACGCGCGGTCGAAGAGACCCTCAACGATGAAATAGTAGGAAAGCTTCGTTCTGTTGTCGAGGACTTGTCCGAGGACGGTACGCAGGAAATGGTCTCGCAGGGTGTCGAGGTGAGTTCTGTCTCAGTGGTTGCCAAAGCACATCTGAGATACGAAGGAACCGATACCGCTCTCGTCGTAGATTTTGGATCGCGCACTGAAATACTTAAGCGGTTCGAAGATCTTCACATGCAGCAGTTTGGTTTTATTGCTCCCGAGAAGGCAAATATCGTAGAGGCTATAACGGTTGAGATTATTGGTGGTGGCCAGAATATTTCTGACGAAGAACTCGACCTAGTCATCAATTCCGAACCTGCTATACCGTTGGGACACGCAGACATGTATGCGGGAAATACAAGCCAGACGGCACCGGTTTATGACCGGGATGCTCTTTCCCCGGGGAAGACGGTCGATGGCCCTGCCGTTATAATAGATGCGAACGCTACCACGGTAGTCGAACCTGGCTGGCAAGCCGAGATTACCGCTCGGAATCATATGGTAATCGTTCGTATTCAGGAACGTCTGGCAGAACACGCGATCGGTACGGAGGCCGATCCCGTGATGCTGGAGGTGTTCAACAATTTGTTCATGTCCATCGCCGAGCAGATGGGGGTCGTGCTGCAGAACACGTCCTATTCGGTAAATATCAAGGAACGGTTGGACTTCTCCTGCGCTATTTTCGATACAGAGGGTCAATTGGTGGCTAATGCACCGCACATCCCCGTGCATTTGGGCTCTATGAGTGAAAGTGTACAGACCATCGTCCGCGAGCGCGGCGAGGATGTGAAGCCGGGTGACGTTTTTGTTTTGAATGCGCCATACAACGGTGGGACGCACCTGCCGGATGTGACGGTGATGACGCCTGTATTTGACCGGGAAGGGAAAGATATTCTTTTCTACGTTGCGTCGCGAGGTCACCATGCAGAGATCGGCGGTAAGACGCCGGGTTCGATGCCACCCGATTCTCGTCACATTGACGAGGAAGGCGTGCTGATCGACAATTTTCAATTAGTTGACCAAGGCCGGCTACGCGAAAGAGAATTAGAAGAACTCTTTACTACAGCTCCATATCCAACGCGTAACTTCCACCACAATCTAGGCGATTTGAAAGCTCAGATAGCAGCCAACGAAAAGGGCGTTCAGGAATTGCGTAAGATGGTCGATCACTATGGGCTCGGCGTCGTCATTGCCTATATGAAACATGTACAAGACAATGCCGAGGAAACGGTTCGTAGGGTGATCCAGAACCTCTCCGACGGAGAGTTTGAATACGAGATGGATTTTGGCGCAAAGGTAAAAGTTGCGATAACGGTTCACCCCGAAACACGGTCTGCAACAGTCGACTTCACCGGCACCTCACGGCAACAGGACAATAACTTTAATATAACCCACGCGGTCGCCGTTGCCGCTGTCCTTTATACGTTTCGTCTTATGGTTGACGATGACATCCCGCTGAATGCAGGCTGCCTAAAGCCGCTCAATATAATCGTGCCCGAGGACTGCATGCTGAGGCCTAAATATCCTGCGGCTGTGGTGGCCGGGAACGTGGAAACGTCGCAGGCCATTACGGATACCATCCTTGGCGCCTTAAAACTTATGGGTGCGTCTCAGGGGACAATGAATAACTTTACCTTCGGCAATGCCAATTATCAGTATTATGAGACCATTTGTGGTGGAGCTGGTGCTGGTGCGGATTTCGATGGCACCGACGCGGTGCACACACATATGACAAATACTCGGTTAACAGACCCCGAGATCCTGGAATGGCGGTTCCCGGTTATTTTGGATTCATTCTCTATCCGACGTGGATCCGGCGGTAAGGGAAAATATCGGGGGGGTGACGGCGTTATCCGCAGAGTAAAGTTTCGAGAACAGATGACTGCCTCTATGTTGTCAGGACACCGCGTTGTACCACCCTATGGGATGAAAGGGGGTAGCCAAGGACGGCTTGGGCGGAATTATGTTGAACGGGTAGATGGGTCAGTGATTGAACAAGGGGGGACAGATTCAGTTGAAGTATATGACGGCGATGTTTACGTGATCGAGACGCCTGGCGGCGGAGGTTATGGTGTGTCGTGACACACTTTCAGAATCCGGTTGACCTACGCGCTGCGTGCCGCTCCGGTGCCTATGATGGGCCGACCTCCGGGCATGCGAAGGGGTATATTCAGGCGAACATGGTTATTCTTCCTGCGTCAGAAGCAGAGGATTTCAAAAAGTTTTGCGAACGTAATCCCAAGCCTTGTCCCTTGCTGGAGATTCTCGATCCAGGTGATCCGGAGCCGCGATATTGCGCTCCGGGTGCCGATATTCGCACCGACCTCTCTCGCTATCGAATTTTCCGAAAGGGCTTACCTGAAGGAGATGTCACCGATATCTCTGACATTTGGGAAGACAGTTTCGTGACGTTTCTGCTTGGCTGCTCCTTTACCGCTGAAGAGGCGCTTATCTCCGCAGGTTTGGAGCCGAGGCACATAAAAGAAACTGGTATCGTCCCCATGTTTCGAACCAACAAATTTACTAAGGCGGTAGGCCGTTTTAATGGTCCTTTTGTAGTCAGTATGCGACCTTATACGCCGGAAGATGCTCGGCGCGCAGCAATGGTAACCGCAAAATATCCTATGGCCCATGGCGGGCCAATCCAGATTGGGGACCCAGAAGCGCTCGGTATTCGCGACATTACCGCCCCAGAATACGGAAACCCAGTAACCATAATGGATGACGAGCTACCTGTTTTCTGGGCCTGTGGCGTCACCCCACAGGAAGCTATTTTAAATGCCCGGCCGCGCATCGCAATCACACATACGCCAGGATATATGTTTGTATCAGATATAGAAGCTGACAAGGGAGCAGCTTAGCGATGGACGGCCATACAGGGAAAGTCAATTCAGTTATCGAAATTTTGCAGCGACGTTTTGGTGACCGCTTCACTACTAATCAGACGGTTCGCGAGCGCCATGGCACCGATGAGTCTCATCATGCGACTATGGCGCCTGACGCGGTAGTGTTCCCAAACGAGCGGGCCGAGGTTCAACAAATCATCCAGCTCTGCAGTGAACACGACACGCCGGTTATTCCTTTTGGTGTGGGGACCTCTCTGGAGGGGCATATAACAGCGTTACGGGGGGGCATAAGCCTTGATCTCAGCAATATGAATTCTGTGCTGAGTGTTAATGCTGAGGATCTTGACGTAACTGTTGAGGCAGGGGTGACGCGTAAGCAGTTGAACCAACACCTTCGCGATACCGGATTATTTTTTCCGATCGATCCCGGCGCTGATGCTACTATTGGCGGCATGTCAGCAACCCGTGCATCAGGCACGAACGCCGTTCGGTATGGCACGATGCGTGACAATGTTTTGTCTTTAGGTGTAGTGCTGCCGGATGGACGGTACATCCGGACAGGAAAGCGAGCGCGCAAGTCATCTGCCGGCTACGATTTGACCCGTATATTTGTTGGGTCTGAGGGCACGCTAGGTGCTATTACGGACGTAACACTGCGCCTTTACGGAATACCCGAGACTATATCATCTGCAGTTTGCACTTATCCCACGGTAAATGATGCGGTGAACGCTGTCATTCTAATTATTCAATCGGGCATTCCCATTGCGCGAGTTGAGTTGATAGACGAGGTTCAGATGCAAGCCCTTAACCGATTTTCTGGACTTGGTTATGCTGAGCTACCGACGCTTTTTTTTGAGTTTCACGGCACGCAGACCGGGGTCGCTGAGCAAATAAAAAGCGTGCGTTCGATTAGTGATGACTTTAGCGGAGCAGATTTTGCTTGGGCCAGCAAACCAGAGGAACGATCGAAATTATGGAAAGCGCGACACGATGCACATTATGCAAACATGCAGCTTCGTCCCGGTGCAAAGGCGTGGCCGACGGACGTTTGCGTGCCTATTTCGCGACTTGCGCAATGCATCGCTGAGACCCGCGATGACATAGAGAGATCAGGTTTATTGGCGCCTATTGTCGGGCATGTTGGCGACGGTAATTTTCATGTTGATATGGTTTTGGATCCGGATGATGCGGGTGAGGTCGCCCGGGCGACTGCCCTCAACAAGCGCCTTGTTAGTCGGGCACTATCAATGGACGGTACATGTACCGGAGAACACGGTGTCGGTCTCGGCAAGATTGATAGCTTAGAGGAGGAACATGGTGATATTGCGCTGGATGTAATGCGGTGTTTGAAGCAAGCAATAGACCCGAAAAATATTATGAACCCTGGAAAGATCGTGCAATTTTAATGATTTTTCGTGGTTGCGTGAGAACCCTCAGCCTGGATCTCGTTTTTTCTCGCCGTCGAGCTCACGAACTTGCGCTTGTTTCTGTTTTTCCGTCGCGAGCAATTAGGCCCTAGATCAGCTAAATTTAGCTCGGTTCTCTGCCGCTTTAGGGGATTTTTATCACGCTGCCGCTGTTTCCAGGAATGGTACAAATTTGCGATATTTTCTATTTTGAAACTTCTTAAAAAGTCAGATTTGATTATTGTTATAATTAACTGCGCAATTGCCGAGACGAGTAAAATCTGGCGGGGCAGTAGCCTGCCATAGAGGTGCCTATGAGAAAAGCTATCTACGGCCTGACGGGGCTATGCATATTATTGGTCGCTTTCGCGTTGATCATTCCCAGTTTGGTGGAATGGAACTCCTATAAAGACTTAATTAACTCAGAGGTACGGAAAGCAACCGGAAGATCACTAGATATCGCTGGCGACGTAGAGCTTTCCTTTCTTCCAATGCCCCACATTAGGGCAACTGATCTACGACTTCGAAATGCGCCGAGTGCGAGTGTCGCGAATATGGTAACGATGAAGGAGCTTCGCGCCAGCATAAAGTTATTGCCGTTGCTGACAGGCAATGTCGAGATTGCTGTTGTGGAGCTTGTGGAACCTTTGATTGAACTTGAGCGGCGTGCTGATGGAAGCGCTAACTGGGAGTTTATTCCAGCCACAGACACCGCGCGTCCTGTAAGCACTCCTCCGACCCTCGCAAGGTCGGAAGAAAATGGGAATAGGCGCCAATCGAAGACGGTCAATCTTGAATTATTACGGGTCATAGACGGAACAATTATATATCGAGATGTCGCCTCGCAGTCGTTTCATCGGCTCGAAAATTTGACTGTAGATATGTCAGCGGGCTCTATGACGGGCCCCTTTACTGCCAGGGGCGGGGTCAGTTTCAAAGGTATTGCATTTACGCTAGATGCTAAAGTGGGCAAGGCTTTGGAAGAGAAGACGCTGCCTTTCGATGTTGTTTTAGGTGCGGCTGGTTCCGACACACGTATTGTGTTTAAGGGCGACGTCTCGAACATCGCGACATCATCGCCACTAATTTTTGCACGTCTCGATGGTAGAGGCGCTAATTTCGGCTCGCTTGTTGAGATGTTTTCTAATCATAAAGCTTCAGTGTCTCTTAGAAAGCCGTTCACAATTTCGGCTTCGGTCGAGGCTAGTGCAGACAAGGTGGATATTAGCCGGGTCGAAATAGTTGTGCGGAACTCGAAAATAACCGGTGGCATAACGGCGCGCCTTACGGAAACGCCGCAAATAAATGCGGCGTTCCATTCAGCATCACTAGATTTTGACGAATTGTTTTCAGGGGTTGCAAACGTGCCCTCTAGGGATACTTCTGCCCAGCGTCAGGTGAAGCAACAGGAGACCACCTTAGCGGCCTCCGCCGACACAGATTTACCGCGCGTTGACCAAGTTGCTATTCCTTCAAACATTGGTGGAAGTATTACCCTCAGCATCGCCAACGCAACATTCGGACAAGGCCGTGTGAAAAATATTCGGTTGGAGGCTGCGTTAACGGACGGAATGCTTACTCTAAACGACCTGTCTGCGGTTCTTCCCGGTCAGACGCGGGCTCGCGTATCCGGCCAACTTTCGTCTCCGAAAGGAGTTATGAGATTTAAGGGGCGGTCGTCGATCGAGACCGCTGATCTTCGTAACATTTTCAAATGGCTGCAGGTAAATGTCGACGGAATTCCTATTGATAGGCTTAGGCGATTTGCGCTATCGGCGGATATTGGTGCCACCTCACAGAGGATGCAAATAACAAATATCTCCGGTCAAGTAGACGCCTCGCGTATGCGTGGTGATCTTTCAATAAATCTGCATGAAAGAGTGGCTTTTAATGCAAGTCTGAATGTTGATCAGATTAACGCAGACGCTTACTTGAGAAGCCGTTCGAGGTCCACCCTCGCAACCGCACCTCCCGTTTCTTCAGATGTAAATGCTCCAAGCAATCGGGTTTCAAAGACTCCGATAATGGGATCCACTTCTTCAACAGGAGCATTGTCCGCTCTGAGCAATTTTGACGCGGACTTGAGGCTAAGGGTTGGGTCTCTCTCGTACCAAGGTAAGGCCATTCGCGATGTCCGTTTGGACGGCAACTTGGTCGATGGTGAATTGAGACTAAATGATGCGAGCATCGGTAGTCTCGCTGGGACTAAAGTTCAAGTGGCAGGAACTCTCGGAGGGCTCGAGAGAACGCCTCGTTTCAAGGGAACCGTCTCGGCCACTTCGGGCGATTTGACAGGATTATTCCGCCTTCTAGGCATCAAAAGTTTCCAGCAACCGAGGCGCTTTGGACGAATGCGGTTTGTCGCAAGTACAGACGTAACACCTGAGCGTGTTATTTTTGATTCTAACCTTAAATTGGCAGAAGCTCGTGTGAAGGTATCGGGCAACATCAGTGGCTTACTGGATGCACCTGTTTTTGACCTTCAATTTTATAGCCGCCATCCTGAAGTTACGCAGGCAGCGGCATTATATTTCGGTGATAACTACGGTAATAATGCTGGTCCACTTACAGTTAAGGCGGACGTAACAGGGAACGCCGATGTCATGAATATCGGCGCAACCGCTGAGTTCACGGGTGGCGCACTAGAGGTTTCAGGTAAAGTCGGTGGCCTAGCGAAAGAGCCAAATTTGGACTTAGACGTCGAACTTGATCAGCCGGATTTTGTTCGTTTCGTTCAACTATTCTATCCGGCGTACAAACCCTCAGGTTCAGCGCTTGGTGGACTAAAGTTAGCGGCCAAACTGAATGGCTCCGGGAAAAAATTGGTTGCTCGACACCTTGCCGGCAATATTGGCCCAACGCAAGTCACCGGTACTGGAAAGTACGTTCATGAAAGGCGAAGACCGTCCTTAAACTTAACCTTGCAATCATCAACGATACCACTAAGCGATTTTTTAAAAACCCCAAACAATGAGGCTGTTGGGGTTCGACAAAAACTGCGCCGTAAGGCGTCGCGGCAAGCTGAGACACCTAGCTCGCGGCAGTGGAACGCGTCAGCTAATAGCGAGATCGAATGGTCACGTGCAAAAATTGAGACAAAGATTTTAGGTATGCTGGATGCTGATATTGATATCCGTGCTCGCGCACTTCTGTACAGAGGATATCGCGTCGATGAGCCCAAGATCCTTGCTAGTTTGAAGAACAAGGTTCTCAATCTCAGGCAGGTTACCGGAAAGATGTTAGGCGGCACATTCGGAATGAAAGCGCAGCTTGATGGAA
>CAJWSW010000091.1 GCA_913046035.1 uncultured Alphaproteobacteria bacterium | reverse complement strand
ACAGGGTATGCCCACGCTTCGGAGCTCTCAGAGGCCGCAATAGGGCGAGCGGGGAATACCGTAAGTGCAGTTCATGTTGGGCACGCCGGGACCACCGATGTCACACCGCCAACAACCAATGCAAGACTCTATACCGATGCCAATCCTCTGGGCGAATTCGATTTCGCAACAAAGGTTAAGCTGCTCGAAGATATGAATGACTATGCGCGTTCGCTAGATACCAGCGTAGCACAGTTTTCCGCGTCAATATCTGGTGAATGGCAAGCGGTGCGGATTATCCGCCCTGATAACGAAAGCCGGGAGGACGTCCGGCCGCTAGTACGCGTTAACGTCTCGGTCGTCTGCGCTTCTGGCGATCGAATGGAAGCAGGCAGTCACGGTGTCGGCGGGCGCACAGGATATGCTGCCTACCTAACGCCAGAGGCTTGGAAAGCACAAATCGATGAAGCCTTCCGCCAGGCGCAAGTCAATTTGCACTCAATCCCGGCACCTGCCGGCGAAATGAACGTGGTCCTCGGGCCTGGGTGGCCTGGCATTCTCTTGCACGAGGCCATCGGCCATGGCCTTGAAGGCGATTTCAACCGAAAGAAAACAAGCGCCTTCGCGGGCCTTATGGGTAAACGCGTTGCCTCCAAGGGCGTAACGGTAGTTGACGACGGCACTATTTCAGACAGGCGTGGTTCACTCTCGATCGACGATGAGGGAACACCCACATCGAATACCGTGCTAATTGAAGACGGTATACTGAGTGGTTATATGCAGGACCGGTTGAATGCGCGCTTGATGGGTGTAATACCAACCGGAAATGGTCGACGTGAGAGTTTCGCCCACGTTCCCATGCCGCGTAT
Source organism: uncultured Alphaproteobacteria bacterium (assembly GCA_913046035.1). Classification (GTDB taxonomy): domain Bacteria; phylum Pseudomonadota; class Alphaproteobacteria; order MPNO01; family UBA830; genus UBA830. The sequence goes on along the minus strand of CAJWSW010000091.1, from coordinate 7,282 downwards.
GACCAACACCTACATGCATGCTGGAGAATATGATCCAGAGGAAATCCTGCGATCGGTAAAGGGCGGGCTATTCGCAGTAAACTTCGGCGGCGGTCAAGTCGACATTACGTCGGGCAAGTTCGTATTCTCAGCCTCAGAGGCTTACATGATTGAAGATGGCAAGATCGGCGCACCGGTGAAGGGAGCGACTATTATCGGCAATGGCCCGGATGTACTCACCCGCGTGAAAATGGTTGGAAACGACCTAAAGCTTGATCCGGGAGTGGGAACCTGTGGCAAGGATGGTCAGGGAGTGCCGGTGGGGGTTGGCCAGCCGACATTGTTGGTTGAAAACTTAACTATCGGTGGCACAGCAGCCTAGGCGGTGCATAAGTGGATATCAGCGCTGAAACAACCTATCAAACATTTTCCAGCTCAAATCGTTATAGTAAATGTGTGTCGATTAATGCCGATGAACTTATATTAAACGCTCAAACGATACCCTTTACATACGAAACGTAGAGTTGCGCCCAAACTTGATATGTTGATAAATCTATGTCTGATATAAAAAACCGCTTTACGGAGTGACACGAGGTATTGCCTCTTCAAATCTTTTGATTTGAATTAACCTGGGATAGAATCAATTAAAATGCCGGGTCCAATCCGCGACTAACAAGCAGGTGCTCTCCTACCCCTCTTTTCTCTCTCAGAAAGAGAGGTTCTGCTCTTGGCAACTTAAACGGCGGGTTCAAGCAAGCTTTTCCTCGAAAAAGTGCCGCCAGCTGTCTCAAAATCCACGACGGGCAATCATAAGCCCCATCAGGACCGCTTTTTAAGGTAACAAGCTAGTAAGCGAATTCTGTATATATTGGATCGACACTACTCTCCCATTTCGTTGCATAAAGCTGAAGTAGTTCTCCCGAAGCTGAATAACCGCGTTCTGCAATTTCCCGCAAGATCGACAGGAATCCCGTTTCATCGTTACCACAGCGATCCAGAATTGCCCGTCGTTTTAAGCCTTGCTCAGCGATATCGAGGACCTGCAGAGCGATTTCCTGCACGGTGGTACCGCGTATTTGAGTTTTAAGCCCATTACGCGGTACGTTGGCACGCAGTGATGTATGATCATCAATGGTCCAATTTTTTACGAGATCCCAAGCCGCTGTTTGGCAATCTGAATCGTAAAGTAAGCCAACCCATAACGCCGGGAGAGCACAGAGCCTGCGCCAAGGACCTCCATCAGCGCCCCTCATTTCGAGGAATTTTTTCAATCGAACTTCGGGGAAAATTGTAGTCAGATGGTCCGACCAATCGCTCAAAGTCGGCAGTTCACCTAACCGTCCTGGGAGTCTTCCGTCAAGGAAATCTTGGAACGACTGGCCGGAAACATCGATGTATTCGCCATCGCGACAAATAAAATACATCGGCACATCTAATGCGTAATCAACATAACGTTCGAAACTCATATCATTTTCAAATACGAACGGCAAAATACCGCAACGATCAGGATCCGTATCTTCCCACAAATGGCTACGATAAGATTCATAGCCGCTGGGTTTGCCTTCGAGGAATGGAGAATTTGCAAATAGGGCTGTTGCTATAGGCTGCAAAGCCATAGACGCCCGAAATTTTTCAACCATATCCGCCTCGGATTCAAAGTCGAGGTTAACCTGAACTGTGCAGGAACGAAGCATCATATCGAGACCGAGATCACCCTTTTTGGGCATATACTTGCGCATTATTTCATAACGCCCTTTGGGCATCCAAGAAATATCGTTACGTCCCCATTTTGGGATGAAACCGGCACCTAACAATCCGACGCCTAGTTCCCTCGCGATTTCCTTAACCTGGCCCAAGTGTGTATGCACCTCGTCGCAAGTCTGATGAATATTTTCTAACGGCGCCCCCGATAGTTCAAGCTGCCCTCCTGGCTCTAGTGATATATTGCAATCGTTCATGGTGAGTGCGATGGGATTATTTTTTTCGATTACAGGTTCCCAACCGAAGCGCATGAGACCCTCAAGAAACCTTTTGATCCCCCATTCTCCCGAGTAAGGCGCCGGTTCCTTGGTATCAAGTTTGAAGACAAACTTTTCATGCTCGGTTCCAATCCGCCAAGACTCGCGTGGTTTGTTGCCCGACTCTAAATGTTCGATCAACTGCCGATAATTAGTTATCAATTCTGATTTATCTGCCGAAGGTGCGGCCATGCGCGTCCGTCCATTCCTCTTTGACTACATCGGTTGGCCTGGCTCAATGAAACAACATGCCAAATTACAAGCAAACCTCTAAATCCGCATTTTATCCGGACCAGTCTCCCAAGCGATTTTGCCAACAAACTAGTGCTGCCGCTACCGCCGTATCAGACCTAAGAATGCGCGGTCCCAGCCTAACGGATGTAACAAAAGGTAGTTTCGCGAGTCCGTCAAGTTCGGATTGACTAAAACCGCCTTCTGGCCCGATCATTACTGCCCAAGCTCCACCGGGTTCAATCTCCGCTAACGCTTCGGGAATGGCAACCGCCTTTCCAATCTCGGCACATAGGATAATTCGCCGAGACGGATCCCAAACTTCCAAAAGCTTAGCTAGTGGAACAGGTTCGTCCACCACAGGAACGTTTAACCTAGCCGATTGTTCTGCAGCCTCAACCACATTTGATCGAAGACGTGCAGTATTCGTGCGCCGGACGTCGGTGTATTCAGTGAGCACCGGGCACATACGCGATATGCCAAGCTCGGTGGACATGCGCGCGATGTTATTCATCGCTGATGCTTTTACTGGAGCAAAGATCAGCGATACGTCGGGAGGCTGTCGCTGCGGCTGCAAGCGCTGCTCAATAATCATCATGCAACGTGCTTTTCCATGGTAGGCGATACGCGCCAGCCATTCACCGTGGCGGCCATTGAAAAGCGTTACCATTTCACCGTCGATTCGGCGCATCACTTTCCTAAGGTAGTGGTGCTGCTCGGGTGTCGCCGTAACGGCATGATCATACTCCAAATCATAGTCAACAAACAAACGCGTGCGCGTCCGGTTATCGGTATTTGCAGGCGTTCTGTTTTTACTCATATCGTTTAATCGGCAATCTAGCGGATTGTAGTGCAGCGCTATTAGTCCTAATGATTGATTTTAATCGTGGCAATTTTGATCGACCCAAAAAATACACTAACTATGCTTTAGCAATGTCTTCTTCAAGCGACATCCCACGTGACGGCTGGGTCGACAGACTTATGCCCAAGCGTATTCACCCGTACATCCGACTTTCTCGTTTTGACCGACCAATTGGTACCTGGCTTCTCTTATTTCCCTGCTGGTGGGCCATCGCGATGACATCGATCAATTCAGCGCACTGGTATTTGTTTGCACTGTTTTGGGTTGGAGCTCTGCTGATGCGGGGCGCTGGCTGCACTTGGAATGATATTCTTGATAGAGATATAGACGCTTTGGTTGCACGCACTCGGGATCGCCCGTTGCCTGCCGGCGAGATCACCGTGCGTAATGCGCTAATTTGGTTTGCGACCCAGTCAGCAGTGAGCGCCGTTATCCTCTTTTCTTTGAATTCTTTTGCGGTCTGGACCGGTCTTGCATCCCTGTTTTTGGTGGCGGTTTACCCACTAGCTAAAAGATACACCTTTTGGCCGCAGTTAGTACTCGGTCTCGCATTTAACTGGGGTGCGTTGCTAGGTTGGGCAGCCGTGTCGGGCAGCCTGACCTTGTCGGCTATCGTTCTTTATGTAGGTGGTATCTTCTGGACACTTGGGTACGATACTATTTACGCCCATCAGGACCGTATAGATGACCCTGCCGCCGGAGTAAAATCCTCGGCTCGTGCCCTAGGGGTAGTCTATTCCAAGCAATGGCTGACCTGTTTCTACCTGATAGCCGCGGCGTTATTTGGGACCGCAGGATATATGTCGGGCCTCGGTTGGTTTTTTTGGGTAGGCCTTTCGGCTGCAACCGCACAGCTAGTATGGCAGGTTTTTAAGGTTGATTTATACAACCCTGGAGACTGCTTAGGAAAATTTAAGTCAAACCGATTGTTTGGATGGCTTTTACTCGCGGGGATCGTTGGTGGGCATTTGAACTGACCTGGTTTTCTGCACTATTATCTAGCCGAACCAGAGAAAACCACGTTTCAGATCCCATGAACTCAAGGAACAAAGAGAAGCAAAAGTTAAAGATCTTAGTTATCAAATTCAAAAAGACGTTTTTGTTCTCAAAACTTCGAAAAGTCTCACGACAAACGCCTACCGGCAAACCACATGACCATAAAACCAAACCGATAGGGTGTCTTATCCTAAAATTGTCGCGACCGACCATACGTTCTAGCTAACAATGTCAATTACTGAGAGAGGATTGCCGCGTCCAGGGTTACCAGTAAGTCCGCAAACCCATCCTAGCTTGCAAACATTAGATCAACACACTTCGCGTATGCCTCCATCTCCATCGCGACGCTTTCAAGCGCCTTTTTTTATCTTCTATTAGAGCGCCAATGCAACGCAGCCAAAAATGGGTGACCCGCGCCCCCCCACTTACACGTCTCCGGTTGCCGCCTCGACCACTGGCTCTCGAAATGAGTTATTCATAGTTCTCACTGACGTCTACGCCGGCGGCATGCCGTGTCCATTTCTCGCGTAGTTGCCGAATTTGAGCCTCTCTCATCGGTTAACTTAAGGAAAGTCGCTTTACCGGGGCTGATTGCAATTTCCCTGCCCAACTAGATCCGGAGGCGAGGTAAAAATAGCGACTAATTCATAGACCCGTTTTACCTTTAGGGCTTACTGCCAATATCGCTTCAGCCTCAGCCAGATCCTCTAGCCGGTTGATGTTGAAAAAGGGGTCGTGAGGAGCAACAGGAAACTCCACCCTTGCTTGAACATAACGCTCTGTCCATTCATCGACTTTGCGCAACCCTTCTCGTTCCACAGCGTCCCTGAGTGCTGCCGCGAGGCGGACTGGCCACAACGCAAAGACGGGATGAAGCCTCCCGCCGGATGCGGCATAACCTATGTCCGCGTTTTGTTTGTATACTGCCTGACGCAATCGCTCCACTAAGTTTGCCGGAACAAAGGGCGCATCGCAGGCAAAGCTGGCGACCCATTTACAATTCGGCGCATGTCGCAATGCCCACTCCAAACCCGTCAAAATACCTGCGAGAGGACCAGCATATCCGTCAACTACATCTGACACCACGGGAAGTGCGTATTCTGCAAATAGTGACGGGTCGCTATTTGTATTCAAGACCATGGGCCCTACCTGTGGGCGCGCCGCGGCGATTACGTGATTTAATAATGATTTATTGGAGAGTGTCATCAGGCACTTGTCACGACCGCCCATGCGGCGCGATCGACCTCCAGCAAGTAAAAGCCCACAGATATCTACTTTATAAAGCATCGTCAGTTTGAGGATCCAAAGATATCAACTCATCTCCTAAGATTTTGACCAGTATCCTTCGGCTCGCTCGTTCCAAAGCGTCAAAATCATTATTCCATCTGTCGGGTAAATTATCTTGTATAGCGCTGGGTGCCGCGATCGCATTTTCAATTTCATTTAAGCGACCTCGGATTCTATCTTGCAGCAATGCCTCTACAAGGTTTAGGTGTTCGTTATGAAAATAATTATCGCACTTGGCATAGAAAAACAGCACACGTCGGACATCATCGCAAGCTAAGCTCGAGTACCGGTCCAAATCTTTGAATGCCTGTAGTCTTACGCCAGCGTCAGCTGAAAACACGACCTCGCCTGATGGATCGCGTAGCGGACTTGCAAGAGCAAGCATTGAAGAGAGATGCTGATCAAATCGTGCCAACAGCGATGCAGACTGCCCAACATAGACTACCAGTCGACCGTAATCGTATATCTTGACCCTCAGGTAAACACCCGGCTGACACAAGTTTTCGAAAAAAAGGGGGTCTCTTGGAATGGAGTTTACGCCGAAAGGTCCTTGCCATACGAGGGAAACGGTCACGGGTCAGCCGATGCCGCTTTGCGTTGTAGTGCGGCGGGCTCTTCAATTACATCACTAGGATCCATGTCATAAACGATACGTTGCTCACCAGACAGCGCAATGAACCGTTTGCCGCGCGCGCGCCCGATCAAGGTAAGACCCGCCTCCCGAGCAAGCTCAACCCCCCAAGAAGTAAACCCTGACCTTGATACTAGAACTGGGATCTGCATCTGCACCGTCTTAATCACCATTTCGCTCGTTAGTCGGCCCGTTGTGTAGAAAAATTTTCCGTCTGCTGAAACTTCATTGAGCCGCATAAAACCCGCGATCTTATCAACAGCGTTATGGCGCCCGACATCCTCCATATAGATTAATGGATGATCCCTCTCGCACAGCACACATCCGTGGATTGCGCCAGCCTCCAGATAAAGACTGGGGGTAGTATTGATCTGGGCTGTCAGCGCATACAGCCAGGAGGTATGCACTTTTGCGTGGGGGTTGAGGTTTGTGTCCTTGAAGGTTTCCATTATATCACCGAAAACCGTGCCCAGCGCGCAACCGGACGTGCGGGTCTTTTTAGCAAGCTTTTCCTCGAAATCGGTCTCGCAGTCAGTACGGACAACAACCGCCTCGGATATTTCATCGTACTCAATTTCGGTAATAACATCGCTTGGATGAAGCATATTCTGATTGATCAAGTACCCAATTGCCAACGCTTCAGGGTAATCGCCAATGGTCATCAACGTCACGATCTCCCTGCTGTTCAGGTATAGCGACAGAGGTCGCTCCACCGGAACGGAGGTGAGCGTCGACTTCCCATTCTGATCGGTGCCCTTGACGCGTGTGGTCAATTGGGGGTTAGTCGGATCTGGAAGGATCAGAGCGTTCGTTTCACGTGCCATTACCGGAGTATGATTGGGTTCGCATTTTCGCACAATGTAATTAGATGTTTTGCATTAATGTTTTTATCTACCTTTATAACCTAGGCAATTAGCCACCGCCGCGGCTTTCTTTTCGGGGTTAAAGCGTTATATTTGCGGGTAAATAACACTTTCTGGTGCAGTCACCGCAACGGATCAGGCCGATAATGAATACGGACCTAGAAAACGCTAAAAACCCTCTCATCGACCCTTATGAACGCGTCGTTAACTATCTGCGGGTTTCAGTCACTGATCGTTGTGATTTTCGTTGTGTCTACTGCATGTCAGAAGACATGACATTTTTACCAAAAGCAGACGTTCTTAGCCTAGAAGAGTTGGATCGACTTTGTAGTTCTTTTGTCGGTCGCGGGGTAAAAAAACTTCGTATTTCGGGAGGCGAGCCGCTAGTTCGCAGAGATATAATGTGGCTATTCCA
>CAJWSW010000090.1 GCA_913046035.1 uncultured Alphaproteobacteria bacterium | reverse complement strand
CATTTCGAGAGTACTCTCCGAAGAGGCAAAGTCGGAGTTCCCACATCTCCAACGCCTGATAGATCAGATTACCGCACGGCCGGCTGGCCAGCGGGTTATAGCATTCTCAAAGGAGCATGTATTCAAGACTGAAATGGATGCAGAATCCCATCGCAATATGTTCCCGGGCAAACCGCCGAAGATTGACTAAAGTAGGACCCCCGACAATGGAAACTTATCAACAATTCACGTGGAGGTTATAGAGTGACAGCTGACTACGATCGCGACCTGCGCGGCTACGGTGCTAATCCGCCAGACCCGAAGTGGCCAGGCGGTGCCCGTATCGCCCTTAATTTCGTCATCAATGTCGAAGAAGGCTCGGAGCCGTCGATGCAGGATGGCGAAGGTTACACGGAAACCCAACACACCGAGGCGTTCGGCCGACCAGCCATCAATGGACGCGATCTCGCAGGTGAGAGTATGTTCGAATACGGCAGCCGGGTCGGTTTTTGGCGGCTGCTTCGCCTCTTTCAAGAGCGCGGCCTCCCTCTCACAATGTTCGCTTGCGCATTAGCGCTTGAGCGCAACCCCGAAATTGCTAACGCAATCCGCGGGTCGGGTTCCGATGTCTGCAGCCATGGCTGGCGTTGGATCAAGCACTTCGAGTTGAGTGAGGAGGAAGAACGCGAGCACATTCGAAAGTCAGTCATCTCATTGGAAAAGACGACAGGTCAGCGCCCACTCGGCTGGTATTGCCGATACGGTCCAGGAACCAATACCCGCCGTCTACTTATTGAGCACGGGGGGTTTCTTTACGACAGCGATTACTACGGTGACGAGCTGCCGTTTTGGAAAACAGTCGACGGCTACCCTCACCTGATTGTCCCGTATTCTCTGACAAACAATGATGGCAAAATGGTCGGCTGGCTCGGCACTGCGGACGACCTATTCGCCTTCTTCCGTGACGCCTTCGACATGCTTTACGATGAAGGTGCCGAGAATCCCAAAATGATGTCTGTTGGGCTGCACAACAGGCTAATCGGGCATCCGGCCCGCGCAATGGCGCTTAAAAAATTTCTCGACTACGTTATGGCAAAACCTGATGTGTGGATCACACGCCGCGTCGATATCGCGGAGCACTGGGCGAAAACTCACCCTTATCCGGGTAAAGGCCTCAATGAGTAATCCGCAATCAGAATCTATATAAGCGGTTAACCTGGGCGGCGGCATTTAAGCGAAAAATCTCTTATGTTTTTTTGGTAGCGTCTGTTTTCACAAGACAAGTTATTCATGAATTAAATAAACCGCATCAAGCGTTTGTTAGTCAGTTCAACTCATTGCCAGCTTACAATTGGGCATTACCAGAAATTCGGTCGACATAAGCACCTCGGCCATCACCGCTTAATTGAATAACGGCAGTGCAAAGAGTGTTTAGACCTTTATCGTAACTTCCTTTGATCGAAAGCTATTCAAAGTATCTTCAGGCAACCGCAACTGCTGCTATGAAAGCGCCGGCTTTTGCACTACCGCCAAAAACGCTCGGCGGTAGTGTCCCCTGCAACATCATGCCTTACAAAGGACCCCGAGGATCAGCTCCGCGTGTCAAAGACAGTCGCTTTATTGGACGCTGAATCTTAGTTGCTAATTTGGCTGGTTTAAACCCTCGCGGTGGCCCGGTCGGCTTCTGGTCATTTCGATTTTATATCGCTCTTAAACCTTACCGATTTACCAATTGAGGGAGGAAATAAAACGCGCACTGCCCTTCTATGTGTCAACTAGCGTGTGTCTTAATCCAGAATTCCGCAATATCACGGCGCGGTGCTATCCATACCTCATCATGTGATAGGACATGATCAAGAAGAGTCTTTAGACCGCCAATCCTACCAGGACGACCGATAATCCTGGGATGAAGGCCAATAGATAACATTCTTGGCGTTTTGCAACCTTCATTCCAAAGGTTATCGAAGGCGTCGATGCAATAACATGCGAAATCATCACTTCGAATAAAACCGCCTTGATTGAAAAACCGCATATCATTCGTGTCGAAACTGTACGGCATGATGACGTGAGGTTTTTTAATACCATCTACTAAATACGGTATATCGTCGTTATATGCGTCTGAGTCGTACAGGAAGCCGCCTTCCTCAATCAGTAACCGACGCGTATTTACCGACGATGCTGAGCGCGTATGCCATCCCACTGGGCGAACACCCGCACTCTTTGAGATTTCATCGATAGTGTGACGAATGACACTTCGTTCATCCTCTTCATCCATTTCTGCGTGTCGTTCCCATCGGTATCCATGGGCAGAGATTTCATGACCGCGCAAGACCGCCTCGGATGCTAGCCAAGGTGATACCTCGACCGCCCGACCGCACGTGCTGAATGTCGCATTGACCCCGTGCTCTTCGAGAGTATCAAGTATGCGCCAGTAACCAACACGGGACCCATATTCAAAATGTGATACCATACACGGATCGGGATATCCCTCCACAAGGTCGTTCACCTCATATACGCCCTCATTTTTTTCATCTCCCGTGCTTAACGAAAGTTCCGCCCCCTCTTCAATGTTGACAACAATTGACACGGCAATTCTTGCGTCTTCGCGCCAGCGTGTTGTAGGTGGGTTTGGTCCATAACCACGGAGATCACGATTAATCATGATGAGTACACCATTCGTCTAGTAACGAGGTTCGGCAAAGTTGCTAGACGCGTTCACACCCGGGACAAAACTTTTCATGTGCTGGTTTGGCTGCGCGGGCTTTGGTCGTTCGCATCGCAAAAATGCACCCCTACCTTTTTGTACTAAAAGTTCACCATCTTGAACGATAATTTCTCCTCGCGAGATCGTGGTTGTGGGCCAACCTTTGACATCCATTCCCTCGTAGGGTGTGTAGTCAACGTTGTGATGAAGATTTTCATTTCGAATCGTCACCTCTTTATTTGGATCCCATATCGTAAGATCAGCGTCGGCACCGATTGAAACCGTTCCTTTCCTCGGATAAAGGCCGTAAATCTGCGCTGGAGACGTAGCCGTCAATGCTACGAACTGCGGCAAAGTTATTCGGCCTTTATTCACACCTTCTGAGAACAGCAACGGTAGGCGCGTCTCTAGTCCAGGGATGCCATTTGGAATATAAGGAAAGGGGGTTTCTTCCCCCCTTATCAGCTTGCCTTTAGGGTCGTCAAAACTGAACGGCGCATGGTCAGAAGAGAAAACTTGGAATACGCCAGTTTCCAACCCAAGCCATACAGCTTCTTGGTTTGATTCGTCACGTGGCGGCGGGGAACAGATACACTTCGCCCCGTGAAAGTCGTCGATCCCGAGGTCTTCGGCGGTGAGAAAAAGGTATTGTGGACATGTTTCTCCATAGACTTGAAGACCGCGCGCTTGTGCGTCTCGAATTTGTTTAATCGCTTCTTCCCCTGACACGTGTACGATCAATACAGGAACGCCTACGAGTTCCGCCAACGACAGGGCTCGATGCGTTGCCTCCCGTTCGACAATCGGCGGTCGTGAATGCCAATGGTATTGCGGCTGAGTTTTACCAGCCTGTAGCAGTTTCTCAGTCAGCCATTCGATACAGTCTGCGTTCTCGGCATGGATCATGGCCATGCCGCCGTGTTCACGCGCGGTGGTTAATACCTCTAAAATTTCCCGATCATCCAGCTTCAAATCATCATACGTCATATATATCTTGAATGACGTATAACCGTCGTCGATAAGGGCGGGAAGTTCCTGGTTTGCTACACTACCTGATATATCGGATACAATTAGATGGAATGCGTAATCGATGTAGGCTTCGCCATCTGATCTTGAATGATAATCCTGAACGGCATCCCGTAGGGTATGTCCACGCATTTGACAGGCGAAGGGTATTATTGTGGTGGTACCACCAAACGCAGCCGACTTAGTGCCACTTTCAAAGCCATCAGCCATTACCGTCCCATCAGTCATCGGCTGATCAAGATGGCAATGAGCATCTATACCACCTGGCGCCACAATTTTTCCCTTTGCGTCAAGCTCAACAGTGCCTTTTGCCAAATTATTTGCGAGGGCTGCTATCTTGCCATCTTTTATGCCAATATCTGCGTGAAAGGTGTCTGATGCCGTAGCAATTTTTCCACCACGGATTACTAAGTCAAAGTCTGCCATCGATTCTACTCACCATTTACACCGATCATTGTTGACGTCTCAAAGCCATCGCCTTCTTGTCGTATCACAGCCATGTTGGCCAAAGCTGAATTCCAACCGATTCCAGCATTTGCATCGGCGGGCGAACTCAAAGCCGCGAATATTAAGGCTGTCTCAAACCACACCAATGCTTCTTTATCGGTAAATATTTCGGCGACAGTAAAGTGACTGCTATACGATAAAGCGCAATCCTCGTTGAATGATTGCGAAGTAGCGAGTTCGAAAAATTATTAGAGGACTGCGTCAACATATGTGTAAAAAAGCATTGAGCTGCTGTTGTTGTCTGCGGGGTGGGGGCATACGTGGTTGGTGTACACTCTTGAGCAATTTACGCGCAAACGCCTTGCCTGGTATCGATGAACCCCTCGTGCAAAAAAAGGCTCTCCAGACAACAAACGCTAACCTCTACATCTAATTTGTGCGCTCGTGTATTGCATTCTCTAATTACGAATGAACCTTAAGCGGCAACCACTGCGATAGCCGAAAATGGCATCTCGGTAATAAAGCTGGACTAAGACGCCTTTGCTCGCTCCCAAAGGTTCTTAGCTGCCTCCGCTGCCTCCCTGCGAATTTGATTTTGATCAACCAAAACCGCTTGGCTATCCTCAACGACAATGCGGCCATCAACGATGACCATCTCTACATCTCGACCTTGGCCAACATGTACAATGTTTCCTAGCGGATCTGTTGCAGGCGTCATGTGAACCTGTTCAAAATCAAACATCACCAAGTCGGCCTTCTTACCGATCTCGAGAGAGCCAATCTCATTTCCGAGGCCCATAGCGCGCGCACCACCGATGGTTGCCATCTCTAAGACGGTCTCAGGCTGCCAAAACTCCGAAACGCGGGCTTCCTGGAGACGACCAATGTTTAATCCCCAGCGCATCACCTCAACGATATCTGCATGCATGTTGTCGGTAGCTAGTGTGATCTGTGCGCCGGCGCGCCGCAGTTTCGATGTCTGAGCGGCCGTTCCGCCTGTTGCGTTACCTTTAGGTATATGTGCGACATTGATACGTGCTTTTCCCACTCGTTCGATGTCTTCGTCATTCAAAAACAGACAATGGGCGGCTATAAGCTGATCGTTTAACAAGCCGATCTCGTCAAGTAGCTCTGACGGTGTCATGCCGTCGCGTTCCTGAATCCGCTCAACTTCAATCTCACTTTGAGCTAGATGACAGTTTACACCGAGGCCCATCTCTAATGCAGTGTCACGAACTTTCTCCAACAGATCACGGGAGCACGTATCAGGTGCGTGCGCCGCCATATGGACGCCAAGGCGCCCATTCATTTTTCCATTCCATGTTTCTGCCAGTTCCGCGGCTTGCTTCAGGGTGGTTTCGCCGATTTCTGTTTTGTGTTCCCAAATTTGCTCATGGACCCGTGAGAAATCGACGTCGTGAATTCGTCCGCAGGCAAAAACACGCCCTCCGATCTCGCCCATGGCAGGAAGTGTTTTGTCAGCGTGGACGTAGCTATCATTTATGAGCGTTGAGCCAAAAAGGAGTGCTTCGAGTGCGCCCAGTCTTGCCAACGCGACGGCTTCATCTGGTGTTACATCGTGTCCATGAGGGACTCCGGGTGTATAAGCAGGCGCGAAGCCCATGTCCTCGGCAACACCGCGCACCATTGTCAAAATTGCGTGGGTATGCACGTTCACGAAGCCTGGGGTAATAACCTTGCCGCGGGCATTTATGACCCGGTCAGCATTAGGCAATGGGTTGATGGTATCCCGCACTTGAAGATGTGCGATCCTGTCATCTTTTATGCCAATAACGGCGTCTTCCATAAGAGCGTTATCTGGGTCTCCCGACAAAACAGTTGCATGTGTGATTAACAGGTCCATCGACGCTCCTACGGATTTGCCGGGTTATCGAAGATATGATGAAAGTGCGATAGAAATTTTTTAGTTCGCTCTTCTTCAGGAGATGAGAAGAGCTTGTGGGGCGGACCTTGTTCAACAATTGTGCCGTGGTCAATGTATGTCACGCGGTCTGCAACTTCGGCGGCGAAATGCATCTCGTGCGTTACAATGACGCTTGTCATACCCGTTTCAGCCAGCAACCGAATTACGTCCAATACCTCTTTAACAAGCTCAGGGTCGAGCGCCGACGTTGGTTCGTCAAATAACATTACAATCGGGTTCATAGCCAATGCTCTAGCGATGGCAACCCGTTGTTGCTGACCACCTGACAACTGATTAGGGCGCTTGCCGATGTGCTCACCGAGAAAAACCTTTTCAAGTTGTTCCCGAGCACGGGCGCGTGCCTCACTTTTTCCTATGCCGAGCACTTTCCGTGGGCCAATAGCAACATTGTCCAATGCCGTAAGATGTGGAAATAAATTAAAGCGTTGAAATACAAATCCGAAATTGCGCCTTTGTCTCGCAACAAGGTTTTCAGGAAACGGGGTCCAAGGAAGACCGAACTCTGCTGGGTTACCGCCGATCGGTTCATCCCTCAAGTACACGCCACCTGTCGTCGGTGTTTCGAGGTGATTAATGCACCTGAGCATGGTCGTTTTGCCCGAGCCCGACGCACCTATAACAACGAGCGTCTCTTTCTCCAAAATTTCTAAATTTATCGGCTGTAGAACCTGATGTTCGCCAAAAGTTTTTGTCATATTTTCAATGCGAATTAGCGGCTCACCGGCAGTCCCTTTAGTACCGATATGTCTATCACCGTCAATCATGTCGAGGGCGCCTTTACCATGCGGGGAGTCGCCTTTCTAGTTGTCGTGTTGCCCAAGAAATTGTGGTAATTAATCCCCAATAATAGAGCGCCAGCAATCCGTAAATTTCGAAAGGTACGAAGTGAACAGAAATTATGGCTTGTCCGGACCGTGTTAATTCATAGACGGAGATTACGGATAGAAGAGATGAACTTTTAATCATCGTTATGAGTTCATTTGTGAACGGCGGAACCATCTGGCGAGCGGCTTGTGGAAGCAGAATGTAAACAAGGATTTTCTCGCGGGTCATTCCGATCCCTTTCGCGGCCTCTGCTTGCCCTTTCTCAACGGCTCCAACGCTGCCGCGAACGATTTCAGCCGTATATCCAGCTAAATTGAAGGCAAGTGCGGCGACGCCAGCCCAAATTTCGTTAAATTTAATGCCAATTACAGGCAAAGCGAAGAATACCAAGAAAATCTGGATAAGAAGCGGTGTGCCGCGCACGAAATCCACGTAAATGCGTATAAATAATTCCAAGGGCTTAATGTTGCTAAGTGACAACAAGCCCAAAATAATCCCTGCAAACGTGCCAATAATGCCGGCAAAGAAACTTACGTAAAGGGTTACTGTTAAGCCCTCCGCAAGGAGCGGAATGGCCATCTTTATGATGTCCCAATCAAGCATTATTCCCTGCCCGAATTGGAACAGCGACGGTGTCGAAGATCAGTACCGTCGCTGTTCCAGTTATAGCATTGCTCGTTATTTGAAGGTCGGAATGTCGTCTGCGAGGTCCATTTTTAGGCCGAACCACTTTTCTTGCAGTTTATAAATTGTGCCATCTTCTTTCATTTTCGTTAGGACTTTGTCGATGGCGGCTTTGATTTCAGTATCTTCTTTGCGCATAGCAATTCCTGCCCAGTTCTGATGCGCAACGCCGCGGACGATTGAGTAATACCCCGGGCGGTCCTTTACGACCTTCGCAAGAGTTGGAAGTGTGTTGAGGACCCCATCTACAGAGCCCTGAGACAGCGCTAGGTAAGCAGACGGATGGTCATCATAGGTCTTGTGCGATGCAAAACCTTTGCCTTTGGAAGCTGCGATGGCTTTGTCCATATCAGGCAGCATCACCTCGCCTGGAGAACCGAGCTTTATACCCATCACTTTTCCGGACATGTCAGCAACTTGTTTAATTTTTTCCTTATCGTCGGCCCGGATCAACATAGCTTGCGAGGCTTCTGCGTAGGGGATGGAGAACAGGACCTTTTCAAGTCGGCCTTTGTTGTAGCTCATTGATGTCATGATGATTTCGAAGCGTTTGGCGTACAGTGCGGGAATAATGCCGGACCACTGAGTGTCGATAACCTCCGCCTCAACCCCGAGTTCTTTTGTAAAGTACTCAAGTAGATCCATGTCGTAGCCGACAAGTTTCCCACCATCTCGGAAGGTAAACGGGGGATAGGTAGCCTCTACGCCAACCCGTAATTTCCCCATTTCTTTGATTTTAGAGATGGTTACGCTTTCCGCTGATGCGTTGTAACCCAAGAAAAGGGTCATTCCGAGGGCCATCCCGCCGGACATGATTTTGATGAAGCAGCGCCGCAGTAAGGACAGTGAGTTCATGTTTTAAGACCTTTGCCTAATATTTAATCATGTAAAAACATACACTATTTATGATTAAAAATAAAGCATTAAATTAAAAGTTTTTATTGAAAACAGTATTTTCAGAGT
>CAJWSW010000089.1 GCA_913046035.1 uncultured Alphaproteobacteria bacterium | reverse complement strand
TATAATAAACCTACTCAGGAGGGTTTGTTCCGGCATTTTGAGGTGATAGACAAGGTTGGTATTCCCACTATCATTTATAATATTCCAGGCCGTTCCGTAGTAGATATGACTACTGAGACAATGGCGCGTTGTGCTGAGCTAGAAAACGTTGTTGGTGTAAAGGACGCGACGGCTGCGGTTGGCAGGGCCACCGAACAACGTCTCGCTTGCGGTGATAATTTTTGTCAACTTTCCGGAGAAGATATCACTCAGTTGGGTTTTCTCGCGCAGGGCGGGGTCGGCTGCATCTCTGTGACTGCAAATGTTGCACCCAGGTTGATGTCGGAAATGCACGAGGCATGGCAGAGCGGAAGAATAGCCGTCGCCCAGCGGATTAACGAAAGTCTTACTCGTTTGCATGCGGATCTTTTTTGCGAGGCAAATCCCGGGCCTGTAAAGTACGCAGCAAGTTTGCTCGGTAAGTGTTCGGAGGAAGTGCGGCTCCCACTTGTGCCGATCGCCGAACACTCCCGGGGCAAAGTTAAACAGGCCCTACGCCATGCTGATTTGCTGAAATAACGGGCTAGTCTATGACAAAATCCGACGTCGCGGCGCATCGAGTTGCGGCTCAAAATCGCAAAGCTCGGCATACATACGAAATTGAAGAAACCTTTGAGGCTGGATTAGTGCTCCTTGGAAGCGAAGTTAAAGCTTTGCGTGAAGGACGCGCAAATATAGCGGAGTCCTACGCAAAAGTAGAGGATAACGAAATTTGGCTAGTAAATGCTCATTTCCCGGAATACAAACAAGCGGGTCAATTAAATCATGAGCCTCGCCGGCGGCGGAAACTACTTTTGAAAAGACGCGAGGTCGCTAAGTTGCTCGGGTCCTCGGAGCGGGATGGAATGGCGTTAGTGCCACTTAAACTTTACTTTAACGTCCGCGGGATTGCGAAGTTGGAACTCGGTCTCGGTAAAGGCAAAAAACAGTTTGATAAGCGGGAGGCCCAAAAGAAGCGGGATTGGGACCGCCAGAAAGCTCGGTTGCTCAGAGAGAAGGGGTGAGGTAACGCAGGCATTTTATTTAAGCCGTTCGCAAATACCGTCAAAAACATCTTCAAACATCTGTTCTGTTAGGCGCCCGGTATTCGTATTATATCGCGAGCAATGATAGCTATTCGCAAGGATGCGGCCGTCGATTAGATGATGGAATGCGCAATGTGAAAATTTGTAGGCTGCACGTCGTTCGCCAAGCGTCGCTAATATTGTGTTGTGGGCAACGCCACCTAAGGCGAGAATTACTTTTAGGTTGTCCATCGCGGTGATCTCGGCGGATAGAAAACGGCGACAATTATTCACCTCTGATCCGATTGGTTTATTTTCCGGCGGTAAGCAGCGTACCCCGTTTGCAATGCGACAGTCGTGTAATTCCAATCCATCATCCGGCCGTTTGTCGTAAGTTCCGGTTGCAAATCTGAATTTCGATAGGGTCTGGTAGAGTAGGTCGCCCGCATAGTCTCCCGTAAACGGTCGGCCTGTCCGGTTTGCGCCTCGCAAACCGGGGGCCAGGCCTACAATTAGCAGCCGTGCATCCATGTCACCGAAGGATTGTACGGGGGCGTTGTGCCAGTCGGGCCAAGTTTCTCGGTTTCTCTGCCTAAATTCCACTAACCGTGGGCAGAGGTTACAGTCTTGCGCCGGTGCATATTCGGATGTTTGACTAGTGGAATGTTCAGGCATTCACAAGGGTTCTTCCTCGTCAACGACGCGTCACGAAAAGGTTTGTTGGCGGCAGTTCTTTCATTTCGCTAGAGATTTCTCTCAATATATAGCTTATGTTACGCCAGCGAAATCTGCTATCCGCAATTTTTTCGCTGGTTTGGAAACAATTGTAAATACCTAGCAATTAGGGTGGCCAAGCGTTGGCATAATAAAGGAGTGCTTCAAAGGTTAAGGACAAATGTTCATATACGGTTAGCACGAGACCCCTTCATTGGAAGGGTTCTAAAAAATAGTTTGTTGAATATTTAATTTTAAAGAGCTGGTCGCCGCATCTGGTGTGGTCGATCTTTGACTTACACTGCCCGTTCTAGCGAACGAAAATACTAAGTGAGTAATATTCAAATTAGCACGAAATGAAAACCTGCAACGTAAGTTGGGGCGGGGGCTTGTATTCGATCAAGTGCGTTTTCGGAACGTTTTGATTCATGTTTTGATGGAACCCGTCATGATATTAATTGCCATAGGCTCCAACTTGCCCCACCCAGTTTTAGGAACGCCAGTTGAAGTCTGCCTGACAGCGCTCGAAACTATTTCGAAGAGGGGATGCGAGGTGACGGGCTGTTCACGGTGGTACAGGAGTTCGCCGATAGATGCCACAGGTCAGCCTGACTATGTAAATGGAATGATCTCAGTTCAATCAAGCTTATCGCCGCCCGCATTGCTCAGAGAACTCCACAAAATCGAAGCAGGGTTTGGCCGGCGTCGCACTGTTCCAAACGCAGCCCGAATCCTTGATTTGGATATTATTGCTTATCACGAAGTAATTTCTAAAGGCGACCCGCCACCAATTCTGCCCCATCCCCGCATGTCGAAACGGGCTTTCGTTCTTTTACCTTTGCTTGATATTGCCCCGGATTGGGTTCATCCCGATTCCGGGATAGCAGGGTCAGAATTATTAGAAGCACTTTCGAACGACCAAGTTTGCCAGCCCATAACTATATGATATGGCGCAGAGGAACTTCTAAGTTCTTGCCTTGTTGGGGTTGACCTTCTATAACCGTTGAACTCCCCAAAATTAGGTTTATAAAAATGGCTCGTGTTACAGTTGAAGACTGTGTTCTTAAAATATCTAACCGGTTTCAGCTTGTGATGATGGCGGCACAGCGTTCGCGGGAATTGTCGGTAGGTGGGGAACCAACCGTTGACCGGGATAAAGATAAAAACCCGGTTGTTGCGCTTCGCGAGATCGCCGGTGAAACGGTTTCCCTCAATGAACTGGAAAACGCGGTAATTGAAGGCCTCCAGCGCAATATTGATGTCGATGAATTGGTTGAACAGGAAGACGAAGAAATTCTTCAGGTAACCGAAGCACTTGATGAGCTAGCTAATCTGGTCGAAACTAGTGATATAGCATCGCCGGAAAAGCGAGGAACTGCTGCAGATGACCCAATGGCCGCTCTCGCTGCTGGCTTTAAGGACGTCACTATTGAGGACGCCAAAAAAGAAGACTAAACGTGGGTATGGCGATATGCCGACGCGCTTCGGAATGAGTCGCTCCACAAACCCGATCGTCGAGCCTGCGGGTAAATTTATTCAATGATGCGCCAGTACGAGCTGGTGGAACGCGTAAAATGCTACGATCCCACGGCCGATGAAGATGCGCTGAAACGGGCCTATTTGTTCTCTATGGAGGCCCATGGATCACAAAAACGTGCGTCTGGTGATCCTTACTTTTCGCATCCGGTGGAAGTCGCGGAAATCCTTACGGAGTACCGACTTGATACGGCGGCCATCGTTACAGGTCTGTTGCATGATACCGTCGAGGATACTGTCGCCACTATTGAAGAAATAGAATTTTTGTTTGGCGAAGAGGTCGCTAAGCTCGTTGATGGTGTTACGAAACTCTCAAAATTAGAGCTGCAATCGCAAGACACGCGTCACGCAGAAAATTTCCGAAAGCTTCTTCTTGCAGTTTCAGAAGATATACGGGTTCTGCTGGTCAAATTAGCTGACCGGGTCCACAATATGCGTACGTTGCGTCACATCCCCTATCAGAAAAAACGCGCGCGCATTGCCCGCGAGACGATGGACATATACGTCCCTCTTGCAGAGCGGATAGGAATTCAGGAAATTAAGGAAGAACTTGAGGAACTGGCATTTTGGGAACTATATCCTGAGGTAGCTGAGTCAATCGAAAATCGACTTAAGTTCTTGAAGGAGACGGGTGAAAATGTGGTTGGACGGATATCTGATGAACTAAATCGTGTTCTCGCCGAATCGGATATCGAATGTTGGATATCTGGGCGCACCAAGCGACCGGTCTCGATATGGCGTAAAATGCAACGTAAGAATGTCGAATACGAGCAACTTACTGACATAATCGCATTTCGTGTAATCGTTGCGAGTGTTGAGGATTGTTATCGCGCGCTGGGCGTGATCCACACACGATATCGTATGATTCCAGGCGGCTTTGACGACTATATTTCAATTCCAAAGTTAAATGGTTATCAATCGCTTCACACAGCACTTATCGGTCCCGAGATGTTCCGCATCGAAGTGCAAATACGCACCACCCAAATGCATGAAGTCGCGGAACTCGGCGTCGCTGCGCACTGGCGATATAAACAGGGTGCAGCCCTGACCGAAGGCAAGCGTTATCACTGGGTGCGACAACTTCTCGATATTCTTGAGAATTCAACTAGCCCAGATGAGTTTCTTGAACACACAAAAGTGGAAATGTTTTCCGATGAAGTTTTTTGTTTCACGCCAAAAGGCGAGATCATTAATTTACCACAAGGGGCGACGATAATAGATTTTGCGTATGCCGTTCACTCTGAGATTGGCGATAGGTGCGTTGGTGCCCGAGTTAATGGAAAGATGGCGCCGCTTCGCACTGAAATTAGGAATGGCGACCAGGTCGAGATACTTACCTCGTCGGACGGGACGCCATCCCCAACCTGGGAACAACTAGTTGTTACTGGTAAAGCACGCGCCCGAATACGCAGATACGTTCGAGAAGAACGCCGTCACGAATTTACAAAATTAGGCCAAGCCATGCTTGACCGTGCTTTTCACGACGTTGGATATTCTCAGACCCAAGAGCCCTCTCGGAACGTGCTTGAAGGATTTAACGCTGAATCAATGAGTGAACTCGTCGCAATGGTCGGTAGTGGCGATATTTCCATACCGGATGTCGTTGCTGCACTTGTTCCTGAGAAGTTTCCTTTGTGCCGTGACGAAGAGTCTGGGACTTCGATACTTCAACGTTCCAACTGGCAGTCTGGAGAAATCCCGATACGGGGCCTGACCGACGGCATGGCCGTTCACCACGCAAAATGTTGTCATCCACTTCCAGGTGACCGTATCGTCGGAATAATGACCCCAGGTCAAGGCGTTGCTGTTCATACAAAAGATTGTGAGACTCTTGAAAGTTTTGCCGATACTCCAGAAAGGTGGCTAGATGTAGCTTGGGACATAGGGCCAACCACGCTTGTTGGGCGTGTCAAGTTGGTAGTTGCTAATGAGAAGGGAGCCTTGGGGTTGTTGACGACTGTTATTGGACAAAACCAAGCGAATATCAATAACCTAAAGATTATAAGTCGATCGGGGGATTTCTTTGAAATTGTTATCGATATCGAGGTTAGAGACTCCGCACATTTATATATTATCTTAGCGGCGCTTCGCGCCACCCCTGTGGTTGCGTCGGTAGATCGAGACGGATGATCCTCTAATAACGTCAAGCAATCCTTTAGATCTATCGCAAATTACTGGCAAATATTTTGGGAGAGAAACATATGAGAACGAGATATTTGCGGCTTGGCATTAATATTGATCACGTTGCAACAATACGAAACGCTCGGGGTGGGAAACACCCAGATCCAGTTCGCGCAGCGCTAACGGCAGCCGCGTCGGGTGCGGATGGTATTACTGCACATTTACGCGAGGATCGTCGCCATATGACCGATCAAGATATTTTCCGACTAACCCGGGAGATTGAATTACCGCTTAACCTGGAAATGGCGGCGACAGAAGAGATGCTTGAGATTGCATTACGTCATCAGCCACATGCTGCCTGTATAGTCCCCGAAAAAAGACAAGAACGCACCACTGAAGGTGGCCTAGCAGTAGCAAATGCTGAAGAGCGCTTCGAGCCGTTTGTACGCAAGTTACGCGATTCGGGAATTAAAGTCTCGCTATTCATTGAACCTGATATCGATCAAATTAATGCGGCCGTTGACCTTGGCGCTGCAGTTGTCGAACTTCACACGGGAGCATACTGCGAGGCTACCGGTGAAATGCAAGAAACTATGTTGCAACGTATCGTGTCAGCAGCTGAGCATGCTGAGAAGGTCGGTATAGAATGTCATGCCGGTCACGGCCTCACATTTGATAACGTTACCGCGGTAGCGGCTATTCCAACTATTACGGAATTGAACATTGGACATTTTTTGATAGGTGAGGCGATATTTGGCGGTATAGAGAGCGCGATAAAACATATGCGAAGTTTGATGGATCAGGCTTGCGTTAGCCTCGGTGGTCAACCCAGCGTATAATCGATCGGGATAGCTTACTTATTATGATAATTGGAATTGGAAGCGACCTCATTGATATTAGACGCATCGAAAAGACCTTAGAACGCTTCGGTGATCGCTTTATTGAGAGGTGTTATACGGATGACGAGCGCAATAAAAGTGACAGGCGCCTTCTACGAGCCGAAAGTTACGCTAAACGTTACGCGGCCAAAGAAGCTTGCGCTAAAGCACTGGGCACGGGTTTCCGGAAAGGTGTGTTTTGGCGCGACATGGGTGTAGTAAACCTTACTAGCGGAAAACCTACAATGAAACTTAGCGGTGGCGCACTTGCGCGACTAAACCACTTGGTTCCAGTAGGGATGGATCCTCGGATTGATTTAACGATGACCGATGAACCCCCAATCGCTGAAGCTTTTGTGATTATAACAGCGATTTCTAGCTCTGCCTCTTGACACAAGACCGTGCAGACCACTAAATCCGCGACACAACCTAGACTTTGGCACTGCATACGCAAGATACCTTTAGCGACATTCGAAGACGAATATTCATGGCAGAGAACCGAGCGGGCGGCATTTGGGATACGATTAAAACACTTTTTTATGCTGTTGTGATCGCAGTATTTATTCGCACATTTGCGTTTGAACCGTTCAATATTCCATCCGGCTCAATGATTCCAACGCTGCTGGTGGGAGATTACCTTTTTGTCTCAAAATATACATATGGGTATAGCCGGCACTCTTTACCTTTTAGCCTTCCAATCATCCCCGGACGTATTTTTAGCTCAGTCCCAAAACGGGGGGACGTCGCAGTTTTTAAGCTACCTAAGGACAATAGTACTGACTACATCAAGCGTATAATAGGCTTGCCGGGCGATAGAATACAGGTTCGGGGCGGTAGGTTATTTGTGAATGGTACAGTGGTTAACCGCAGGTCCCTTGCTCCTTTTTTCATGAGAGGGCCCCTGGGATCTAGAGTTGGCGTAAGACATTATGAGGAAAGCCTGCCTAACGGGACTCAACACCGTATTCTTGAAAGAGGTGATAATTTCCAACTAGATAATACACCGGTTTATACCATCCCAAGCGGGCACGTTTTTGGCATGGGAGACAACCGTGATGACTCTCAGGATAGTCGGGTATTAAGCGAGGTTGGTTATATCCCCATGGAAAATCTCGTTGGGCGCGCAGAATTCATATTCTTTTCGCACGACTCATACGGAACTGGATGGCCTTTATCTGTCAGGTGGTCGCGCATTTTTAAGACAATCCAGTAAGGGGTGCTGGACCAATTAATGACGGCGAAAGGCCAAAATCTTGCAAAGTTGGAACGGGTGCTTAGTCACTCATTTACAAGTAATGAGCTTTTGGACAGAGCGTTGACCCATGGTAGCCTTAAAAAAAGGCCGAGCGATCCTAGCTATGAACGTCTGGAGTTCTTAGGTGACCGAGTGCTCGGTCTGATTATCGCTGAACTATTAATTGAGAGGTTTCCCAACCTGTCGGAAGGCAAGCTGGCACCGCGTCTTGCTGCCCTTGTAAGCGGACGAACGCTTGCTGGAATTGCTCGCACGTTAGAACTCGGGAAATTCATTCGTATGACAGACGGCGAGCTCGCCGCCGGCACTAACGATCGAGATTCCGTTCTAGCTGACTGCTTTGAGGCGGTTATAGGCGCAGTCTATCGGGATGGCGGGCTGGATGCGGCAAGGCAGTTGATTTGCAGTTATTGGCGACCGCTAATAACCGAGGATGAACCGCGTGTTGCAAAAACTGAATTACAAGAGTGGGCACAGGGCAGGGGGTTAGAATTACCCGAATACACTGTAGTAGACCGAGATGGACCGGCACATGCGCCTAAATTTACCATTGAGCTTCAGGTAGCGACACAGCCAACGGTGCGGGCTTCTGGCGCCTCCAAGCAGGCTGCTGAGCAAGCGGCAGCAACAGAATTACTGGCGATTATTAAGGGAAAACCGTGAGCGGTGAAGCAAGCAGGTGTGGTTTCGTAGCACTTCTTGGTGCGCCAAACTCCGGCAAATCTACTCTTTTAAACGCACTTATCGGTGCAAAGATATCTATTGTAACATCTAAGGTCCAGACCACTCGTACACGCGTTTTAGGGGTCATGAACGTAGGCAACGCTCAAGTAGTTTTTATTGATACTCCCGGTATTTTCCAGCCAAAAAAACGTTTGGACCGGGCAATGGTGGCGGCGGCTTGGGATAGCGCGGTAGATGCAGATTTGGTCCTAATGCTTATCGATGCCAAATCTGGGATCGATAGAAATGCTCGTCGCATCATAGACGGTTTAAAACGTAGTGAGGGCCAAACTATCTGCATTTTGAACAAGATCGATACTGTAGAACGCCAGAGGTTGCTATCGCTCACGGAGGAATTAGCTCGAGAACGTATATTCATGGAATTTTTTATGATCTCGGCACTGAAGGGCGATGGGGTGGATGACGTTAAGTCTGGAATGTCCGATTATATAGCCGAGGGGCCGTGGCATTTTCCGGAAGATCAGCTCTCTGACATGAACGACCGTTTGTTTG
>CAJWSW010000088.1 GCA_913046035.1 uncultured Alphaproteobacteria bacterium | reverse complement strand
ATTGTGCGTCCTTGCAGCGAGAACAATGGGACTTTCGAGATCGTAGCTGGAGAACGTCGCTGGCGGGCAGCGCAGCGCGCGCAGGTCCACGAGGTCCCAGTTGTCGTCAGGAATTTTACGGAAGAGGAGGCTTTTGCTGTTGCGCTGATTGAAAATATCCAACGTGATGAGCTCTCGCCACTAGAGGAAGCGAAGGCATTTTCCCGTTTGGCAAAAGATTTTAAGAAAACGCAAGAACAGGTAGCGGCCGCTGTTGGCAAGAGCCGTAGCCATGTCGCAAATATGTTGCGCCTGCTTGATCTTCCAGAGGATGTCCGCGAAATGCTCTCTGCAGGCGACTTGAGCGCGGGACACGCTCGCGCAATTTTGGGGGCTCCTAATCCCACTGCGCTGGCAGGCGAAATCGTTTCCAAAGGTCTTACTGTGCGCGAGGCGGAACGGCTGGCTAAAGTTTCAAGGGAACGTGCCGGCAGAACGCGCATTAGTGGCAACCGGTCCACTCCAGGTAGGAAGGATGCTGATACGATAGCACTTGAGCGTAAGCTCTCTATGGGTCTTGGTTCTAAGGTGGAGATTTCCTTTGACGGCACCGGTGGTTATGTGAGTGTTCAGTACCGCTCCTTGGAACAGTTTGAAGATTTGGTGGAACGGTTGATGGGCAAAAACCCTAAAAGCCTCGTTTGAAAGTTTTGAAAAAGGCCGCTTTCTATCTCGAGTTTTTTGGCTTGCAATGGGGACCCATAGAAAATGCAATAGTTGTCTAGTACGTTGATAGACGGGATTTGTCTCCACTCTCTAGATTGATAATGAAAGGCCCTCGATGACCCAAATTGGTGAACCTGTTACCCGGGAGGAAGACCTCCGTCTACTCCGCGGAAAGGGTCGGTACCTCGACGATGTGTCAACTCTCAATCTGGTTCACGCAACAGTGTTGCGGTCGCCGGTAGCTCATGCCGAATTTGCGTCGTTAAATGTTGATGCTGCGCGCGAGGCGCCGGGAGTGTTGGCAATCTTAACCGGCGACGACCTTGCGATCCGCGGGCTTGGAAATATTGGGGTATTAGCGCCTTGCAATAAATCAGATGGCTCGGATGGGTTTGTCCGGGTCCGTCCCCTGTTGGCTCGGGGAAGGGTGCGGTATGTTGGGGAGGCTATGGCCTTTGTGGTCGCTGAAACTCTGAACCAAGCGAAAGACGCTGCAGAGCTAATTGAAGCGGAATTTAAAAATCTACCGGTATTGGCGAACCTAGACGCAGCACTAACTGACGACGCGCCGGCGCTTTGGAATGAAAATCCCGACAACGAAGCGTTTACCTTCAAGCGCGGCGACCCAGATGCGACAGAAGCAGCATTCGCAAGTGCCACACATATTGTTCACCATCGCGTGTGCGTTAATCGTGTTGCCGGTAATGCGCTGGAGAACCGGGGCTGTATTGGCTATTACGATGATAAAGATGACCGTTATACACTGCGTGCAACTGTACAATCAGTGCACGGAATGCGCCAGCAAATCGCCGATCAAATATTTAAAATCCCCCAATCAAAGCTCCAGGTGGTCTGTGACAATATGGGGGGTGGCTTCGGTATCCGAGGTGGGGTCTATCCAGAATATGCACTAAGCTTATGGGCGTCAGAGGTAACAGAACGACCGGTTAAATGGGTCGCTGACCGCACTGAAAGTATTTTGTCCGACGATCACGCGCGCGGCGGGTACGTTGATGCCGAACTGGCGTTGGATAATGATGGCAGGTTTCTCGGTCTCCGCACCCATACAAAAGTGCCGATCGGCGCTTATTATACGACTGATAGAAATGTTGCCTGCGCTACCAGCGGGCTTGGGGGGCTTGCTGGCGTGTATGGTATTCCCGCCGTTTACGCGCAGGTTACCGGTGTGCTGACTAATATGATGAGTAATTCACAATACCGAGGCGGTGCTAAGCCAGAACCTGTGCATGTGTTAGAGGTAATGGTGGATGTGGCGGCACGTCAGCTTGGTATCAACCCGGTTGAGCTACGCCGACGCAATACCTTGACACCCGATATGCTGCCACTCAAAACTTCGATGGGCGATCATTTCGATTGCGGTGAATTTACCGGTAACTATGAAAACTGTTTAGCGGCCGCTGACTATGGCAACATAGCGGTCCGCCGTGCTTCTGCAAGCGCGAGAGGCAAGTTGCTCGGTTTTGGCACTTCGAACTCCATTACTGGTGTCGCCAACTCAAATTTTGAGCATGTAGAGATACGATTTGATGCATCCGGCGGGGTCACGCTTCTCTCGGGTGCAATGGATCATGGGCAGGGACACGGCACTACATTTAAACAGGTATTGTCGGACCGTTTAGGTGTAGATCCTAGCAGAGTGACCTACCGCTATGGTGATACTGATAAGATTGCGCACGGTGTTGGGACATTTAATGCCCGGGTTGCTGTGTTTGTTAGTGCAGCGATTGTTGAAGCTAGCGACAAGATTGTTGAAAAAGGAAAGCGTATTGCCGCACATCTTTTAGAGGCCGCTCAAGATGATATAGAATTTGCTAAGGGTGCATTTATCGTGGCAGGGACGGATAGATCAATCAGCCTTCACGATGTCGCTAAAGCGGCTTTTACGCGGGTAAAATTACCGCCAGGAATGGAGCCAGGCCTTTATGAACATGGTCAGTTTGGCGCTTCGCCGGGGACTGAGTCAACCTTTCCCAACGGTGCGCATGCCGCCGAGATCGAAATCGATAAGGATACTGGTAAGATCGAGCTGGTGAGATATACAGCGATTGACGATGCCGGCACTGTCTTAAACCCATTATTGTTTGATGGACAAATTCACGGTGGCATCGTCCAAGGAGCCAGTCAGATCTTAATGGAAGACATTACCTATGATTGTGATACCGGCCAGCTGGTGAATGCGTCGTTTATGGATTACTGCATGCCGCGGGCGGACGATTTCTGCGACTTTAATATTGCCGCCAATGAGGTGCCGACTGCCCGCAATCCTTTAGGGGTGAAGGGTGTTGGGGAAGCTGGAACCGTCGGGGCTATGCCGGCAGTAATGAACGCCATTAATGATGCTCTTTCGAGCGCTGGTGCGTCAATAATCGAGATGCCGGCGACTTCAGAAAAGGTGTGGCGCGCACTCGAGGAAACACTTGCCTAGCGTCAGGAATGCTGTTCAGAACACCGGTCTGAAGCGGACTAGATCCGGACTTCGGGAGTCACCCCCGACCCGGATGTCTTCCATAACGAGCTTTGTTGTATCGTTGCACTACACCAATGCCAGGCTGTGCAAAAAAGAGAGAAAGTAATGGTCGAGATTTTTCGGATCACAAGCTTAAAAATGTTCCTGAGTATTCACCATGTTATTATTAGTAAATATCCGTTCGGTAGTAACGCGGCTTCGCAAAAGTGTTCTCGCGGCAACTATAGAATTCCCACTTATTAAGTGAAAATAGGTACCGGCGCCACTCTCAAGGCCAGTAAACGCGTAGAAATAATTGCGCTGTTCGCAGTCGAAGCGGCCCAGTAATCTGGCAATGAGTCCACGCCGTACTCAAGAGGAACCCATAAGAGAGGGACAATGAAAATCGCTGTAGTCGGAAGTGGAATATCCGGTTTGTCCGCAGCCTATCTCTTGTCACGGGTGCATGATGTAACCATTTTCGAAAAAAACGACTACTTGGGCGGCCACACGCGAACGGTAACTGTGCGACCTGATGGCGCCTGTACAGAAATCCCAGTCGACACTGGTTTTATTGTATTCAACTACCGAAACTATCCTCTGCTGGCCCAACTCTTCCGCGAGCTGGACTTGCCAGTGCAGAAATCCGACATGTCGTTCGGGCTCACGGCTGATCAGGGTTGGTTGGAATATGGAACACCAAAGATCTGGAATGTTTTCGCTCAGAAGCGAAATATTGCGCGCTTTGCCTATTGGCGAATGATGGGTGACGTACTTAAATTTTTTCGCCAGGCGCCGCGCTACCTTGATCGCGGCACCGATATGACCCTCGGGCAATGTCTCGATGAGTTAGGCATGGGCGAATGGTTTCGGCGCTATTTCCTAATGCCTATGGGTAGCGCAATCTGGAGCTGCCCACCGGAGGTAATGCTCTCCTTTCCTGCCAAAACTTTTATACAATTTTTTAAGAACCACGGCCTCCTTACACTTAACGATCAACCTCAATGGTACACGGTTACCGGCGGGGCACGGCAATATGTCCGTCGGCTGATGGACGCTTTTTCAGGCAACGTAGTGATGTCAGGCGCCATTCACATAGAACGGCCCGGTAAGAAGGCTGGGGCGAATTGTATCGTTACCACTGAAGACGGCACACGATTGACGTACGATCACGTCATTCTGGCTTGTCATGCCAACCAGGCTCTCAAGCTATTAGATAAGGCAACCGTGCAGGAGCGAGATATCTTGTCCGCGTTCCGTTTCCAGAGTAACCAAACGGTGCTGCATGGAGACGTTTCGTTTATGCCGCGCCGTCGCGCTGCATGGTCTAGTTGGACATACCTTATGGAGAACCGCGATTTAGACGCGCCAGACATCACGATGAGTTATTGGATGAACAGGCTACAGTCACTCGATCAGCGATTTCCACTTTTCGAAACTTTAAACCCGTCGCGTAATCCTAACCCCGCACTAGTATATGACACTCACGAGTTCGAACATCCAGTTTTTGACAAGGCTGCAATTGACGCTCAGGCGCGGATTAAACAGATCCAGGGCGTGCGCCAAACCTGGTATTGCGGAGCTTGGCAACGGTATGGTTTTCACGAAGATGGGCTTTGGAGCGCGGTCCAAGTGGCGGCGGCACTAGATGCCGCCCCTGATTGGACTTTTTAAGTTGGTTGCGCCGATTGTTGGCCGTAAAGTCGTCTGTTATTAAAAAATCTGAAACTTTATATCGCCCGTACGCGTACTGTGTTAGAGCGCGTTTAAAACGAACGCAAGAGAGAGGCGCAGCGTTATGCTGTATAAGAAAACTGACGACACAGTTCTTAAACTTTTAGAAAAAATCTCCTGCGGCTCGATATCTATCGAACTTCACGACGGCCGGATTTTTGAATTTTGCGCGCCCCAAAAAGGACCGAGCGCAAAGCTGCGCATTAACACACCGGATGTGTTGTGGAATATGGCGGTGGGCGGAGATGCTGCATTTGCGCGCGATTATAAAGCGGGAAAGTGGGACTGCGAAGATATCGCGGTTCTAGTTGATTTTGCTTTTCGAAATGACAAAGCGTTAGGCGGACTTGTCGGCGGCAGCCAAATCAAACGATCATTATTTTGGCTTGCAGCGCAATTGAAACCTAATACGCGTCAGCGGGCGAGGTCTAATATTCACGCACATTACGACCTCGGGAATAAATTTTACTCCCTTTGGTTGGATCCGACGATGACCTACTCGTCAGCCATCTTCTCCGGTGCAAGTGATACCCTGACACAGGGTCAGTTAGCGAAGTACGATCGTATTTTGGACCGCCTCGACGGTTCCCCTAAGGACCTACTGGAAATTGGGTGCGGTTGGGGCGGATTTGCCGACCGGGCAATTTCGGATCGGGGTCACCGGGTTACCGGGTTGACGATTTCTCCAGCGCAAGCAGAATACGCTCGCACCCGGCTGCAACCTTTGGGGGCACAAGCAGACATCCGCTTGGAGGATTTTCGGGCACCCCGTAGGCGCTTCGGGTCAATTGTATCCATCGAGATGTTCGAGGCAGTGGGTGAACGGTACTGGAAAACGTATTTCGATAGTTTGAAAATGCAACTTGATGTTGGCGGCAAGGCGATGATCCAGACTATTGCTATCGATGATAACCACTTTGAAAGTTACAGGAAAGGCGGCGACGCGATACGGGATCTAATTTTTCCCGGTGGGCTTCTGCCTAGCGAAAAACGGCTGCGCGATGAAGTGGCGCGCGCTGGTTTTCGAATCTGCGATATATTCCGATTTGGGTCAAACTACGCTGAAACGCTCGATCGGTGGCTAGCCACCTTCGATCGCCAGCGGAGCCAAGTCGAAGCTCTGGGTTTTGATAATGGATTTATTCGTTTGTGGCGCTTTTATCTCGCGTCATGTTCGGGGGCATTTCGTAGTGGCCGGACAGACGTAATGCAGATCGAAATACAACATGCTTAATAGGGGAGTGCTCTTCGCGTTGGCGCTAGCGTCAATTTTTTTGCCCAGCTCGGTCGCAGCTGATAGAACCGCTGCTACCGCTGCAAAATATTTTAGTAATCCGGCTAAGGTCGGCCAAGGCTTGTTGTCCCATCTTTTTTGGGATGTTTACACCGCGACACTGATCGCGCCCAACGCCAAATGGCACCCGGATATGCCTTTTGCACTGTCAGTAAAATACCTTCTTGATATTGATGGGGCTGAAATTGCTGAACGAACAATTTCTGAGATCCGGGATCAAGGTTATGCCGACGAGCCCAATTTATCAGTCTGGCAGGAGAAGTTGTTAAATATATTGCCTAATGTAACTGATGGTACGCGCTTGACAGCTGTTCGAGATAAGACCGGGCACACCATCTTTTACCATGATGGTAATTGGATCGGGGAAATCGATGACCGTGCTTTCACACGCCGTTTCTTCGATATATGGCTTGGCGAAAAAACGCCCCGGCCGGCCTTGAGACGTGCCCTTTTAGGAGGAGTGTAATCGCAGTGTTGGCGGCTTCGCCCGCCCACTCGCAGCTGCTTCTTTACGGCACGCTGGCGCTGCCGGTATCTATGGCGGGGCTTCCTCTTTACCTACATGCGCCAGATTTCTATGCAACCGTGCTGCTGCAGCCTCTGGCATTAATCGGCACTATGTTGTTAGCTCTTCGCATTGTTGATGCAGTCCAAGACCCTCTAATTGGGGCCTTTAGTGACAAATATTCGCATAGGCGTTTAGAAATTATTTTATGCGGAATGTTGTTGCTGATGGTCGGGTTTGTAGGCCTTTTTAATCCGGGTCTGGCGCCCTTTTCTGAGCGGCTTACGCTGGCTTGGTTCGCGATCTGTGTGCTTGTTTGCACGACCGGCTACAGCATTGTGTTGATTAATTATCAAGCGCTCGGCGGGTTATGGAATGTGCCGTCATCTGAGCGAACAAAGGTGACGGGCGTGCGCGAGGGGTTTGGTCTCTTAGGTGTTTTGTTGGCGTCACTCCTACCCTCGATTCTGCAATTGTCATTCTCGCCTATCCATAGTTTCTCGATATTTAGTCTGTTGCTCATTCCAATGCTTTTTTTGGGTGTGTGGCTTTTTTTGCGTTGGTACAAGAGCCGTTTATTGGGTTTTGAGGCCGAACGCAGCCAGTACACAAAGCCATCGGCTGGCTTAATTGGATTGGTTAACGGCCGTTGGGGCCGTCTTTTTTATGGCATCTTCTTTTTCAGCAATTTGGCCAGCGCGATCCCCGCTGTTTTGGTTCTATTTTATGTACGAGATCGCCTGGCGGCTGAGCAGTACACCGGTTTATTCCTTGTAATTTACTTTCTGAGCGGAGCGGTTGGGCTGCCTGTTTGGCAGCGGCTTTCGGTGCACACTGGAAAGGCGCGGGCTTGGGCTATTAGCATGATGCTAGCGATTGCGACTTTCCTATGGGCATTTACTTTGGCGGAAGGTGATATCGTTCCTTTCGCAATCATTTGTTGTCTTTCCGGGGTTGCTTTAGGCGCGGACCTCGCTATCCCGCCTGCGATGGTTGCGGATCGGATTGATTCTATTGGCGATCACCATAATGCAGCCCAATATTTCGCCGCTAACTCATTATGCGCCAAGTCTGCCCTTGCCCTGGCAACTGGGCTCGCATTGCCAACCCTTGGATTTCTAGGGTATCAACCGGGTCAACCAATGGCAGAAGGGGTCGGTCTATCTTTGGCTATGGTATATGCTTTGTTTCCCTGCTTCATTAAGGCAGCTGCAGCAATCTGGTTATTTTTTGCATTTTCAACTTTTGAAGGGAGAGGTTCGGCTCCTTAGCGGGGTAGGTGGCCCCCGGCCATGGCGGCTAACCGCATCAGTGCTCTTTCGCATCTCGCGTGATCAGGAGTTCCGCTCGATTTGCAATCAATTTCCGCTTGAATAAGTTCGAGGCGCGCTCGTGACAGTTTCCTTGGCCGCCAGCGTTGCATTTGGTTGAGGAAACCGGTTTTCTGTTTGAAAAAAACTGGAGGGCGCAAGTTCTTCATCGCCTGGTCCGGTGTCTCGCCTGCAACTGTTGCAGAAACCGCTTCTTCCAACCTCGCAAGATGCCGGCTCGCCGCCCGCAAGATAGAAACGGCGGTGATCCCCTCAAATCGAGCGCGCGCCAGCGCAGCCGTAAGTGCGTGCAGATTTCCACCTGTGGCTGCGAAAACTACGTCATCAAGGGTTACGGCCGCCGCATCTCCAATTACAGCCTGGGCATCTTCTAGCGTAACTTCTACTTGCCCCGCAGCGTAGAGCACTAACTTTTCAAGCTCCATGCGGGTTACCATACGGTCTGAACCTAGGTTACTTGCGACCCAGGATGTTACACCGGGACCTGGCTTTAAACCAGCATCGGCGAGGGCCTTACGGATCAATCCTTCTAGACTCGTACCCTCGTCCGCATAACAGGGTATTGCTGCCGCGTCATCGGCTTTTTCAAAAAGGCTACGGATTTTTGAGCGTGGCGGAAGGTCGCCGGCTTCGATAATAATGAGCGCCCCTCCCTCCGAGTCGAGGGCCTGCATCGCGGCGCTCGTTACGGAGTCTGTTGCCTCGCGCAGGCGTATAACGCGTCGTCCCCCTGTCATGGATAGAGCACAGGCCTCGTCCATCAGACGAGAAGGTTCGTCGCGCAGGGCTCCGGGGGTCAATTCTGCTACGT
>CAJWSW010000087.1 GCA_913046035.1 uncultured Alphaproteobacteria bacterium | reverse complement strand
GATTGACATGGTGGCGCGGTCAGGTAACGTCGCTGATCTGTCGGCTGGTGTCGTTGCCCGGGCGCTCTGTCACGGTAGTAACGCTTATTACATCCCAAATGTACTGTTTCGGGGGTGGCCTTGCAAAACTAACACTGTTTCCAACACAGCCTTTCGGGGCTTTGGCGGACCGCAAGGTATGATCGCGATAGAAACAGCAATTGAGCATATCGCCCATAAACTAGGTAAATCCGTAGAAAATGTTCGGGCTGTCAACTGGTATGGCACCAACAACCGAAATACCACGCCCTATGGTCAGACCGTAACCGACAACATAATGCCCGAGATCGTTGAACGCCTCGCGGATGAAGCCGACCTTCAAGGGCGGCGCGATGCAATCGACGAATTCAATGCTACCAATGGGACATTAAAAAAAGGTATTGCCCTCATGCCGGTTAAATTCGGCATATCGTTTAACGCCCCGATGCTCAATCAGGCAGGTGCTTTAGTTCATGTTTATACCGATGGCAGCGTCCATCTGAACCACGGCGGGACAGAGATGGGGCAGGGCTTGTTCGTGAAAGTCGCCCAGGTAGTCTCATCTGTGTTTCAAATCGACATTGAGAATGTAAAAATCTCCGCGACGCGGACGGATAAAGTACCTAATACGACGCCAACAGCTGCCTCGGCTGGTTCTGATCTTAACGGCATGGCGGCGTTAAAAGCGGCGGAGGAAATAAAGGGACGCATGACCGGGGTGGCGGCTGATTATTTTGATGTTTCGCCAAGCGAAATTGAATTTCGCCAGAACCGTGTATACGCGGGCAATGAAAGTTTATCATTCGCTGAAACCGCGCAAATGACTTGGAACCAGCGGGTTTCTCTATCCGCAACTGGATATTATCGCACGCCGGAGATCCATTGGGATCCCAAAACTATGACCGGGAACCCCTTTTATTACTTTACATACGGAGCCTCTATCAGCGAGGTAGTGATAGATACACTAACTGGCGAGTCACGCGTTTTGTCAGTTGACATTCTCCAAGACGTTGGCGCGTCGCTGAACCCGGCGATTGATTTAGGACAGATCGAAGGTGCTTTCGTTCAAGGCATGGGCTGGCTTACCTCTGAAGAGCTAGTATGGGACGAAAAAGGTACGTTAATGACGCACGGGCCATCAACTTATAAGATACCGGGTAGTCGCGATGTGCCACCGCACTTTCGGGTGCATATCTTGGAGGACGCACCGAACCGGGTGCCAACAATTTTCCGCTCAAAAGCAGTGGGTGAACCACCTTTGATGCTAGCTATCAGCGTCTGGCTGGCTTTGCGCGATGCGGTAGCGAGAACTGGTAATTATAAATCTCTGCCGAACCTAAACGCTCCCGCGACGCCGGAAGCAATCCTGATGGCGCTAGATGATATTAAAAATCGGGGAACGGCCGCGTGACTAACGCGGCTTCATCAGAAATTCCCCGGCTTGAACTCATTGGGGTTAACAAAACCTATCCCGGTGTAGTCGCCAACAAAGATGTAAGCTTAAAGGTGAGGCCTGGTGAAATACACGCGTTGCTTGGTGAAAATGGCGCGGGTAAGTCGACGTTAGTAAAGTTTATTTACGGAGTTCAGAAGGCGGACACAGGCCTTATGCTATGGGAGGGGTTGGAGGTACAGCTGGCCAATCCCAATGCTGCTCGCAAGTTGGGTATTGGCATGGTCTTCCAACATTTTTCTCTCTTCGACGCAATGACCGTGGAAGAGAATATCGCGGTCGGAATTTCATCGGAACTTGCTAAGGGTGACCTATCTGGACGCATTCGTAAGGTATCTGCGCAGTATGGTTTGCCTCTCGATCCCGGTCGTTATGTGCACACGTTGTCGGTCGGTGAACGCCAGCGGATTGAGGTTGTGCGCTGTTTGCTTCAGGACCCAGCTTTGCTGATTATGGATGAACCAACATCTGTCCTGACCCCTCAAGAGGTCGAAGAACTATTCAAAACATTGCGTCGTTTGTCAGAGGAGGGGGTATCAATCCTCTATATCTCCCACAAACTCGAAGAGATTAAGAAACTGTGCCACACGGCGACCATCATGCGCATGGGAGAAGTGGTAGCAGAATGCACGCCGAATAAAGAAACAGCGCGCTCTATGGCTGAAATAATGATGGGTGATAACCTTATCAGTCCAAGACGGGCGCATCACAGAACTGATGGTGAGGTCCGATTAAAGCTTGAAGACCTGAGCGCGGTATCGAACCATCAGCACGGAACTAATCTTACGTCGGTAAACCTCCGAGTGCATGCAGGGGAGGTGCTCGGTATCGCCGGAATTGCAGGTAATGGGCAACGAGAACTTATGGAGGTGCTGACCGGAGAAACCTTGGCCGACACCGCGGAAGCGATCATGCTGGATGGCACTGCTATCGGTCGAATGGACCCTATAAAGCGGCGCCAAATTGGAATCGGCCTTGTTCCCGAGGAACGCTTTGGGCACGGAGCAGTGGCTGGAATGTCGTTATGGGAGAACGCCCTTTTATCCGGTGCAACCAGGATGAAGCTGCTGAAAAAGGGCTTTATTAAGAAAGAAGCATCGAACGATTTTGCAGAAGATATCGTAAAACAATTTCGCGTTAAAACACCGGGCGTGGGCCACGCTGCAAACAGTCTTTCCGGTGGCAATCTACAAAAATTCATTGTGGGCAGAGAGATTGTCCAGGCACCCGGCGTTATTGTCGTTCTTCAGCCGACTTGGGGTGTTGATGCAGGATCCGCAGCTTCGATACGTCAGTCGCTTATCGATATGGCAACTAGGGGTGCGGCAGTTTTGGTGGTGTCGCAGGATCTTGAAGAATTATTCGAGATTTCCGATCGTATCGCCGTGATAAGTGCGGGCAGGATGTCGGATGCTCGGGCGACAGAAAGTATCACTGTTGAAGAAATTGGATTGTTGATGGCGGGGGTTGGCCTCGATGGGAACACGGTTGACGTTGTTTAGGCTGGAGTCACGCCCCGAGGCTTCAAAAGCCATGGTGTATCTGTCACCTTTGATTGCCGTTGGCATGACAATCATTACGGCAATGGTCATGTTTGCGTTATTGGGGGTTGATCCTGTAGACGCAATAGCAACATTCTTCATTGAACCGATATCCACTCTCGACGGCGTCACAGAACTATGTGTCAAGGCTACGCCGCTAATATTAATTGGTGTCGGGCTTGCGATTGGTTTCCAGGCAAATGTTTGGAACATCGGCGCAGAAGGGCAGCTCATTATGGGCGCGCTGGCTGGCGGCGGGCTCGCGTTAGCATTCTATGATCAGGGTAGCATTCTCCTGGTGCCCGCAATGCTGATATGCGGCACCTTGGGCGGTTTGGCGTGGGCGGCAATTCCCGCCTGGCTTAAAACGCGCTTTAACACAAATGAGATTTTGACGAGCTTAATGTTAACTTACGTCGGGCTTTTAGTCCTTAGTTACCTTGTTCATGGTCCCTGGAAAGATCCCGAGGGGATGAATTTTCCGGAGTCCCGGATGTTCCACGATTCCGCCTTGCTCCCTGTTCTTATCGAGGAGACTAGACTTAATGTCGGCTGGCTGTTGGCGCTTCTAGCCGTTGCTGCGGGTTGGGTGCTGATATCGCGGCATATTATCGGCTTTCAAATCAAGGTGATCGGGATAGCGCCGCTTGCGGGCACCTTTGCGGGCTTTAAAGAAAAAAAGTTAATCTGGGTCACGTTGCTGATTTCTGGTGGTTGTGCAGGGCTAGCCGGTGTGATTGAACTTTCAGGCGCAATCGGACAAATTGTTCCCGCCATTTCGCCAGGCTATGGCTTTACCGCAATTATAGTTGCTTTTTTAGGGAGGCTTCACCCTGCTGGTGTGTTCTTTGCGGGGCTTTTAATGGCGCTTACTTATCTTGGAGGCGACTCCGCGCAGATTACCATGAACCTACCGAACGCTGTTACTGGCGTGTTCCAGGGCATGTTGCTTTTTTTCCTTCTCGCTAGCGACGTTTTAATTCGTTACCGAGTTCGAGTTGGACGACGGAATATCCATACGAGGCTGTCCGAGTGAGTGTCGAATGGCTTATCCCTGCAATGTTAACCATCGTAACGGCGGCGACGCCATTGGTCTTTGCCGCAGTAGGTGAAACCGTGGTTGAAAAGGCGGGGGTCCTGAACCTTGGTGTAGAGGGGATGATGATTATCGGGGCGATTGCAGCATTTGCCATGGCGGTGACCACAGGCAGTGAGGTGCTTGCTATTTTTTCGGGCGCCATCGCGGGTATGTTAATGGCTTTTATTTTCGGCGTTCTATGCGTTTATTTGCAGTCTAACCAAGTTGCAACGGGTCTCGCGTTGACGATATTTGGGATAGGCCTGAGTGCTTTGATTGGTCATTCATACGTTGGAAATACATTCGTGGGTCTTGCTAAGCTTGATATCCCCGGTATATCTGACATCCCAATTGTTGGGCCGCTGGTGTTTGGACACGATGCGCTAGTTTATTTTTCGATATTAAGTGTTGCCTCGGTCGCCTGGTTCCTAAAAAAGACGCGAGGTGGGCTTTTGGTTCGCGCAGTTGGCGAAAACCACGATGCTGCGCATGCTATCGGCTATTCTGTAACCTTAATCCGGATGGGTGCAATACTATTTGGCGGCGCTATGGCAGGAATTGGCGGAGCATACCTGTCAATTGCTTATACGCCTTTGTGGGTTGAGAATATGACGGCTGGTCGCGGCTGGATCGCTCTGGCGCTAGTAGTCTTCGCTTCCTGGAAACCATGGCGAGCATTCTTTGGTGCCTATTTGTTCGGTGGGATCACGATCATTCAACTTTATGCACAGGGAATGGGTGTAGAGGTTTCCGCGCAGTTCCTTTCAATGCTACCTTATTTGGCAACGATTTTGGTTTTGGTAATTATCTCACGTGATAGCGCAAAATCTTTGCTTAACGCGCCTGCATGTTTGGGAAAAAATTATCATTCTTCGGGTTAGATAAACGACTTATTTCAAATGACTAGTAGAAGGAGTGAACGATGCATTTAAAAGCAAAACTAGGCGTAACCGTCGCCGCGGCTATTCTGGCCTTAGGATTTGCGAATGTCGCGCAGGCGCAAATGAAAGTGGGCTTTGTTTACGTTGGGCCCATTGGTGATCATGGCTGGAATTATCAGCATGACCAGGGACGACTTGCCCTTGAAAAAGCTCTTGGTTCGAAGGTTTCGACGACTTATGTGGAGAAAGTCGCTGAGAATGCCGACGCAACACGTGTAATCACTAAACTAGCGAGCTCGGGACACGATCTAATTTTTACGACTTCTTTCGGCTACATGAACCCGACCAACAAGGTAGCGAAGCGTTTTCCAAAAGCCACATTTGAGCACGCAACCGGGTATAAAAGACTCTCACCAAATGTCGCGACATACTCAGCGCGTTTTTATGAAGGTAGGTATGTTGTTGGCAAGATCGTTGGAAAAATGACGAAAACCAACACCATAGGTTACGTCGCTTCGTTCCCAATCCCCGAAGTCATCCGTGGAATCAATGCGACCTACCTGTCAGCGAAGTCGGTTAACCCAAAAGTTAAAATCAAAGTTGTTTGGGTATCGACATGGTATGATCCCGGCAAAGAAGCAGATGCGGCCAAGACCCTGATTGACCAAGGAGCGGATGTTATAATGCAGCATACCGATAGCCCAGCCCCTCTTCAGGTTGCGGAGAAGCGCGGTGTCTATGCTGTTGGCCAGGCCTCTGACATGACAAATTTCGGGAAGAAAGCCCATTTAACAGCTATTGTTAACAACTGGGCCCCGTATTACGTGGCCCGCACAAAAGCTGTAATGAATGGGAACTGGAAACAGCAAGATACTTGGCACGGTTTTAAAGAGGGCATGGTAAAGATGGCTCCGTATAACTCCGTAATCCCGGCCAGCGTCGTTAAATTAGCTGAAGATACACGTAAAGGTATCATTTCAGGTTCAATTCATCCATTTGCTGGCGAGATCAAAGACCAGTCTGGGAAAGTCCGTATTCCTGCAGGCAAAAAAGCCGACGACGGGCTTATGGCAGGCATGAACTTTTATGTTCAAGGAATAGACGGAACTATTCCAAAATAGTCGTTTTGTTATCTGCTACGAGGATTAACATTGCGACAAATTCGGGGCGGCTCGGTAAAATCCGATGCCGCCCTTCTCTTATCGACTGAGTGAGAATTTGCCCTGACCCAAATTTCAGACACAAGAATATTACTTACTGGACAGACCCTCTCTTTTGACGGCGATCCGCGTTTAGAAGAGGGAGCGCTCCGGTTTACGGAAAAAGGCGCCGTCTTGATAGAAGGAGGAGACATTGTCTGGTCAGGACAGTTTGGAGAAGAGCCTAAAGATATAACATCCGGGGCCGTCAGGCATGATTACGGCGACGATCTCATACTTCCTGGTTTTATTGATGGGCACGCTCACTACCCACAAACGGGCGTAATCGCCTCCTTTGGTACTCAGCTACTAGAATGGTTGGAAAAATATACTTTTCCAGAGGAGAGCCTGTTTTCTGACCTTAATTATGCGCGCGAAAAGGCATCACTATTTCTTGATCTTCTTTTATCGAATGGCACTACGACAGCGGCTGTGTACTGCACTGTTCATCGTGAGTCGGCCGAGGCGTTTTTTGAAGAGGCGACATCCCGCAACCTGCGCATGATTGCAGGCAAAGTTCTTATGGACCGGAATGCTCCCCTCACGGTGATGGATACCGCGCTATCTGGATACGAAGATACCAAGTCCCTTATCGAAAAGTGGCACGGGCGGGGCCGAAATTTGTATGCGGTCACTCCTCGTTTTGCACCTACCAGCACGCCAGAACAACTTGAGGCATGCGGCGCGCTGATATCCGAATTCGACGATGTTTACTTGCAAACTCATGTGGCAGAAAATCTTGATGAAATAAAATGGGTCGCTGACCTCTTCCCAAATGCGGCGTCCTATCAGGATGTATACGCCCATTATAAAATGATTGGGCCAAGGAGCCTTTACGGGCATGCAATTCATATGGATGACGCAGATTTGGCGATGGCTGCTGAAACCCAAACCAAGTTTGTTCATTGCCCAACATCCAACCTTTTCATGGGTAGTGGTCTGTTCGATCTAAATCGCGTCTGGAAGGCTGGTATTGACGTTATGTTAGGCTGTGATGTCGGTGGTGGTACATCTCTCTCTCCTTTTGCGACAATGAAAGCTGCGTATGAGATTGCGCAGCAAGCCGGGTTTTCCCTTACGCCCGAGGTAGCGTTTTGGCTCTCAACGGCTGGTGGCGCCGAAACGCTCTCGCTTGGTGACAAGATTGGACGTCTGGAGCCCGGCTACGAGGCTGATATTGTCGTTCTTAATCTGAAATCAACGCCTATAATTCAACAACGGGTGGAGCGAGCAGAAAGCCTGCGTGATATACTTTTCGCACAAATGATACTCGCCGATGACAGGGCGATACGAGCGGTATACACGTCTGGTAACCGGATAAAAGCCAAACAAAAAATCACCAACGGACGAGATAGAGAACAAGCTCGTTAGTGTGATATTTGCCGTTTTTTAATTTCCATCGACGTTGCTCCGCAATGTCGGCTGGAGATTGTCCACTAAATCCATGAGTTCCAAGTACGTAAGAGAGGGAATCTTTGAGTTTCATTTTTGAAATTTTGACTGGCGCGAGCACGAAAAGCGGTCGTTTGCTAGATAGGCTGAGTCCGCGCGTTTCTATATAGGCAGTAAGTGATCCCAATTTTTTTTGCTTGACCAGCGTTTCGATGGGTCGGGTTACGAGCAATGTGCCGAGCTGCCGTTTTGTGGTGGCTCGAAATTGGTGCGTGGTAGCGTAATCCCATGACATAAGGGTCGACCCCTCGGGTACAATTTTATCTAGGTCC
This sequence comes from uncultured Alphaproteobacteria bacterium, assembly GCA_913046035.1. GTDB lineage: Bacteria > Pseudomonadota > Alphaproteobacteria > MPNO01 > UBA830 > UBA830. Next base: position 1,127 of record CAJWSW010000087.1, on the reverse strand, counting down.
GCGATCGCCTTTTTCATGCCGGAATGATTGGCAATCCTCCCCCATGGATGGACTAATTCAGGCGAACGAAGTCCTGGTATTTCGAGCGAAAAGTGAAAAAGGAGGATGCACCCAGACACCACTGCTGCTGCCACTGGAACCACTCGTATCGTTCCTCGTTCAGTGGTTTGTAACATCCAAGCGGTGGATGATGATAAACACCATCCGCCGCCTAGCATAAGTAGCGGTAGGAGATATGCGGCGGTTCTGTCGTACTGAGTGAATATCTGAAGAAAAACACCGGCGAGGAAATGTGCAAATACGACTGTCGCTGGCATTGTAAGTCGATATTGCCACGCCAAACCCAATACGCCGATTACGCCGAGAGCGAGACCTCCTGCAGAGTAAAAGACCGACGTAAAGTTAAACCACATCACGAAACGTTCAGTCGCGGTATTGCCCAGTTCGGATGGCGAAGTTAATACAAAAGCCGATGCTAAACCCCCGAAGGTCTGGGTATTCACGCCACCGCCGATAACGTTGTCATAAATTAAGGCGAGGGCAATGGCAGGTATGAAGGCGACGAAGGTAATAATACTATACTGGACAATTAACGTTACTCGTATTGTCATTCGGTGGCCAGCCTGACTGGCAATCGCGATGACGGTGGCAAGGGGAAGGATAAAAATGTTTGTGTAGTGGGTGTAAATTGCAGCCCATTGAACGACAAACATAATGACCGTAATCCCGGAACAAATCGTGGGTGACGCGGTCCCCCTTAATCGTATCAACCATAGCTGCGTTATTATGATGGAGAGCACCATCATCATCACGCCTGCATTGTGCGGGCCCATTGCTGAGAACACGTTGAAAAACGAATTGAAACAGCCAATGAACAGTGTGATCAACCCAATGGATGCGGCCTTCGCAAAATCAATGCCAACAGTTTTGTGGACTAGAATGGGGAATGCAGCGATCAGCCATAACCAGATGACGCTGAAAATTATGCTGGCGCTAACGATTGCCTCAATGGATGCGCCGAAAATTGACGATACAAGTAAGTACAATGCGATAGAAACGACTGTGAACAGGAGGGCGTGGGCCTGATAGATCTGACTAAGAAATAAGGTTAAAAAACTGCCCTCATC
>CAJWSW010000086.1 GCA_913046035.1 uncultured Alphaproteobacteria bacterium | reverse complement strand
GAATTTCTGGCGGCGAACCCCTAGTTCGCCGAGATATAATGTGGCTATTCCAGCGCCTCGGACGCCACCTAGACAGTGGAGCACTTGAGGAACTGACACTAACCACCAATGCTAGCCAACTGCAACGCTACGCTGTTGGCCTATTCCAGGCGGGCGTGCGGCGTATTAATATCTCCATCGATACCTTAAACCCGGAGAAATTCGAAAAAATTACCCGCTGGGGAAAGCTTGACAAAGTAATGGCCGGAATAGACGCCGCAGAAGATGCTGGTCACCAAATTAAGATAAACACGGTTGTGCTTAGGGGTATCAATGATGATGAAATCCACGAAATGGTCGCTTGGTGCGGCAAAAAGGGTTTCGACCTTACATTCATTGAAGTCATGCCAATGGGTGAGATCGGAGGCGAAAATCGCCTCGAGCAATACTTGCCATTGTCCATGGTGCGCGCAGAGCTCAAACGACGATGGACGTTACAAGATATTGACGACACAACCGGCGGACCTGCCCGATATGTCAGGGTAGGTGAAACCGGCGGACGCATTGGTTTCATAACACCAATGACCCATAACTTCTGCGAAGACTGCAATAGGGTGCGCCTGACATGCACCGGAACTCTTTTCATGTGTCTCGGTCAAGAGGATGCCGCAGATTTGCGAGAGCCGTTGCGGACCGGAGACGATAAAACACTCATGGATGCTATCGACGCTGCTATTGCGCGGAAGCCGAAAGGCCATGATTTCATCATTGACCGGCGCCGTGCTACACCGGCCGTTATGAGACACATGAGCGTCACCGGCGGGTGATATACACTGTATTGCCCGATAGAGGCCCGAAATGACTGTCCATAACGTATCAGATAGGAGCGCCAACGGCCGCGTGAACTCGATGAGCCGCCGTGATGCCAAAGCGGTTTTTCACCCATACACTAATGCGGTCGCTAACGAGTTTGAAGGCCCACTCGTAATTACGCGGGGCGAAGGTGTCTATATTTGGGACGAAAACGGGAAGAAATATCTCGAAGGAATGTCGGGTCTTTGGTGTGCCTCACTCGGGTTTGGAGAGAAGCGGCTGGCAACAGCAGCGGCCCGGCAAATGAACCAATTGCCATTTTACCATGGGTTTAACCAAAAGGGTCATCCTTCGCAAATTGAGTTGGCAGAGCGACTGTTGGACCTAGCGCCAGTGCCGATGGCAAAGGTATTTTTCTGCAACTCTGGGTCAGAGGCTTCAGATACGGCGGTTAAGATAATCTGGTATCTCAATAACATCATGGGTCGGCCAGAAAAAAAGAAAATCATAAGCCGCTTTAAAGCCTATCATGGAGTCACGGTAGCGGCGGCAAGTATAACCGGAGTTCCTGTAAATCATACGGACTTCGATATTCCGCTCAAAGGCTTTTTGCATACCGATATGCCGCACTATTACCGATTTTCCGAGGGGGGTGAGTCCGAAGAAGATTTTGCGACGAGATGCGCAGAGAACCTCGAAGAATTGATAAAAAAGGAAGGACCAGACACGGTGGCCGCCTTCTTTGCTGAACCAGTAATGGGGGCAGGTGGCGTAATTGTGCCACCGCCAACTTATTTCGAAAAAATCCAAGCTGTGCTGCAAAAATACGACATTCTGCTAGTCGCTGATGAAGTTATATGCGGCTTCGGTCGCACCGGTGAAATGTGGGGCAGTCAGACATTAGGCCTGCGTCCGGATATCTTAACCTGTGCCAAAGCCCTTACTTCCGGCTACCTGCCAATTTCCGCAGTCATTATTAATAATCGGGTGTTCGATACAATTGCACCGCGAACCTCCGAAATTGGTATTTTCGGGCACGGGTACACTTATTCAGGCCATCCAGTGCCAGCGGCGGTAGCGGTCGAAACACTTAATATTTACGAAGAAATCAATCTGATTGACCACGTTAAAGCCCGCAGCAAAAGTTTCCTAAGCAGGCTGCACAATTTTGCAGATCATCCTTTGGTGGGCGAGACAATGGGTCTGGGTCTAGTTGGTGCGATCGAACTAGTCGCCAATAAAGAGACCCGGGAACCGTATGACGCTTCCACAGCGGTAGGCCCCTACTTGGTTGCCCAAGCACAGGAGCGAGGTCTTATTCTTAGGGCGATGGGTGACCGGGTCGCCTTCTCGCCACCCCTAATAATTACAGATGCCGAGATCAGTGAAATGTTCGATAAATTTGCCGAAGCCCTTTATTCAACATTTAAAGCAGTTTCCAACTGTGACGTGACCAAAAAATAATTGCGATAAGCGCCCTTAGGCCGCGACAAATCAGCTCAATACCTCGCGAGTACCAAGTGATGGCCTCTTAAATGTTTCCATTTGAGGCATCGTTCTCTATTCTTTGAGATGTTGGTCAACATTTTCGAAATTACAACGTTGGTCCATGCATCTTGGGAAATCCACAAATGAACTATGAACAGTTTTTTGCTGATCAAATTTCTGCTCTGAAAGGTGAAGGTCGCTACCGTGTATTTGCCGATCTGGAGCGTCAAGTGGGTGCCTTTCCAACAGCGACAAGTCATAACGCCCACGGAACTGAAGAAGTCACTGTTTGGTGTTCAAATGACTACCTAGGAATGGGCCAAAATGAGATCGTTCGCACTGCCATGAAAGATGCGATTGACAAAGTTGGGGCCGGCGCGGGCGGTACTCGCAACATCTCAGGGACTACCCATTACCACGTGTTGCTAGAAGAAGAACTTGCTGACCTCCATGGCACCGAGGCAGCGCTGGTGTTTACGTCCGGCTACGTCGCAAACGAGGCCGCGCTCTCAACCATCGGTGCGCACATCCCGGAGTGCGTACTAATTTCTGACTCGGACAATCATGCGTCGATGATCGCGGGGATACGTCATAGCATGACCGAAAAAGTTATTTTTGCTCACAATGACCTGGTAGATCTTGAACGCAAGTTACAGCAGATTGAAATCTCTCGACCGAAGGTCATTGTTTTCGAGTCTGTGTACTCGATGAATGGAGATATAGCCCCGATCAACGCAATTTGCGACCTTGCTGATAAGTACAACGCTATGACCTACCTTGACGAGGTCCATGCCGTCGGAATGTACGGTCCCCGAGGCGCTGGCGTGGCCGAGCGTGACGGCGCAATGAGCCGTATAACAGTGATACAAGGGACACTCGCTAAAGCCTATGGTGTGATCGGCGGCTACATAGCAGGGTCTGCTGCGATGATTGACTTCGTCCGCTCATATGCGTCAGGGTTCATATTCACTACAGCGCTCCCGCCGGCGGTAGCAGCAGGAGCATTAGCAAGCGTTCGGCATCTCAAAATAAGCGCTGTCGAGCGGGAACAACAACAAGAGCGTGCTGCGACCCTAAAACGTCTTTTGCTTGAGGCAAACTTGCCAATCATGGAATCGGCATCACACATCGTCCCAGTGTTAGTCGGCAACCCAGTGCTTTGTAAGCAGGTGACGGACGAACTAATGGAACGGCATCACATTTACGTCCAACCTATCAATTATCCAACAGTACCGAAGGGAACAGAACGTCTTCGCTTGACACCTGGTCCATTGCATAGTGACAGTGATATGGCTCATTTGATTAGGTCACTTCAGGAAATATGGGATCGCCTTGCAATTAAAGCCGCCGCATAATAGTTAAACATCGTAATCATTACTATTTGAAGTGGATGAAAGGGCACGGATATGTTTAGCGACAATTCGCTGCTACCAAAGGAAACAATCAGGCTCGCGGCGCTTGGTATTTTATCAGAAAAACCGATGATATACGCTGATTTAGCGAACGCCGTGCGGCAGTTTGTGGGACGTATTGCCGGCTCGTCACTAGAAATGACCGGCCTTTCAATAGAACTGCTGCGTTACGAGGGTTTAGTGTATGCGAGTGAGGAGGGCGCGAGCGCTGTACTTAGTCTCTCAGAAACAGGCCACGAAGAATTACTCACACTCCTTAAGGCAACAGTGCGGCCACCCCTCACTGACATGTCAAAACTGGTAATTGCACTAAAGATGCGATTTCTTCCTTTGTTGAACGATAAAGAGCGCCACGACCAAGTCGACCTGTTAATTGATTCGTGTGAACTTGAGCTGGCGCGACTAAGTGACCTTTTAGAGCCTAGCTCAGAAAAACTTTTTTTCCAGGACTGGCTCTCACACGACATTAAGCTTGTAGAAACCCGGCTTACTTGGCTTCAAGCTCTGCGCGAACGTATCTGATACGAAACTATCCGGGCGCAAGAAATATCGTCGTGATCATAATAGCGTCGAGGATGCGCTCACAAATGTCCGCGTCTACTGCACAGGTCAAGGTTATTTTCGACACAACCTCCACACGCTATTGTATCAAAAATACAAATTTCCCTGCTCACTGAGCCAGCACACCTCAACAATACAAGTATGACGGTCGCGTCACGTGGTTGCTTCCGGAGAGAATATAGCCAGAGCGTAGCATTTATAGTTTGTAATGACGTTATTATAAAAACGCAGGCTTCTACATTAAGTGTTGGCCGCCGGTCACGAATATCTCTGTACCGGTTACATAGCCGAAATCGGGACTACATAGTTGAAGTACAGTGCCTGCAACCTCCGCCGCAGAGCCCATCCGGTTCAGCGGGATCCTCGGGAGTAAAGACTCATATTCCGGACCGATCATTTCAGTTTCGATCTCGCCCGGCGCCACAGCATTGACGCGCACATCTAGTTCAGCAAATTCTACTGCTAGTTCCCGAGTTAGCGAGGACAGCGCGGCCTTCGATACAGCGTAAGCCGACCCAGCGAATGGGTGCGCCTGGTGGCCGGCAATCGAAGTGATATTCACTACAGCGCCCTTTCCACGATGAAGTGCCGCCGCAAACCCGCGACATAGTTTCAACGGGACAAAGAAGTTTAGCTCAAAGACTTCGCGCCAGGCATTTTCCTCACCATTAAGGCACCCAAGGCGTTCTTTGTAGGGTGTTTTCGGTGACACCGCAGCATTGTTTACCAGCGCTGCAAGTCCATCGTCCCCAATGAAATTATTAGCCCGATCTATAAACGCAGCTAATTCGTCCGTATTGCCCAAGTTTGTCGGAATGTGATGTGCCCAATTCGGATCGTACTGGCATGCTTCCGGTACATCATCCCGTGAACAAGTAATAATACGCCAACCCGCTTCGCTAAACCGCCGAACTGTGGCATGACCAATACCGCGGCTAGCACCGGTGAGAATTAACGTACGAGGCTTATCAGCCATAAGGAAGCTTCTCCAACCTCTCTATTTAGCCAATAACACCGGAACGGAAGTATGGCCAAGGATGTGGCGCGTCCGCCCGCCGAGCACCATTTGCCGTAACCGACTTTGTGAATAGGCACCCTTGACTAACATGTCCGCCCCAATTGACGCCGATTGCGCTAGAAACGCTGGACCCAGCTCAGTGATCTGCGCATTAAATTCATGAATTTCTGCCGCAACTCCATGCCAGATCAAACGGGCTACAAGATCTGACGGATCTAGCGGCAGGGGCTGTGACAAATTCGGAGCTAAAATACTTACCTTCTCAGCCTCTATTAATGCCTGTATCGACACTGCGATTGTGCGTGCCGCTTCAGGACTTGCCTCCCACGCGATCGCGATATGACTGCCGGTATCCTCTGGAACCCGTGGAGGCGCAACAAGAATTGGTCGGCCGGTGTCGTGAAGAGCGGCTTCTAGAGTAATGGGTGATGGAAGTGGCGACTCTGACACAGGGCGGCCAACAACGATCAAGTCATAGAGCCGGCCCTGCAATGCGACAATCTCATCTTCTCGCCCAGCTTCCTCTCGCCACGACACAGTAACGCCAGCGTCGGCTGAAGGCGTATCATTCACGATAAGGTTGTGCTCAGCACAGAATTCATCAAACATGGCCTTTGTCTGAGTAGCGCGATCCACCCCTTCACGTTCCGTGACGTCCATAATCTCCTCAATCATCGATCCATCCATGCCCTCACCGGTGTAGGGAACAAGGCCACGCGGATCGGCACGAACATGCAAAACTTCCAAGTGAGAGTTCCAGCGCCTTGCAACCAATAACGCGGTATCAAGCGCAGATTTACTCGCCTCGGCTGAACTTGCCGGCACCAGAATTGTCTTGAAACTCATCTATTTCTCCTCGGATAGCCTGGCCATTATCTTGCCAGCCTTTTCAAACCGCCAATTACATTTGTGCCAAGAATGCGGTCTTTTGAACCTGTCTTCAAGTCTTACCGATTAGCATACTCTTTTTTATTGATGGCGCATGGTAACCAGGCTTCCCCCTAGCGAAAACCTAAGGCACGGAGAAATTTGAAACCATCCGTTGTATCGCATGCTCCAGGTGCAGATGACTAATCCCCCATGAAAAACCGACAAACTTGCTCGAACTTTAGGGTAAAGGAAGATCTATGGGTAGATGTTGCCCTTCTTCCACTCGCCAGAGCCTATTCGCGTGTAAACTACCCTTTCGTGCAAGCGGAATGGTTTGTCCCGCCAGAACTCTATCTCCCGCGGAACTACACGATAGCCGGTCCAGTGCGATGGACGCGGAACCGCACCGGTACCGAACTTGGCAGCGAACTTCGCGACCCGCTTTTCCAATGTGAACCGACCTTCAAGTGGACGGGACTGGTCCGATGCCCAAGCGCCGATCTGGCTCCCACGGGCACGGGTCGCAAAATAAGTGTCAGCTTCATCTTCACTAACCCGCTCTGTCAAACCGGTCACACGGACCTGCCGCCGCAGAGATTTCCAATGAAACACGAGAGCCGCTTGCCTAGACGCATCGAGCTCCGCGCCTTTTCGACTTTCGGTATTGGTATAAAAAACAAAACCACGATCGTCCGCCTCTTTTAGAAGCACCATCCGCGCCGACGGCGCGCCTGCCGCAGAGACGGTGGCCAGCGTCATAGCAGTAGGATCATTCACTTCGGTTTCATGCGCCTCTTCGAGCCAAACCTGAAAGAGGTTCATCGGTTCAACTGTTTCCACACCCACCATATCTGCGCTCTTTCGCACCCGACTCGATAATTTTTAGGTAGTTTTAACATATTTTTGCAAACTAACTAAATCGCGCAGGAGGTCCGAGCCATGACAGCAGAAAAATCTCCTATTAACGCTCATTACCGCCATAGTTGTGCCGTCGCAATCTATAAACACCATAATTCTAATAAGGTGTCAGAAAAACGATGTTTTGAACGGGGCCACGTATTCGACCTGGCTCTCGTCAACGCAATCATGTTGATCAATGTCAGAACGCGATTTTTAAAAGATCACAATATGGTAGTAGATGCGGGCTAACCATCCTTATATAACGGGATACAGAACCCATCGGATTAAATGCAAAAACCAAATATGATATAGCATACCCACCTAAATTGACGGTATGGACCTATCGTGTAGGATGCCGTCGCTGGGATCTTTTTTGATTGATCCGTTCTTTGGAAAATGAGGTTGGAATGTCGAACGCAGGTGCGTTGATGTATGGAAAACGTGGATTGGTCATGGGTGTTGCAAACGACCGATCGATCGCCTGGGGCATTAGCAAAGCGCTAGCCCAACAAGGGGCTGAATTGGCATTTACATTTCAGGGAGATGCTCTTGAGAAGCGGGTTCGCCCCCTAGCCGAATCGGTTGGCTCACAATTGGTCCTACCCTGTGACGTCACAGATAGCAACGACATTGATAATGTATTTTTTGCCTTAGATAGTGAGTGGAAGGGACTCGATTTTGTAGTCCATGCCATCGCCTATTCTGACAAGGATGAGCTAAAAGGCCGCTACGTTGACACATCACCTGAAAACTTTTCAATCACAATGAACATCTCTTGCTATTCATTCACAGCAATATGCCAACGCGCCGCGCCAATGATGAAGAAAGGTGGCAGCTTACTCACATTGACCTATGCGGGCGCTGAGCGCGTAATGCCGCACTACAATGTAATGGGCGTGGCAAAGGCAGCACTAGAAACAAGCGTAAAATATCTTGCTGTTGATCTTGGGCGTGACAACATCCGCGTTAATGCCATCTCCGCTGGCCCAATCAAAACACTAGCAGCTTCAGGTATTGGCGATTTTCGCTACATCCTGAAATGGAACGAATACAACTCTCCAATGAAAAGAAACATCACCATCGACGAAGTTGGTGGGGCAGGACTATATCTACTGTCAGACCTTTCGACAGGCGTTACAGGCGAAGTTCATCATGTTGATTCCGGTTACCACGTCGTTGGCATGAAAGCCGTCGATGCCCCGGACATTACTGTCACCCAAGAAAAGATTCGCCCATGACCGACAATAGTTTTGGTCATCTATTCCGTTTCACCACTTGGGGTGAGAGCCACGGGCCGTCAATTGGCTGCGTGCTCGACGGCGTACCGCCGGGTCTAAGGCTAAGTGCCGCCGACATTCAAAGCTGGCTGGACCAGAGAAAACCAGGATCTTCCCGCTTTGTCACTCAACGCAAAGAACCGGATGAAGTCGAGATAGCATCCGGTGTTTTTGAGGGAAAGACCACAGGCACCGCGCTTAGCCTGGTGATTAAAAACCAAGACGCACGATCAAAGGATTACAGCACAATCCGGGATAAGTTTAGACCTGGCCACGCCGATTACACATATTGGAAGAAATATGGGATAAGAGACTATCGCGGCGGCGGCCGGGCTTCAGCCCGGGAAACCGCTTGCCGAGTGGCTGCAGGCGCAGTGGCGCGCAAAATTCTTGGCACAAAAATCAAAATACGTGGCGCGATGGTTCAGATCGGTGAGATACCGATTGATCGGGAGCGGTGGCGTTGGGCGAATGTCAGGAAAAATCCCTTCTGGTGCCCCGACGCGTTGATAGCGAAGGAGTGGGCAAACTATCTTGACACCGTTAGGAAAAGAGGGTCTTCGGTTGGAGCTGTGATCGAAGTTGTAGCCTCCGGCGTGCCGGCAGGACTAGGCGCACCGGTTTATGGCAAATTAGATGCTGATCTCGCCTCCGCAATGATGAGCATCAACGCTGTCAAAGGCGTAGAAATCGGGGCTGGATTCGAAGCCGCCTCAATCTCCGGGGAAGAAAACGCTGACGAAATGCGCATGCAGGGCAATAGTGTGGAATTCCTCTCCAATGCCGCTGGTGGCGTATTAGGTGGCATTTCAACTGGCCAAGACGTGATTGTCCGTTTCGCTGTCAAACCCACCAGTTCAATCCTAACACCACGAAAAACAATAA
>CAJWSW010000085.1 GCA_913046035.1 uncultured Alphaproteobacteria bacterium | reverse complement strand
TTTCCCATAGCCTCGCCGCCAACACCCGCAATCTGGATGTCCCCGCCGGTACGTTCACGCAACGCAACCATTAAACGAGCACCAATCAAATCACCTGATGGTTCACCAGCTATCACCCAAACTAAGGGGGATTTTTTATCGCCAGACATACAACCAATCAATAAGCTTACGGCGTAGTGCCAATAAGATAAATCCCGGCGGTGTCCGCCGCCGTAACCATCTTCACCCTGTCAACGACCAATACGCGTTCTACTTCAACTGCAATCCCACGTAAGCCCGCCCGAACGACGTTTTCGACGGTGGAGGGTCCGATAGCCGGCAAATCAACCCGTCGATCCTGCCCTGGTTTCGCCGCCTTTACCAGCACACCACCCGGGAGCTTCGGATCCAGGAATTCCGCGCACCGATTAATTAATCTGTCGGTACCCTCCGCACCTTCAACACCCACCACGAAACCGTTTTGAACGATCGCTGCCTGGCCAATATCCAGGTTGCCAATAGCATGAACAACTTCAAAACATCGCTTAATATCCGCAATGTCATCTTCAGATGGAGTAACCTTACCGTAGACACCAGGGCTTGCAAGCAAACCTTGTAGAATGGTCTCGGGCCCAACAATCTTAAATCCCTCAATCTCCTCTAGTTCTTTAACAACGGCGGAGAGAATACTATCGTCTCCAAGTATTCGAGTTCCGACCTTTGCCATAAATTTTGCAGACCGCACGTCGCGTAATAAGTCAACCACACTGGGCCGAGGTATTTTTCCCACCAGAACTAGCTCAACAATGCCCTCCCGGCGTGCGATCTCCAAAGCGGTGCTTAGGGAGGACATTTTAATCCATTTTATGTGAGCGTTACCGATTGTCTGAGGGTCTGCACTGCCCTCAAAAGCCAATACAACGTATTCTCTGCCAATTTCGCGACAAGCCGCGATTACCTTTCCAGGAAGTGTGCCTGCACCAGCAATTATGCCAAGTCTATCCACCTTGTTCCGCTTTTGGCTGACAAATTGCTCGGCTAGAGTCCGATCGGATAAAGTTAACGATTTCCATTATCGCCTCGTGGTCAGAAAAGCTTTCAACGACGTCTTCGAGGCGCTCAGACATCGTTCCTTCCTCCGCAAACATGAGGCGATAAGCCTTACGGAGCGCAGTTATATCAGTACGAGAGAAGCCGCGACGTTTAAGCCCGACAATGTTCAGCCCGCTTAATCGCGCCCGATCTCCCATAACCGAACCATATGGTATTACATCGTTCTCTACCCCTGACATACCGCCAACCATGGCATGGCGTCCTATTCGACAAAACTGATGCACCGCAGAGAGACCGCCAATGATTGCATAGTCGTCGACTGTTACATGCCCGGCTAAAGTAGCATTGTTCGCCATTATGACATGATTTCCGACTTGGCTATCGTGCGCCACATGTGAACTCATCATAAATAGACAGTTATTTCCAATGGCAGTAATCATACCGCCACCCTCTGTTCCAGGGTTCACGGTTACGTGCTCCCGAAAAATATTATTGGCTCCTATCACCAGCGTCGATGATTCACCATGGTATTTCATATCCTGAGGCTGAGAACCTATCGAAGCAAACGGATAAATCCGACAGTTTGGACCGATCTCGGTTCTCCCGTCTAAAACAACATGGGACAACACTTCGCAGCCGTCGCCCAATTCGACACCTTCATGAATTATACTGTAGGGGCCGACGGAAACGCCTTCTCCAAGTTGAGCACCCGGGTCAACTATTGCGGTTGGATGTATTTCTGTCATATGGGGCTCAATCGTTCATAATCATAGCTGCGTAAGTAGCCTCTGCTACAAGCTTTCCATCAACCGTCGCTTTACCACTGAATTTCCATACATTTCCGCGACTCCGCTGCTTTGTAACTTCAACATGTAGCTGATCACCAGGTTCAACCGGTTTCCTGAAGCGGGCCCCATCGACCGACATAAAATACACGAGTTTGCCTTCAGACTCCGCACCGAGAGTATGCACTACGAACACTGCCGCCGTTTGTGCCATTGCCTCGATTATTAATACGCCGGGCATTACGGGGCGTTCAGGAAAATGTCCCGCAAAATAAGGTTCATTGATTGTAACATTTTTTACGCCGGTCGCTTTAGCGCCAGGAACAATATCAACAACCCGATCAATCATTAAGAAAGGGTACCGGTGCGGGATCATCTCCATGATGCGATGAACGTCAATCATGTCAACGGTGGAACCTGTTTCCAACGTGTCCATTTAATCCTTCCTCTTCTGCGCCAAACGCGACAACACTGCAGTTTGACGGAACCATTGCCTAATCGGTAACGCCGGCAGTCCCCCAACGGTTTCGCCGGGGCCTACATCCCGCATTACACCGGAACCACCTGCTACACGAGCGCCATCACCAATAACAAGATGGCCCGAAATTGCGACCTGACCACCGATTTGAACACCGTCACCAAGCCTTGTGCTACCCGCTATTCCAACCTGAGCAACGATAATGCACATCCGACCGATTTCGACGTTGTGCCCGATCTGAACTAGATTATCAATCCTAGTACCCTCGCCGATTACAGTATCTGGCACCGCACCGCGATCAATAGTTGTATTAGCACCGATCTCGACGTTGTCGCCTATTAAAACTCGACCCACTTGAGGGACGCTGACCGGACCTGCCTCTGACGCCGCGAACCCAAATCCTGGTTCCCCTATGCGCGCGCCCGAATAGATACGAACGTTATTACCTATAATTGAAAAACGGACGGATGAATTCGGTCCAATATGGGTATTGTCTCCAATCTGAACGCCATTTCCAATATAAGAGTTTACCTCAATACTGCAATTCGAACCTATCACGGCATCCGGACCAATGATTGCACCCAGCCCGATCGACGTACCTGGACCGATCCGCGCCGTTGGATGAACACGCTCATCACCGGACAAAGGACAATAGGTCATATCCCAATGAGGGTGGAACACAGCTGCGACGCGTGCATAGGAAAGGTACGGGTTTTCTGACCACAGCACAGCTGCACTTTCAGGTACTTGATCAACGTCCTCCCTACGCACAATGCAGCATCCTGCACCCGTCTTAGTGAGCTGACCCGAATAACGTTTGTTATCAAGAAAACTGACATCCGACGCTCTCGCTGATCCCAAATCCGAGATGTTTTCGAAGCGCCTTTTTTGTCTGCCATTGCGGACAACGTCGGCGCCGCACAAGGCAGCTAAATCCTCTGCAGAGTAGTGTCCTTTTGAAGGAAAAAACCGACTGTCCGGCGGCATAGCTAGTTTTTGTCCTTTAGGGATCCGTTCCTAATCTTGCTGGTGTCTATAGAAACTTTTGGTAGGCGTTTGTTGAGACGTTTGATGATATCAGATGTTAAATCTAATTTCTTAGCCGATATGAATACTTTTCTCTTTTCTAATAAAACATTCAGCTTTTTCTCAGTTGCCAATTCTTGGGCAACGATGATTAAGTTCTGGAGTATTTTATTTTTTGTGTCATTAAAAGCCTTGTCGAGATCGCGACGTCTTTCCTGAACCCTTGTTTGGGCCTTTCGCGCCTGCTCGCTAAACGTGCGCCGTTTCTTGGCAAATGCCTCCGGCGCCAGGATCGCCCGCTGTCTATTCAACTCTTGCTCCGCTCGGCGCAATTTCTGTTCATGCTCACTGACCTGTTTTTGAAAATCCTTTCGCATCTCGTTGATAGTTGGACGAATACTCTGCGAAGCTTTAGAGTCTCGAAGTATTTTTTCAACATCGACGATGCCTATCATCGCTTCGTGGGGCACTTGCGCGAGAACGGATGCAGAAAACGGTGCGGACGCCAGGATGGCAAAAACAGCACAAAAAACATTGAGAATCTTTTTTTCCATTAAAATTTTGTACCTACGCTAAATCTAACCACCTCTGTTTGGTCGAAACTTTCTTTTATAATCGCCCGCGCAAAATCCAGGTTCATGGGCCCTAAAGGTGAACTCCACAAGAGCCCAGCGCCCACGGACATCCGTAAAGAACCTGTATCGGTGATAGATGCGATAGAGCTATCGTTTTCACCAAGAGAGCCCGCGTCGCTAAAAACACGACCCTCTATGCCAAATTCGTTTGGCAATCCAAGCGGAAATGTTAGACCGACAGAACCTCGGTAGAACCAATTTCCGCCAACTGCATCGTTGGTTATTAAATCACGAGGGCCCACGCCGGATTGCTCAAATCCCCGCAGAAATGTCCCCCCAAGAAAAAAACGGTCGATTATACGTATGTCATCACCGATCCCGAGAATATGGCCACCTGCACCACCTAAATTCATAATCCAGCCATCTGTTATCTCGATGAATTTTGTCGATCTAACCTGATTTCGAAGGTACTGGGAATCTCCCCCAAATCCAGCTAACGTATTTTCTAACTCGACGAAATAGCCATCGGTAGGGGAGCGACGGCTGTCTCGATTATCAAAAAACAATCTATGGCCAATCGAAGACGTCACAAAATCCCCTTCCTGCTCCTTAATGGCAGCTGACGCATTTGAGGGAACATCAGACACATCGTCTTCCCTCAACGTATACTTCCAGGATTGAGAAATTTTTTCAGAAACGCTGTATCTCGTGTGCAGCCCAAATCCAATACTCTCCTTGTCGAATGAACTCTCTTCCTGCAGGTCACGGGCGGTACGAAAAAGATCGAAACCTGCTGCAACCTCGCGATCTAGAAAATATGGTTCGGTAAAGGACAGATCAATCTGGTCCACTTTGGCCCCGACCTGCAGCCCAAGATTAAAGTACTGCCCACGTCCCAGAAGATTTCGTTCTTTCAACCCGATGTCCGCGATCGGCCCGTTTGTTGATGAAAAACCTGCACCGAGCGATACTTCACCTGTCGATCGTTCACTTACAGAAATATCGACCACCGTCCGGTCCGGGGATATTCCCGGCTTATTCTCTACGTTAACGCGTTCGAAAAATCCGAGGTTTCTAATTCGCTGTCTAGATCTTCGCAACTTAGAGGTGTTAAAAGCATCTCCCTCCAGCAAAAGCACCTCGCGACGGATCACTTCATCGAGTGTTCGCACATTCCCCGATATTTCAACTTGATCCACAAAAACCCTTGGGCCCTCTTGAATTGAAAACGTAACGTCGATGGTGCGGCTTTCGCGATCTCGGCGAACACGCGGTCTAATATCTACAAATGCATAACCCAGTTCACCAACCTCATCTGTCAGGATCCCAATGGCCTCCTCGACTTCATCTGCGTTATACCAATCACCCGTTTTAATAGGCAGTCGCTCCCGAAACTGATCGAGATCTAAATTTTTCAGTTCCGTTCGTACCTCGGGCTTACCAAATTTATATCGCTGGCCCTCATCCACCGTAAAAGTAACAAAGAATGCCTTTTTATCAGGCGTCAGTTCGGCAATTGCAGAAACTACGCGAAAATCGGCATAACCACTTGCAAGGTAATGACGCCGCAACAATTCTCTGTCAAAGGTCAAACGGTCGGGGTCGTAGTTGTCGTCAGAGGTTAAAAAACGATACCAAGCGCTTTCCTTAGTCTGAACGACTTCGCGAAGATCACCGTCATCAAACTGCTTGTTTCCGACAAAGCTAATCTTTCGGACCCTTGTCAATTCCCCCTCTTGGATTTCGAAAACAAGGTCTACCCTATTTTGAGGCAACTGGATTACCTTTGGGACCACTGAGGCTGAAAAACGACCGCTCCGCCTATAAATTTCCATGATCCTCTGGGCGTCGGATCTGACACGGGATCGCGTAAACACAACTCGCGGTCTTAACTTCACCTCATCACGCAAGATATCATCGTCTATTCGGCGATTCCCCTCGAAAACTATCCGATTTATAATTGGATTTTCAAGGATGCGGACAATTAGAACCGGGCCCTCCTTACGGATGGTAACGTCAGCGAATAATCCGGTCGCGAATAGTGACTTAAGCGCCCGGTCGATCATTCCAGGTGTAATTGCATCGCCCGACTTTAAATCCATGTAAGAGCGAACCGTACTGGCCGCAATGCGCTTGGAACCCTCAATCCGGATATCGTCGATACGTTCACCCTCCTCTGCATGACCTGCCGGTGCCAAAAGACAACTAACTATGAAAACCGCGAGCATCGCCCGCAATCGAGGAATACATGAAATCCGTCCCACCTTTGCCCAGCCCCCTATGTCACCAAATTTATAAGGAAATTTACAATACGAAGCTGAACTAAATCGTTCCAGGTCGCAAAGACCATAAGGCTGAGTACCATTGTGAGCCCAATCTTCATGCCGTTTTCCTGGGCCCGTTCACCCAGAGGACGCCCCCGAAGCGCCTCTATCGCATAAAACATCAGGTGACCGCCGTCGAGCATCGGAACAGGAAATAAATTTATCAGCCCCAGATTAATCGACAAAACGGTGGCGAACATTAACAAGCTCACAAGACCCGCAGCCCAAACATCTCCCGACATCTGTGCTATCCGGATGGGACCTCCAATTTCCTTCGTAGTGCGCGTTCCACTAATGATTTGCCCAAGTGCAGCTAAGATACTGCTCGCCAATACATACGTTTCCTCTGTAGCTCGCCAAATAGCGGTGACGGGACCATGAATAATGAATTCACGATCAAGCCCAGTCCGTGAAATTCCGAGCTGACCATATCTCTGAAAACCAAAACGACCTTCTTCCTCAATCACATCCGGGGTAGCAACAAGTGTAAGTTCGATACCATCCCGAGAAACCGTGAACTCTAGTGGGACGCCGGGGTAAAGCCGCACAGTTTGAGCTAGTTGCTCAAATCGTTGTATAGGCGAGCCATCAATCCCCAAGATTATATCCCCTGGCTTAAATCCTGCTCTATCAGCGGCCTTTCCAGGTATAACAGTACCAACGTCCGCAGGAGTAAATTGCTGCCCCACCGACATAAACATGCCTGACAGGATCACAATCGCTAATAGAAAATTAGCTGCCGGTCCCGCAGCAACTACGAATGCTCGCTGGCCAACGGATTTGGTGTTGAAAGCGACGGCCTCTTCCTCTCGCGTCATTGAAGCCGAGGAAGCAGTTTTATTCTCCTCCCTTTTAACTGCCAACATCTCACCAAACATCTTCACATAACCGCCAAACGGTATCCAACTTAGTCGCCAGCGGGTGCCAGCACGATCAGTCCATCCAAAGATTTCACGCCCAAACCCGATAGAGAAAACCTCAACCCGAATTCCGCAAACACGAGCCGCGACGTAGTGCCCCATTTCGTGGACAAATACGAGTACAGTAAGCACCACCAGAAAAGGCAGCACGAAACTCCAAATTAAAGAAATTGACTCAATCATGCGTTCAAAGCGCTAACTTCTAGGTTCATCGACACGCTTAAACCTCAGCATCTCGAAGACATCACATCTAGCGCCACCCTCCTTGCTTCAGCGTCTACTGCGAGGACGTCATCGATTGTTCCAATCGTCACAGGGGGCATTTTTTCCAAGGTTCCCTCAACAACGCGCGGAATATCAAGAAATCCAGCTTTTTCCGCAAGAAACGCGGCCACAGCTTCTTCATTCGCCGCATTCAAGATAGTAGGGGCGGATCCTCCCGTTTTCAAGGCTGTGCGCGCGAGTCCCAGGGCTGGAAATCTATCAGGATCTGGTGCTTCGAATGTCAGCGTAGCGATATCTTTGAGACCGAGCGACGGAGTGGGTGCCTTCATCCGGTTTGGCCAGGCCAGCGTGTAGGATATTGGCGTGCGCATATCAGGGGAACCAAGCTGTGCGAGCACAGAACCATCAACATAACTGACCATGCTATGCACAATTGATTGGGGGTGAACAAAAATTTCAATGCGTTCCTCAGGCACGCCAAACAGGTAATAGGCCTCGATTAATTCGAGCCCTTTGTTCATCATGGTCGCGGAGTCAACGGATATTTTTGAACCCATATCCCAATTGGGGTGAACCACAGCCTGAGCTGGAGTTACGTTGCCCAGTTCCTGCTTACTTAGAGTGCGGAATGGCCCCCCAGAGGCCGTCAGGATAATTTTCTCGACACTCTCGCGACGATCAAATTCAAAAACCTGAAAGATAGCATTGTGCTCGGAGTCCACGGGCAGCAAAGTAGCTCCGCTATGTGAAATTTCCTGTAGCATTAGGTCACCGGCACAAACAAGGCACTCCTTATTTGCAAAAGCAACAACGGTTCCCTGGCGAACTGCCTCAAGAGAAGGTCCCAACCCTGCAGCGCCGACAATACCAGCCATAATCCAATCGGCATCGCGCGCCGCCGCTTCCAATATACCTTCTGGTCCCGCTGCTATTTCAACATCTAATCCGGAAACAGCTAACTTTAAATCGGAATATTTATCGGGATCTCCGATTGCCACAAACCGCGCACTTAGGCGTCGTGCTTGTTCAGCGATAGTATCCACACTCCGAAATGCGGTAAGGGCCTCAACCTGAAAGGCTTCAGGGTCTCGCTCGATCAGATCAATTGTGTTTGTTCCTATTGAGCCGGTGGACCCAAGGATTGTTACGTGGCGGGGACCATCTTTATTCGCCTTGCGCTCGGCAACTCCCTTGCCTTCTGCCATTATATCCAGCCTCTATCCACCACAAATAACACAACTGCGAGCGTAGGCGCCGTCAAAAGCATCCCATCTAGTCGATCCAACATCCCACCGTGTCCGGGTATAAGTCCACTAGCATCTTTAACGCCGTATCGCCGTTTCACTGCCGATACTGAAAGGTCCCCCAACTGGGCCAACGCAGAGATCCCAACACCAGCTATAAGTGCGAGCACTAAGCTGAGACTTATAGATGACGTCAACCAATAACCACTCCAACAGGAAGCCAGAAAAAGCCCTCCGAAAAACCCAGACCATGTTTTGTTGGGACTTATTTTCGGTGCCAATTTTCTGCCGCCGATCGCCCGTCCGAAAAAATAACCACCTATGTCTGTCAACCAAACCAAAAACAGAAGCCAGATCATCAACTCTCTACCCCGCGCAGGATAATCACGAATCCATAGGGAGGTAAGCGCAAAACCCGCAATCAACCCCATCCCGAGCAGCATATTTATCGGTTTCTGCCGACCCTTACCCCTACTTACCACGAATAGTGAAATGGCGCCGAATGCCATAAAAAAAACTGCCAAACCCGGCATTCCTAAAACCATCGCCGACAGAGCACCAATGATAGCGAGAGTAAGAACCCACCCACAAATATCAAACTTGGCCCCACAACAAATGCGCGACCATTCCCAAGACATTGCTAGCGCGGCAGCGAAAACAATGGCTTTGAACCATGGGTCGCCGAAAAATACCGCAAAAAAAACAGGAGGCGCAAGGAGAAGCGCAGACGTCAATCGTAAACGCAGATTTCTCGATTTTCTTTTATGCAGTGATATTGCCATAACGTCGCTCGCGACGCCCAAATTCCGCAACCATTTTTTCCAAGTCCTCCATTGAAAAATCTGGCCACAAAACATCAATGAACATCAATTCGGCATAAGCC
>CAJWSW010000084.1 GCA_913046035.1 uncultured Alphaproteobacteria bacterium | reverse complement strand
AACAACAATGAATTCAACCTTACCCACAAAGAACACATTTAATCTGGGGATAACGCTCAAAATATTTGTGGAAAACCACATACCAACGCGTATGGAGGCAAGTTCAGTCTGATGGGTTGAAAAAGTCAGCTGCTCTGTATTGCTTAGGCCAGTCATAATCTTCGATTTGGAGCGCGCGTGCCGAATGATGTGCAAAGTACGGATTGAATAGTTGGCCTTTTGCCATGCAACACAGATCGGCACGCCCCTCAGCTATCACCTCATTGATTTGTTCAGGCCCGCCTACGTTGCCAACTGTCATCGTAGGAATATCTGCTTCATTGCGGATGCGTTCGCTAAACGGCGTTTGAAATAGCCCCTCCACCTTTGGTCGCGGGTCGTCTGTAACATTCCCGCTAGACACATCGACAATATCGACGCCGGCTTCCTTAAGTAGTTTACTGATCTCGACTGCATCATCCACTTGAGTGCCCCCCTCAACCCAGTCATAGGCGGAAATACGCATCGAAATGGGCTTTTCATCTGGCCAATTGTTGCGGACGGCATGGAATACCGCTAGCGGATAGCGCATGCGGTTTTCTAGGGTACCGCCATATTGATCGTTACGGGTATTTGAGAGTGGCGAGATGAAGCTCGAGATCAAATAGCCGTGCCCGCCGTGAAGTTCTATCATGTCGAAACCGGCATCGTTAGCCCAGCGAGCTCCTTGCGCGAAGGCATCTATAAGGCGCTCCATATCCTCATCTGTCATCTGCCGAGGGGTTTGGCTTAATTCCGAGAAGGGTATTGCCGACGGTGCAATTATTTCCCAGGCCCGCTCCTCTGGAAGCGGTCGACCTCCTTCCCATGCGACTTCACAGCTCGCTTTTCGTCCGGCATGCGCGAGCTGTATAGCTATCTTTGCATCAGAGTGCGTATGAACAAAGTCGACAACGCGTGCCCACGCGTCGACATGTTCTGGCTTATAAATTCCTGCGCAACCCTCAGAGATCCGCCCCTCTGGGGCAACATCCGTCATCTCTGTAATTATTAGTCCGGTCCCGCCCGCCGCGCGGCTGCCTAAATGCACAACATGCCAGTCGTTGACTGCGCCATCGACCGCCGAGTACTGGCACATCGGAGACATTACCAGGCGGTTTTTCACAGTTAACCCGCGGAGGGTGAAGGGTGTAAACATGGGTGCATTTTGCATTTTTATACTCGGAAATGATTTGAAATTGGGAGATTTTTAACTCGGGCTATATTTACTGGTCCCCTAAGCGTACGTCATTAATGTGTTGGGCAGCCTATGTCGCTCTAGCATGATAGCCGCTGCCTTTGCGCCGGTAACACACAATGGGTTGAGTTTTTGCGCCTTATATAAATGGTGCCGCCGGTGAGAATTGAACTCACGGCCTCACCCTTACCAAGGGTGCGCTCTACCCCTGAGCTACGGCGGCAACGGGATGGCTGCGACAATGCCATCGACGACCGAAATGTCAACTGTATCGGTATGGAATTTGCGGTATATAAACGAGATGAAAGAGGAAAAACAAAATTGTTCGCGAAAAAAGGATCGGCTTGCTCGCCAAGCGGAGGCACTTCGCGCCAATCTACGTCGTCGAAAAGAACAGGCCCGCAGACGTAACCGTGAGAGAGATGGTTCGGTTAGCGCGCTAAAAGATCTGGATGATGGGAATGAAAGTTCTTTTGACAAATAGACTTATAAATTAATGGTCGCTGATTGCCTGGCAATTATAATATTATTCCGGTAGGCGCACCAAATAATACGGTAATCCGCAACGAGCCGCACGCGACTACGGTAAAAAGCAGTGACTATGGATCAGATCATCATACAGGGAGGGAATCCCCTTAAGGGTGAGATTGCTATTAGCGGCGCAAAAAACGCAGCGCTTCCTCTGATGGCGGCTAGTCTGCTTAGCCCAGAACCATTGACACTTCGCAACTTGCCTAGGTTGGCCGATGTTGTGACGATGACCCAGCTTCTTGAACAGCATGGGGTTCAAATCAACTCCTCGGCGGATAGTGAAAATGGCTCATCAATCACTTTCAATGCGGCCAAAATTTCAAACACTTTGGCGCCTTACGATTTAGTTCGCAGAATGAGAGCATCGGCATTGGTGTTAGGGCCACTTGTCGCGCGTTTTGGAGAAGCGAAAGTGTCATTGCCGGGCGGCTGCGCGATAGGTACGCGGCCGGTAGATCTCCATATTAAGGGGCTGGAGGCCCTCGGCGCGGAGATAGAACTCGACGGCGGTTACGTGTCCGCCCGGGCTCAGAAGGGTCTCGTAGGTGGCAAGGTCATCTTTCCGTTCGTCTCGGTTGGTGCAACTGAAAATGTTATGATGGCGGCGTGCCTTGCCAGAGGCGAGAGCGTGTTAATGAATGCGGCTCGCGAGCCAGAGGTTACTGACCTTGCTAACTGCCTGGTCGCAATGGGGGCGAAGATCGATGGGATCGGATCGGATACATTAATCATCGAAGGTGTAAATAGGCTATCTGCTGCAACGCATCGGGTTATTGGCGACCGGATCGAGGCCGGAACTTATGCGATGGCATCGGCAATCACAGGAGGTGAACTTACGCTTAGCGGTGTATCATTTGATTTGTTAGAAACAGTTTTTAAGGTCTTATCGCAGTCCGGCGTTGTGCTGGAGAAAACACGGGGGGGCACAAAGGTAAGTCTTGATCAGGGTGGATTACGAGGCGTTGATGTAATGACTGAGCCGTTCCCAGGATTTCCTACCGACTTGCAGGCGCAATTCATGGCAATGATGTCAGTTGCCAACGGAGCGGCAATGATCACCGAAACAATCTTTGAGAACCGCTTCATGCATGTGCCAGAACTCGCAAGGATGGGGGCAAATGTAAATGTACATGGTGCGTCCGCGATGGTCCGTGGTGTAGAGAATCTTGCGGGAGCAGAGGTTATGGCAACGGATCTCAGGGCATCTTCGTCTTTGGTGTTAGCGGCACTTGCTGCAAATGGTGAAACGATTATCCGGCGCGTTTATCATCTAGACCGCGGCTATGAACAAATACAGGAAAAGCTCTCTGCATGCGGCGCGATAATTGAACGCAAGCCGGACGATTAAAAGTGTATCTGAAGCGTTTAATAAGCCTTTAACACCTGTTGAGTGCGACAACTACGATAGCTTTAGATTTTATTGGCTCATGCAGGATGCATTCGTATCAACCAGCGAGATGATATATAACTTTGCAGGATTTATTTGCGTTAGTCGCGCGCCGTTTTCTATGGAGAGTATCCGGCCAAAACAGTCCCGGCATGGTATATTAAAGTATTCATTGTGGAGTGATGGTCGAACGCGTGGTTAGAGTTGAGCGTTCGTACCATCATCCGTCCAAAACAAGGGTGGTATTTGAATTACTGGCCTTTGAGGTGACTACAGAGTATCTAAACTTGTTTCCCGCCAGTCGCGCGACTGTACGGCCCAATTTATAGGTCTTATTTACGTGCGGAGAGCTTTGTTGGCCCATGGCCTACGGAGTGGCGACCCGAGAATGCGGAAAGCACTTAAATTGCGCGCGAGGGTTTGCTGAAGGAGAAGATGATGAACGTCGCTTACGAAAATCTGCGTTTGGCTGTGCCGCGCGGCCGCATACTCGGAGAGTTATTGCCGCTAATGGCTAGAGCGGGGATTGAACCCGAACCTGCTTTTTTTGATAAGCATGAGCGGAAGCTTGAATTTGCGTCTAATATAGCAGGTCTAACGATATTGCGGGTCCGGTCTTTTGATATCGCAACGTTCGTCGCATTCGGCGCTGCCCAGCTTGGGATTGCAGGTCGAGATGTACTGATGGAGTTTGATTATCCCGAGGTATACGCACCGCTGGATCTTGGTATAGGGTCATGCAGAATGGTTGTCGCAGAATTGAAGGAATTTCGGCAAAAGGATAATCCACGGAGATGGAGCCACCTTCGGGTCGCAACCAAGTACCCAGAGATTACCCGTCGCCACTTTTCTGCACGGGGCGTGCAGGCCGAGTGTGTAAAGTTAAATGGTGCGATGGAAATTGCACCGTCTCTTGGTTTGTGCCGACGAATTGTTGACTTGGTCTCCACGGGATCCACCCTCAAAGCCAATGGATTAGAGGAAATTGAGGAGATTTCTAAGATTTCATCTAGTTTAGTTATAAATAGAGCCGCAATGAAAACCCGCCCAGGAGACATTCACGGCTGGATTACCCGTTTTGAGGAAGCTCGGGATGCCGCTTAGACTCTCATCCACAGAGCCGAAGTTTTCTGAGAATTTCGATTCTTACCTGAAACGGCGTCGGGATATTACTGACGATGTCGCCGATATAGTAGCCAATATAATTGCTGACGTGCGTGCACGCGGGGATTTAGCAGTCGCAGAATACACCTTACGCTTTGATAGTTTGGATGTATCAGGCGGATTTCGTCTCGATCCCGCGCTGATTAAAGCGGCAAGGGACACTTGTCCTGCTGAGCAGATAGCAGCCCTTGAAAAAGCGGCCGCGCGTATTCGATCCTTTCACGAGCGCCAGAAACCTGAGGACATGACTTATGTTGACGCAGAAGGGGTACGTCTTGGGGCGCGTTGGACACCTCTTTCCAAAGTTGGCATCTATGTTCCTGGCGGAACTGCAGCTTACCCTAGTTCCGTTCTAATGAATGCGATACCAGCGATGGTAGCGGGAGTGGAACGCGTTGTTATGGTGGCGCCTACTCCCGATGGAAGAACAAATCCGTTGGTATTGGCGGCTGCGCAAATTGCTGGTGTCGATGAGGTGTATCGTATTGGTGGTGCACAAGCAGTGGGGGCATTGGCTTTTGGGACCCAGTCAATCGGCGCGGTCGACAAAATCACTGGACCCGGCAATGCATTTGTTGCTGAAGCAAAACGCCAGGTGTTCGGGACTGTGGGGATCGATATGGTGGCGGGTCCCTCTGAGATTCTAGTCGTTGCAGACGCTGATAACAAGCCCGAGTGGATTGCCGCGGATCTGCTTTCCCAGGCGGAGCACGATGTATCTTCGCAGTCGATCCTTATTACTGATTGTGGTGCGCTGGCTGACGCAGTGACCGAGTCGATCAGAGATCTGCTTGGTCGGCTTCCACGATGCGATATCGCTGGGCAAAGCTGGGAGAGACATGGTGCCATTATTCTAGTTGATACTATTGAACGTGCAGTAGAACTTGTTGACCGCATAGCACCAGAGCACCTGGAACTCGCGGTTGAAAATCCTGACTTTCTAGCATCAAGGATCACTCACGCCGGCGCAATATTTCTTGGTCGTCACACTCCAGAGGCTATTGGCGACTACATCGCGGGGCCCAATCACGTTTTACCCACGACCCAGAGCGCAAGATATTCATCCGGTCTAAGTGTTATTGATTTTATGAAGAGGACCACCATGGTATCTTGCGATCCGGAAGCGTTAACACGTATCGGCCCAGCGGCGATTACAATAGCAGAGGCTGAGGGTTTGGATGCCCATGCACGGTCAGTCTCGGTTCGACTCGAAAAGGACTAAATGGAGTGACGAACCTTGTCCGGGGCACACAATAAGCTGTTCGATATTCGACTAGACGATCATAATTTTGTCGCGAGAAATCCGGAGGTTGAGCACGAACGCCGGATAGCAATTTATGATTTATTAGAAGACAACAGTTTCGAAATTCTGGGGAGCGACCGTGGCCCTTATTCACTGTTGTTAAAACGCCGGGAGGCGCGGCTTATTTTTGGGGTTTCTGGAGATGACGGCGCGCCTGTTGTAGATATTTCTTTATCACTCTCATCATTCCGGAAAATTATTCGCGACTACTTCACGGTCTGTGAAAGCTATTACGACGCCATTAAATCCGCATCGCCATCTAAGATTGAGGCTATCGACATGGGGCGAAGGAGTCTTCACGACGAAGGTGCCGAGATGTTACGAGAAAAATTATCGAGAAAAGTAAAGGTCGATGATAGCACAGCACGCCGATTGTTTACGCTCATTTGCGTTCTTCACGTGCGAGGTTGATAACGATGTCCGAGATGCCGTCCAGCATCCTCTTTGTGTGTAGCGAGAATTCTCTGCGTTCACCGATGGCAGAGGGGCTGACCAAACGTCATTTTGGGTCGCGAATTTACATAGACTCTGTCGGTGTCCGTGATGGCGCTCTCGACCCTATGGCTATTGAAGTCATGAATGAAATAGAAATCGATATGTCGCAGCATCGATCAAAGCGTCTCGATGATCTTATGGACACATCATTTGAGGTCATCGTCACACTTTCCCCAGAAGCACAGCATAAGGCGATAGAGTTGACACGGGTAAATGCGTCTGAAGTTGAGTACTGGCCGACCCCGGATCCGTCAGTTGCTGAGGGACATCGAGAGGCGCGGCTTGTCGCATATAGAGAGCTTCGGGATTACCTAATAATGAGGATTGATAGACGTTTCGGTAATTTGGGCAAATAAACGGCCTTCTTCGACAATTTGGATTTTTTGATCCTTGTCGTCCATCCAGCGCTTTGGCTGGATATATCTATAAAGGTTATCCGGAGATAACCCGGAAATACCGGCCAGGGACTGAAAAACAGGTAATTTCTTACTCTGGAGTTTAATCAGTACCGTTAAGTTGGTTTTGGCGCGAGAGTGTTACACTCATTCTTGAACATCAATGGAGCACAAGTATCTTCTCTCTACCATGTTTTAGATAATATCGTTTCTATTCCCCTTGACGTGTTGTTCTACAGGCCGCACTTTCTCGCCGAATAGTGAAAAATCTCGGAGACAAGATGGCTAAAGAAGATTTGATAGAGTTTGCGGGGACAGTTCTAGAATTGCTGCCGAACGCAATGTTCAGGGTGAAGCTAGACAACGAACACGAAGTACTTGCCCATACATCGGGGAAAATGCGTAAGAACAGGATCCGCGTTCTCGCTGGTGACCGCGTCAATGTCGAAATGACGCCGTACGACCTGACAAAAGGTCGTATAACTTTCCGTTTCAAATAAACCAATGGTCCGGACTCCCGGGCCCCAAAGGTTGCTGCTTGCGTCTGCGTCACCCAGGCGTCTGGAACTCCTGGGTCAAATAGGACTAATTCCGGATGAAATCTCACCCGCGGAAATTAATGAGACGCCTCACCTAGGGGAACAACCAAGGGCGCTCGCAAAAAGGTTGTCGCAGACTAAAGGCAGGAAGGCAGCTAGGAGAGCGGGCGATGTTTGGATTCTCTCTGCTGATACTGTTGTCGGGTTGGGGCGTCGGGTCCTCGGCAAACCCGAGCATTTGAGCGAAGCTAGAAAGTTTCTTGAGCTGTTATCTGGGCGTCGGCATCGGGTATACACCGCCATCACCGTGCGAGCGCCGAAAAAGACCGCTGTTACCCGCGTTGTTGTAACAACAGTATCGTTTAAACGTTTGGAAAGTGCTGAAATTGAACGATATCTTGGGTCTGAGGAGTGGCGAGGCAAGGCCGGCGGGTATGCGATACAGGGTTCAGCTGGCGCATTTGTGCGCGGTTTAAATGGTTCGTATTTTAATGTTGTAGGATTGCCTCTTTATGAAACGATGTCCCTTCTGCAGGGATCTGGCTTCATCATTCAAAATAGGGGACCACGGGAATAGGAATGAGCCGAAAACTATTCATCAACGTCACCCCCGCAGAAGTCCGTGCGGCATGGACTGAGGAGTCGGTGCTAATCGATCTGATGGTTGATCGCGGCGATCGGGCGAGTGTTATCGGTAACATTTATCTGGGCCGGGTGGAGCGCGTAATGCGGGGCATGGAGGCGGCTTTTGTAAATGTTGGTTTCCAACGGTCCGGTTTTTTAGGTTTGGATGGAGGTAGACGCCGGAATGGAAATACCGGTCCGCCTGTTCACGAAGGGGAAGCTGTCGTTGTGCAAGTCACAAAGGACGCAATAGCTAGTAAAGGTGTGCAGCTTACGCGTCGCGTTACATTGCCAGGTCGATTTCTCGTATACGCGCCATTCCAGGACAGGGTGATGATCTCTCGGAAAATAGAGGTCGTAAATGAACGTGAACGCTTAGCAGGGCTTATGGCCAAACTTGCTTTGGATGGTGAGGGTTTCGTAGTGCGCACTGCATCGGTGGGGGCTTCAAAAAAAGAGTTAGAAACTGACTGCAATCAACTTCGCGAGGCTTGGGCTACGATTGAGAAAGCTGAAATCAATGGCTCTGCGCCGTCGTGCCTTCATGCAGAAATCGATCCGGTCCTAAGAGTTCTCAGGGACCACGTTCAAAGCGATATTGATATTATCTACGTAGATAACGCGGCAGCTGCGGAAGCGGCTCAAAAGTTCTGTGAAAAAACCATGCCTGGCATCGCACACAAGGTACAACTGTATACCGGTGAAAAGCAGATGTTCGAGCAATACGGGATAGAGGAGGAAATCGAGCACGCTTTTACTAGCCGTGTTGGCTTGCGTTCCGGGGGTAGCTTGGTGATCCAAACGACCGAGGCACTGACATCGTTCGACGTTAACTCTGGCAGTTTTGATGGAGTGCATGGGATGGAAGAGATAGCGCTTCGGACTAACCGTGAAGCGGTAGAAGAGGCTGCGCGTCAGATTAGGCTGCGTAATATTTCTGGTCTCATTGTCATTGATTTGATTCAGATGGAGGTTGATGGAAATTGGGATGAAATTGTGTGTCTCATGGAGGATTTGGTTTGTAGAGATCGAAATCCAACCAGTGTATTAGGTGTTACCAAAGCAGGCCTTTTAGAGGTCATTCGACGTCGCCGTCATGAGCCGTTGATCAATGCGATGACTGAAATTTGCGTTTCTTGTCAAGGGACGGGAAGACGAAAATCCGCTGATGCTGTATCAGTCGAGATCTTGCGTGCTCTGCAGTTCGAGGCGAGGAACTCGGCCCCAGGTGAAATTGTTCTGCATGCCGCTGACGAAATCGTGAATTTTATCGAAAATCAATTTGGTGCTCTGGTGGATGATATTGAAGATTTTACAGGCCGCACTATAAAGTTGCGGTCCAACTATGAATATAAACGCGAAAATTATGATATTTTTGTGGGGTAAAAGATGGCGAGCGCAGCTAAATTTCAGTGCCCAGTATGTAATGCAAAAAGGGCGGAGGAGTTTCGACCATTCTGCTCTAGGCGTTGCGCAGAGCTGGATCTCGGTCGCTGGTTAAAGGGCACATATGCTATTCCAACGGAAGAGGCGCCCGACGAGCATCCTAATGTTTTTTCTGAATGGGATGGGGAAGACAGGTTCAATTAGAAATCTCATATCTTAATGTTGAACCTATGAGTTTCGTCACAGGCTCAGCGCGGATTGCTAAAGGGGATATAAATAAGCGCGAAAAACGTACTAATATTCAGGTTGCCAATACCTCCGTAAACACAAATGGGATAGTGTTACACTCACCATTTTTTGGTTAATAAACCTATGAATGAGTGGCTCAGTCAGGAGCCTGCTGGACAGAGAGTGCGTTATTGCCTATAAGCGGCGTCGTCGAGGTTCTCGCACGCCCAGGTAGCTCAGTTGGTAGAGCATCGCACTGAAAATGCGGGTGTCGGTGGTTCAAATCCGCCCCTGGGCACCACCTTGTATCGTAAGTTGTTGTTTTTAAATATTTATTCGCGTTTTGTGCGAA
>CAJWSW010000083.1 GCA_913046035.1 uncultured Alphaproteobacteria bacterium | reverse complement strand
AAAAATCGTTATCACCTAAATGAGCCTTTTAATAGACATGCCTCTGAGACACGGTGAGAACTCTTTTGAGAGCAATGGACTATGCCTGTAGACACATTGGATGCATAATGAAGGGAAATGCGGTTTAATACCCGCGTAAATAGTTAAAACTTGAACAGAAAGTGGAAAAAATGCTTTTTAAGCTTGCGTGGACACACTCACCTGAGGGACGGGATGCAACAATAAAAAGGTTTATGGAAACAGGTGGCATGCCTCCAGAAGGGATTGTGATGCACGCTAGGTATCATAATGTGGATGGCAGAGGCGGTTTCGCTATTTGTGAAACTGATGATGTAAGCGCCTTGCATAATTGGGCACTAGATTGGACCGATCTAATCGAAATGCGAATTGACGCGATCATGGATGATGACACGATCGGAAAGGTGTTAGAAGCGCGCCCAGAATTTACCTGAGCCGAACCGGGGAGTAGAACCCAAGGGAGAGCCTACCCCCCAGCCGGAGGAAACGGGAGGGATGCAGTCTCCCGATCCAGGCTGTCCCACGGTCAGCCATAATCGGCAAATAAGTCTGGCTGCGATAATGTCAACACACCAAAACGTGAGGTTCAATAGCGCTCATTTTGCATTGTAAATTTGGGCGTGTTGCCCGAGGTCTCCTGTATGTTCAGAGTCGTGAGTTTAATGTTCGCACTCAATCTAATCTCGTTTAATGCACTGAGTAGCGAAATTTCAAAACCCCCACAGTTCGAGGCAGAGACCTTACTGAGAGAGCTGGCAGGGCTGGGCGACCCTGAGGCCCAGAATCATCTGGGAGTTTTATACCAGATTGGACAATCCGGCAGGCCGAATTACGCACGAGCTATCTTTTGGTTTCGAAAATCCGCGGCGAAAGGGTTTGCAAAAGCCCAATTTAATCTCGGTCAACTATTTAAAAAAGGTCTAGGCGTACCACTGGACTATGTCACGGCCTATCGATGGTTTAAAAAGTCTGCCGAGCAGGGATTCGTGCCGGCCAAAATAAATTTGGCGTCAATGTATCGATATGGAGAGGGCGTTGTAGAGAATCGAATACGCGCCATGATGTGGTATGAACTTGCTACCGTTGATGGCAATCCAAATTCTCTCACGATACGAAACACATTTCGGAAAATGCTTACCTTGCAAGAAGTAAGGGAGGCTGAGAAACTAGCGAAAGCGTGTTCCTTACGTGCTTTTAAGTTATGCTAAGTCGACAATAAAATGGATGCTCTTTAGATCAACAAAAACTGTCCGAAGAGATGAACCCGAATTAAACTGTTAAGACTGAATAACATTGTGCACCTCGTAAATGGTAGGTCCACCAGGATCCATTTTATACTCTTCGAGGATAGGTCCAAGTTTCTGGCCGAAAGCCTCAAACTGTTCCATGGAATCGAAAAGCACCACGACTTTCATCTTATCGCCTGAACCGTAAGCTATCTCTGTTCTTAGACCCGGGGCAGGCTGGATACCCTCTTCATAGAGTCGATTTACGATTTCATCGTATTGTTCGGCAGTCATGGAAGGGGGAGAAAATGTGGCCAAGATGCTCATGTTTGAATGCTCCAAATAAAATACGTGTCCATCTTATTCATAGATAGCACACACCTTCTCTCGAGTAGAGCACCAACGACGCAGTAATTTGCTCAATAGGCTCACAATTGGCACGACGGAAATGGTTTTCTGAACCATGAGTACGTCAACGAGTGTTTGTAACATCTTATGAGCCACAGGGTTTTAACTAGAAACACAAAGTAAAAATACGATTGCAAATAAGAATGAGTCGCACTATCATAAGCACGCTCAGAAGTGAAGCCTCAGAGCGCCCAGCGATCCCGTAGCTTCCCCTCATCTCCATCTAAGCTCGGATCGCTGGGTTTATTTTTCCACGAAATTGCTCAGTGCGGGCATCTTGTTCGCAATTCTTCTTACGGATGGAAATCCAACTACATTCGATTATCCAGAAACGGGTGTATCACCCACCGTCGCAATAAGCCCGTGGGTTTTGTGGACCGTTAAAACATTACTTGAAAATGAAAGTTATTCGCATTATCATAAACCAGCTTTAATAGTTATTTAAGCTTCCGAGGGTTCATCGGCTCCCTTCTCTAGCGCGGGCCCTCGGTGTTTATCCTCACTCTCAACTAAGCCCCTCTTTTGAGGGGTTTTTTTGCTCACTGTGGGTCAAAGACATTAGCAGGAAGTTTTAGCCCCAGAGCCCCGATATTTATCTGTAGTCACACGTTAGTAGTTTTTTTTATAACATAGAGCCATAGTTCAATACTCAGTAGTACCGAAATCTGCGTATATTTTGTCCTCATCGGGGTTATATAATCCCTCCTCTACCGTTCTGGTCAGACCTTTTTTACTACTCAATTGCCTTTCTTCCTCAATTGCGCGATCAATGGCGTCATTTTTTAAAAGAGCGCGATTTTCCGGGAGATTTTTAAGCCATGCCCGCTCCACATCAAAAGTTAACGTTTTGCAAGAAATAAGGATAATCACGACATGGTAGACAAAAGTTTAGACGACTTTCTATCAGCGCAAACCGCACCCGCAATGAAAATCATCGAAGACAAGATACATGCAGAGGTGACCGCGAAAATCTGTGAATACTTTGGCATAAACGCGATTGACGAACTTAACGCAGAACAGATAAGCGAAGTGAAAGAAGCGCAAGATTCACGGGAGAAAGGTTTTATTAAACTGGGATATAATCTGGTACTCCAGAGGTTGCGCGAAAAATCCTAACCCCCTCCTGCATGTTTAAAAAATTAAGACATGCTTAAACTGCAGGATCGTTATTCCACTTAGATGAAATTCCAGTGTAGTCCTATGAAGCGGAGCCTCAGTGTCTGAAATCCAATTAGATTGCCAAAAGGGTAGAAATAGTCATTAGTTGTTGTTACGCGGCTACTCAATGGGCTGCCGAGAATTAACCCGTGATAGGATGGCACATAATTTACCTTAATTTCGCCCAAATCCACGGGAAAACACGATCACTATATTTTTGCTAGGCGCTCTTTAATTTTGCTAGAATCAGTAGATATCGCGTCTCTGGAGTAATTCGTTCTTTTTTAAAGAGATGCCCATGAGTTATTTATTTGCAGCCTACCAAAAATAAAATATTTCTAGTGTTATCAATATTTTACACACTAATGATACGCCTTTTAAAGCCCGCGACAAGTCACAACTCCGTCTGTGTGGAATGTTCTTATGCGACCAAGACAAAAACAATGGGTAAAAGCTCTGGTAGTCTCCGCAGCTCTTGCGGCTCTCGCGAAATGGAGTTTGGATGCAATTTCCAGCCGAATGGCTCTGTTTCTAGGGTTTTGGCTCGGGAACGATGGAGCGCTCTTGGCACGTTATGCAATTTATACGCTTTTTTATGCCCCGGCACTTTACGCCTTGCTAAAAATTAAGCCAACGCGCCACGAAACAACCGTTACGCCCGGCTCCTCTTACACTTCTAAAAGGGCTCGGAGCACGTCGCAGACATGCCACAAAAAATAAGCACCTTAGCCATGGCACGAGCAAGCAACTAAATTTTTTGAAGGTTCCAAATATCGCCCTGCTGCGAAAGTTATCGACCTATCCCAGCGGCAGAAACTTCACCTGACAAAGTTGACGAACTTTAATTTGGTTATGTCCCTGCATGGAAAATAAAAATCGATTCGACCTCGGCGTGCTTCATTTGGATCTACAGGTGCCAGCGAATATATCCGTGGGTTATTGGGCAACGGGTCTCCCTCCTTGTCATAAAAATAAATTACGATCCTATCCAACTTTGTTAATCTTAAAGATCGTCTGTTTACCGCGGTGAAAAACAAGGATCGGTCCCGGCATCCCACTCGCTTGAGCAAAACGCCTTTAGCCAAATTGATATTTGGCATTTTTTCTGAAAGTTTTACATTTATGGGTTCACCAGTACGCGCTTGTACTTGCTCAAAAGAACTAAACGCTACCGCGCAGGCAAATATTATTGTTCCAAGTGCAAACCTCATAGACTTAAGCCGACGGATTATTGGGCTGAGTGTCAATATCTTTGTCGCCGAATTGCGAGGTCCGCCTGCGCTCAATCAACTTTGCGCCAATTATGGAAATTTCGTAAAGAATGATTATCGGAATTGCTAGACCGATCTGACTAACAACGTCGGGCGGTGTAATAATCGCGGCCATAATAAAAACGCCTACGATTGCGTATTTTCGCTTCGCGGCGAGCCCTGCAGACGTAACCAAGCCTGCGCGGGCGAGTAACATCAGAAGAACAGGCAGTTCAAAAGCCAATCCGAATGCGAATATAAGCCTGAGAACCAGCGTCAAATACTGATCAACTTTGGGTTCGACCTGAACGGGTAAAGTATCATCGCCGCCAAGTGTCTGAAACGTTAGAAAGAAATCCCAGGCTAGCGGCATTATGAAGTAGTAGACCAGCGCTCCACCTAGGGAAAAAAGTAATGGCGTCGCAAACAGAAAGGGTAAAAATGCACGCTTTTCGTTTTTGAAAAGCCCCGGAGCAACAAATATCCAGATCTGTATAGAAATTATGGGGAACGCAAAGAATAGCGCTGTATAGAAAGCCACCTTAATCTGCGCCAGGAACGGTTCATAAAGCGCTGTGAATATCAGTCTCGCCCCCTCCTGCCCTTCAAGCGCTCGTGCCAGCGGTTGCACAAAAAAATCGTAGATATTCTGGGCAAAAACGAAGCTGATTACGAATACTAAGAGAAATGCAGCGAAGCTATAAATAAGTCGGGAACGCAGTTCGACTAGATGATCAAACAAGGGCATCTTTTTATCGTCATTGCCCTTATCACTCATTCCGATGGTTCCGATTTTTGGCTTCGTCCACTTTTAGGGCGGGTCTCGTTGTTCGGTTCCGCAGAATGGTCAGAAGTCGATAAAATACTGTTATTATCTGAGTATTCCAGGTTGTCGTGATTTTCAAAATCAGCACCTGCGTGCTCCCCCTCAAAATACGTGGGGTCTCTCATTTCACTTTCAGGGTCGAGGTTTTCAATGACTTCCGCGCGAACATCATCGACTGAGCTCACAGCTGATTTCAGGTTTTCCGTTACCTTGTCGAGATCTGCCTGACGAGCGACCTCGTCAAGACCCGACTGAAATTCACCTGTTAATTCGCGCGCACGACGGAGAAATAATTTTACGTTACGGATAGCACCCGGCAATTCCTTGGGCCCAAGGATAATTACCCCAAGAATAACAATAAGCAAAAATTCCCACCCACCAATGTCAAGCATTGCGGGTCACAACACTAATCAAAGAATTATCCCAAATGAAACACTAGCTTTTCGCGGTCTTGTCTTTACCGTTGGTGTCCGACGGAGGATCACTGCCCTCGGATCCAGTGATCGTTTCGTTGACGACTTCCGACTTGTCGTCTTTTAGGTTTTTCTTGAATAAGTTTATGCCTTTAGCGGCATCACCCATCAATCTCGGCAATTTGCCGGCCCCAAAAAGTAATATGACAACCAACGCTATAAGTGCAATTTGCCAAGGTCCTAGTGACATCTCGTTTTCTCACCATTAATAATACTCTTTCGTTCCGATAATCACAGAAACGCGTTCATGTCGCAACGGAAACAGCGCCTCATGAAAAAATTACATTGGGTGAGAGCCAGGAACGATAAATTTCCACTTCAATAAATACTACATCAATGTATCCTGCTTTCGAATTAAAGGCTTATCTATGAATTAGCCTTTTCCATGGGATGCAGCACCGATCAAAAGTTTTATAAAGAACACGGGCGCGTGAGATTATGAGAGAATTCCCTCACAGAAGGGAGGTCAACATTTATTGCAGCGTTATTGACATTGAGATCCAGCCTGAAAGGTTTGAACAAGCGAAAGCACAAGCTAATGCAATGATTCCTGAGTATCAGGAACTTGGATATAAGCAGCATATTCTCGTCGATAAAGGAAATGATTCCTTCACCGTTATCGCGATCTATTTAAGTCAGGCGAAACAGGAAGAAGCAACGCCCAAGGCGCAAGAGTTGCTGGGCCGATTGGCGGAGATGATGAAGACACCTCCAGAGCGAAAGGGCGCGGAAAATATTCTTAATAAAGTATACGGCTAGCGGGAATTGAAGCGGCTCGACGTACTATCTTTTAATTAGCGACTATTTGTCGAACCGCGCACTATAAACGCGCTCAACACCTGTCCCCGAAAGCGCAATACACCGACAAGCCTCGCACGAAAGACATTTGGCTTTCGGATGGCCTCTTTCCCGCGTTTGCTTCACTAGACTTTTTGAAAAATTTTCCCAAAAATATAGGGTTGGCTATGCCCAATGTCTCCGTCGTTACGAAACCCTCCCTTCAGTCCTATGTGTTTGGGATAACGCTACATTCTTTAAAAAATGCGACTGTATTGTTGCAAACATTGACCGCTATGTCGTTAGTGCCGCATATAAAGTGTCGTTTTTCATTTGATCAAAAGTAGTTTTTCAAGGACCTGATAACCGAACCCTTTAGCGATTTCTCCCCTCTTCAAGAACTGCATGCAATGCATTACCAGTATGCCTCGGCCCAAAATGGAGCACACCATGAACCGTAAAATTCTATCCGGTTGCATCGTGATGGCGATATTCGGTCTTATCTATGAACTGAGTGTATACGACGGATATCAAGCCGACCCGGAACTGCATCTTATAAAGGAATGCCTTATTTGGAGCGCCCCACTAATCCTTTATTACGCCTACAAAAAATTATAGAGAGTTGGAAGTAAAGCCTTGCTATGTAACATCCCGATTGCGATATACCTTTTATCAAAGGTCGTGTTTTATCAGAGAGATATATTTTCGCAAAACTGCACAGGTTATCAGATCAAAAATACAAAATCCTCTCCAATTGCGCGAAATCTCCATTTGAATTCCTTTTCCTCAGGAAACAAGCACATGATTAAAACACCGTATTTTTCTGAAATGAACACTTCCTCGATGGTAAAGTTTGGTTCGGCAATCCTAGTAGTGCTGTCAATTACGTCTTGGCTTCCATCTTCCGCAAACGCCCGAGGCATAACTGCGGAGACAATCTTGAAGACCACTAAAACAATTACCGGCGAAAAAATCGTCTATCCACTCTCTGGCGAAGCCCTCGTTGAGGTAGTGGTTGTTACGATTTTGCCTGGCGAGAAAACGCGTCTGCACCGACATGGTGTACCGATGGTCGCTTATATTCTGGAGGGAGAACTATCGGTTTATTATGAGGGAATTGGTGTCAAAACGTTTTCACAGGGGTCATCTTTTGTCGAGACGAGAAAGGTCAATCACTATGGCGAAAACGCTAAACGCTCACCCCTGAGAATTTTGGTGGTCTACG
Organism: uncultured Alphaproteobacteria bacterium; assembly: GCA_913046035.1. GTDB lineage: Bacteria > Pseudomonadota > Alphaproteobacteria > MPNO01 > UBA830 > UBA830. The sequence continues at coordinate 2,560 of CAJWSW010000083.1, read as the reverse complement.
CTGGTGCTGATGGATCAAAAAACGTCCTGCCTGCCCAGCAGTGAGACCGAATCTTGAGATTGCTATCGCTCATTTTTAGCGATGCAAAAGTTGTTTATATTTGTTTTGAGTTCTGGTCTCCCCACTCTAGTACGGTGTTCGATCGGCAGCACCGCTATTACGCACCTGGGAATTTCGCTAAACGCCGCAAAATGACGTGAATTAAATGAAACACGCCAAATAGTAAATAACGTCATACGCTTTTTCAAAAACGACCCATCCCTGTCACAAACTGCAGAAAGATTGCGCGCAATGATAAAAACACTTTTAAAATATTCTCATTGATTTTGGTGGGTCTTGAGCTCGTCGAACTATCTAACCGCCGAATTTTGATGAGTGTGCTTTAGATAATTAAGCTTTCCAATCTTCGCCATAGCCCCAATCATCGGTAACAAAGCACTCTATTTCTGGCGGCCCGACCAGTAACCGCTCGAAGTCCGCGCCGCTTCTTTCAACTCTCTTTTCAAAATACCGATTGAAAGAGTCTTCATTTTCCCAGATTTCAATAAACTTAAACGTGTTAGTCTGTTTAGATGAACTAGTTTGGATCGATACGCATCCTTCTGATCCGCGGGTAAAGGCAAGCTCTTCTTGCGCTAGATTATAGAACTCATCGAAACAACCGTCTTTGCTTTTTAAAGTGCAGTGCATGGTAACTGACATAATTAATACTCCATTGTTTTACTTTACTATCTGCATTTTCATATTTTACAGATCTATCCAGGTTACGGTAGATGTTTCGGTCGCTACTTTATGCGGGTGTTTATTGTGCGGATTAAGAGGTTGTTCGTCTCTCTTTCGTTAGAAGTTCATAAAGCCGCAGAGAACCACAGTTGCCTCGCCTATCAAGGACGCACTAAACATATTAATCTGTTCATGAAGAAATTATGGAGCATTCCTTATGGGTCCCGAAAAGGTTAAAGAAGAATTTGAAATCTATGCTGATGCAAAAGAGTTTCTCGAACGTATGCAGAATACCTATAAACATCCAGACCTCTCAAAGACTTTACGTTGCCTAATTAACTATGCCCAAATCGATGGTGATTTGGACGAAATATTTCAAAAAACGCGCTGTAATCGCTGCTAAGTTTTGTCAATTTATTCGCACAGGTTCGCGAAACACTCCGCCTCTCGCAAGTTGATCATCGAAGGTTCGAGTAATTTAAAGGCAAATCTGCCAATGAAATCCGCATTATTAGGTTGGGGGGCAAATTGGCGCGTACTGTTAGTCTCGTTTTAGGACTGTCGCTCGTGTCATTCCCGACGTTGGCCGAAGACCTTTTTATGTCGTGTACCTTCGGGTTTTTGAGAGGGTTAGCGCCCGCGCCATCCTATTACAAGTATTCGGATCCGTGGATAGGCCCGGCCGATATATATGTGCAAAGTAGCGGTAAATGGGAAAAGTGGTGTAGCATGCCGAGCCAAATTCGCACAATTCACGACACCGTTGGTTTGTGTAATACCCCGGCTAGAGGAGGCGGGATTATTGTCAGCAAGATAGACTTTAATGAATATACCTACGCGATAATTAAGCCTCGTGTAAAACAATTTGAGTGCAAACGCGCCCTTAACATACCATAGACTACGTCTGGAATTCTGGCGAAACGGACCACTTGCTCATTTTCCGCTGAACTCTGGCCAATCGAATAGCAAGCCTCTTTTATTTCGATCTCCATCAGACGATACGAAGAGCGCAGCGATCGCCGCCGTATCCTTGGCGTTAATAATCGCTTCCTCCATCGCGGTCGCACGCACTCGAATAGCCATACGCCACGCTGCTATATCTTCGGGTACTGCAATGCGATTATAAATACTGCGCGATGCGGCCCCGTCGGTAAAAAAAAGCAGATCCGACTGTTGCTTTTTAACCTCGGCTATTAGTTTCGTTTTAACGCCCAAAACCACGACTGGTGCGCCATTTTCATCGAAAACTGGCCTGCCGTGTGCGTCTATCGCTACTATGTCCTCAACAGCTTGTGCGATAGCACTTACGGACCCGTCATTATTATTAACAAACTTGTACAACCGTCTGTTAATCGGATTTTGATGGGTAATTTCGCCGACGCCTTTATTCGATTTTTTAGCACCAGACCGAAGCTTAGGATGCGCTGAGGCCTTCGTAAAAGCGGCGCCGCGCCGCACCCCGCAAGCCGCGAATGGGAATCCAAAAACCAACGTGTAACAGAACGGTGATTTTGACCCCTTTTTCCTTCTGAAATTGGCCTGTCACGATCCCTTTTGTTACATGGACTTTTTCGTGAAACGCTGTGCAAAAAGTGATATTTCAAGCGGCCGTTTGGCCGAAAATTTCGTGGCTGAAAGTCCCTGAATTCTAAGCGTTTTCATTAGGATTTCTTAATGAAATTCCTTTAGAAAATGCACCTATTGGAATAGCCCGGTGTGTTTCAACTGTTTTTCGCCCTGTTACAGCTTGTTTTTTCGGTTCAAATCGTGCTTTTGAAAAAAAGTTTTCGCGTAAATGGGCTCTGGCGCGGCTGCGCGCCTCGCGTTTCGTTTTCTA
>CAJWSW010000082.1 GCA_913046035.1 uncultured Alphaproteobacteria bacterium | reverse complement strand
TGTTGGATTGGCCCTTCCTTGGGTTATGAAATTTAATGCCGAGGAGAGCGAATGCCGTAATATCTATGCTGATTTTGCCAAGGTTGCAGGAATTGCCAAAATGGATTGTTCGGATGAAGAAGGTTCAAATATCCTGATAAAAAGGGTTAAAGAACTTTTGGATTTAGCCAAACTTTCGACTTATCATAATAATATGAATTTCGAACTCGCAGCAATCCCTGAACTTTCCTTAGCGGCCTCCAAACAATGGACGGCTGGCTTTAACCCTCGGGATATAGATGCTCAGGACTTTGAATGCCTTTACACTCATCTTTTCCAAAACCTTTCGAAGACACCAGTCATTCAAAGAGGATAGCTTAAAATGAAAGCACTGGCACAGTTGATTATTCGAAAGGCAGCAAAACCATATGTCTTTTTAATTTTCTTTTTTTGCCAACAACTTTTCGCTGACTGGCCGAGGCATCGTGGCGATGCAGCCTTAAATGGTAGAACTAATGCCGAATTAGGCACAAAACTAGATCTTCTTTGGTCTTATGAAACTGGTGAATTCCTAAAATCATCCGTGGTGGTTGAGGAAGGCATTGCGTTTGTTGGCTCCGACGATGGACTTCTCCATGCGATCGAACTTGAAACGGGTAAAAAGAAATGGGCATTTAAAACAGAAATGGCCATCGAAGCCCCTCCGTTACTTTATGGCGGTCAAGTGATTGTTGGTTCAACGGATGGCTTTCTGTATTCGATTGGTCAGAAATCCGGTAAATTAACCTGGAAATACGAAACGATGGGCGAGATTATGGGAGCTGCCAATCAAGCCATTCGCCCAACCAGCAAGGACGATGTACTCGTGGTGGGAAGCTATGATAATTTTGTTCATTGTGTTGAAACAAAATCCGGAAAACCCGTTTGGAAGTTTGAAGCCCAGAATTATATCAATGGTGTTCCCACAATCTACAATCAAGAGAATGTCGTCTTTGGTGGATGCGATGCAATGTTATATGTCATTGGACTGGAAGACGGCAAAAGCGTACGCTCCATTGAAGTGGAAGCCCCGATTGCAGCGTCAGTGGCAATTGCAGATGGAGTGGGTTATGTTGGAGATATGGACCGATCCGTGACCGCTTTTAATTTGGATTCCGGAGATATTGTCTGGAATTATCAGCAAAAGAGTTTGGATTCGCTTACCGACACATCGCGATTGAGGAGGATTGGATTTTTGTATCAGCGCGAATGCGCGGATTAACTGGCGATCGCGCAAAAATTGACGCGCGGATGTCAGAGATCGTGAGCGATCGCAGGTCTTCACAACCCATACAACAGCAAACCAGTGGATCTACCTTTAAGAACCCACCTGGTCAAAAAGCTTGGCAACTTATCGAAGCCGCCGGCTGCCGGGGGCTCTCGGTTGGCGACGCAGTAGTTTCTGAGCAGCACTGCAATTTTCTTATCAATCTCGGCACTGCAACCGCGAAGGACCTAGAGACCCTGGGAGAAGAGGTCCGCGACCGAGTGAAACGCCAATCAGGTGTTCTATTGGAATGGGAGATCAAAAGGATCGGTATACCCTTCGGAGGAGTAACATGAACACCTCTGTTGTCGTTCTAGCAGGCGGCTGGTCTAGAGAGCGCGATGTATCACTTATGGGAAGTGAATGTATCGCTTCTGCTTTGCGTGGTGCCGGTTACGATGTGCGCGTGATCGACGTCCAACGCAATATGTCCTCCCTGATACAAGCCCTCCGCCCGCAGCCGGACGTCGTCTACAACGCGCTTCACGGCCCTTACGGAGAAGACGGCTGCATTCAGGGTATCATAGAGTGTCTTGGGATCCGCTATACCCATTCCGGCGTTTTGGCGTCCGCGCTGGCTATGGACAAACCGATGGCCAAACTCCTATTCCAAACCGCCGGTATCCCCTGCCCTAAACATCGCATCGTTTCTCGAGAGGCATTTGACGCGGGTGAACGAATGGATTTTCCATTCGTTATCAAACCGCTAAATGAGGGTTCTAGTTTTGGTGTTCATATTATTCGAACCGAGGACGATGTTTTAGCCTTGGGTGATCATATTTGGTCCTTCGGCAAACAAATCATGCTGGAAACCTTTATTGACGGCCGCGAACTTACTGTGTCTGTCTTAGGCGACAAAGCCCTAGCAGTGACCGAAATACAATCCTTAAAAGGATTTTACGACTACGAGGCTAAGTATACGGCTGGCCACGCCAAACATCTGATACCGGCACCTATTCATTCAGAAGTATATTCCTCTGCGATGGATTATGCGGTCCGCGCGCATCAGGCCTTAGGATGCCGCGGGGTTTCGCGGGCCGATCTTATGTACGATGACCGCGCCGGCGAACCAGGCGATTTGTTCCTTCTTGAGGTCAATACGCAGCCTGGCATGACGCCATTGTCGCTCGTTCCCGAACAGGCCTCCCATGCTGGAATAGAATTCGACGATTTGGTTCGTTGGATAGTGGAGAACGCTTCATGCGATGGATAAACCCTCAACATCGAAAATCTCACTTGGTCAAACGCGCCACAAATGTGCGCAGGCGACCAATGTCACGCTGGACCCGACGTTTTTTTCGGGGTCTTAGCTATATGGCAGTCTTAGGTTTTTTGGTCGGTGGCCCTGCCTGGCTGTGGCACTCTGGGTGGATAAGCGGCGCTGTGCAGTCAGTCTTGCAGGCGACGTTCTGGCACGCAGGCAAAGCGGGGCTGCGCGTTGAAGAAGTTTTGCTTCAGGGTCGTGAACATGAGTCCGCTGAGCGCATCACCCAGGTTTTAGGGATTAAACAGGGCGCACCGATATTAGCTATTAACCTGCAAAATGCTCGTAAGCGGCTTGAAACCCTCGCCTGGGTCCGCGTCGCAAGTGTTGAACGGCATTTTCCAAATACTATTCGGGTCAAGATTGTTGAGCGTCAGCCCATGGCGATCTGGCAGTTTGAAAGCAAACTTGCTCTGATTGATCACGAAGGCGCGACAATAACCTCGAAGAAACTTGAGCGCTTTCGACATCTTCTTGTGGTAGTGGGCAAAACCGCTCCTGCTCATGCCGCATCGCTAATCCAAACCCTTGCAAAGGAGCCCGAGCTGAATAAGCGAGTTAACGCCGCTGTAAGAATCGGAAATCGCCGTTGGAATATTCAAATGGATAACGGCATATACATCCGTCTCCCAGAAAATGGAACTGAAGCCGCGTGGCGCCATTTTGCCAAGTTAGAGCGCAAATACCAACTTCTTAAACAAGACCTTTTATCGATTGACCTCCGGATGCCCGGCCAGCTGATTGTGCGAACTCGAGGCGACCGACCAGGTCTTAATCGCAAAGTCACTCATCGAAAGGGAGAGAGCACCTGATGATATCCTCGAGGGACAATAGCAAGTGTATGCGGGGCCCCTAAAAATGGCAAAACTCCGAACAGGTATTATTTCGGCGATTGACATTGGCAGTTCAAAAATCTGTTGTTTGATTGCACATATGAACGCCGAGGGCGGCATAAGAATAATTGGCGCGGCCCACCAAGCATCCGCAGGCGTTCGTAATGGTGCCATAATCGATATGGAAGCTGCGCAAAATTCTATACTCACGGCCATAAGCGCCTCAGAGGAGCTGGCAGGGGAACGTATAGACCGAGTATTCGTCAACTTGTCAGCAGGTGCGATTTATTCACATATTCAAGAAATCGAGGTTTCAATCGCCGGGCATGAAATCGCGGAGACAGACATACAAAGAGCGCGTGAACGCAATTTACAAATTCAACAACCGGAGGATCGCGACCTGATCCACTGCCTGCCAGTAGGATTTTCGATTGACGGCAAACGGGGCATTCGTGATCCGCGCGGTATGTTTGGCGAACAACTGGGCGTTAGCTTTCATCGCATTAATGCTGCACCTGGCCCGATACGTAACCTTAAAAACTGCGTAGTACGCTGCCACCTAGATATCGAAGAGGTGGTTGTTTCATCATACGCCTCGGGTCTCTCCTGCTTGGTTGATGACGAAAAAGATCTTGGTGTAACGCTAATCGATATGGGCGGTGGCACCACTACCTTGGCGGTCTTTTACGATGGTCAGGTTGTATATGCAGATTCAATTCCTGTAGGTGGCAGTCATGTGACTAACGACGTTGCTCGCGGTTTGTCGACTCCGGTTTCTCATGCTGAACGGATGAAGATACTGTACGGCAGCGCAGTTGCATCACAATCGGATGAAAACCAGGTTATTGATGTTCCGCTGGTGGGGGAAGACGATCACAATCACCCTAATCACGTACCACGGTCGATCCTTATTAGCATCATACAACCCCGTATCGAGGAAACCTTCGAATTGGTTCGTGAAAGGCTGGAGTTCAGTGGCGCCAATCGCGTTTCGGGGCGCCGTCTTGTGCTAACAGGTGGTGCCTGCCAACTCAATGGTGTTCCTGAGCTCGCAGGCACTGTTTTAGAAAAGCAGGTTCGTGTCGGCCGGCCTCTTCGCATCAGTGGACTGGCAGAAGCAACAAGTGGTCCTGCGTTTTCGACATGCGCCGGATTATTACGGTATGGCGTTGAAAAATACGCAGGCACCATAGAAGACACCCCTTCAAACGCAAATACCCCAGCCAGTCGGATTACCAAAATTAGCCAATGGCTCAAGGAAAGCTTCTAACCAAATGGCAATTTCATGATATCAGCACTTGTTCTCCAAACTGCCACAGCATTGTGGCGAAACCAGTCCCAATGGATTGGTACCCCTCTTTCTTTTCCTTCCCAACCCAGGAGGCCTCAATGACCATAAATCTCAGTGTTCCCAATACTCAAGACCATGTTAAGCCCCGCATCACAGTAATTGGCGTCGGTGGCGCTGGCGGTAATGCCGTGAATAATATGATTTCATCACAGCTTGAAGGTGTCGAATTCGTCGTTGCGAATACTGATGCCCAGGCCTTGGCACAAACAATGGCCGAACGGTCGATCCAGCTTGGACCGGGTATTACCCACGGTCTGGGCGCAGGGTCGCGACCTGATATCGGGCGTGCCGCGGCCGAGGAAACCATGGACGATCTGATTGAGTCTCTTAGCGCGGCACATATGGTTTTCATAACCGCGGGTATGGGCGGTGGCACAGGGTCAGGTGCGGCACCCGTCATTGCAAGGCTTGCGAGGGAACACGGTATTTTAACCGTTGGTGTTGTTACCAAGCCTTTCCAGTTTGAGGGTATAAACCGCATGCGCATTGCAGAAGCGGGCATTGAGGAAATGCAGCAATATGTTGATACACTTATCGTTATTCCAAACCAGAACTTATTCCGAATTGCCAATGAAAAAACGACATTTGCGGATGCTTTCACCATGGCCGATGAGGTACTTCATTCTGGTGTACGTGGTGTAACTGATTTGATGGTCGTTCCCGGCCTAATCAATCTGGACTTCGCGGATATTCGCGCGGTCATGAGTGAAATGGGAAAGGCCATGATGGGCACCGGCGAGGGCGAAGGCGAGGAACGCGCGCGTCTCGCCGCTGAAGCAGCTATTTCAAACCCCTTGCTCGACGACGTATCGATGCAAGGGGCACGTGGCGTTTTGATCAACATTACTGGTGGTCCTGACATGACGCTCTTCGAAGTTGACGAAGCAGCAAACCGCATCGGCGACGAGGTCGATGCAGAGGCCAACATTATTTTTGGTTCGACAATGGACCAGTCGCTCGAGGGTAAGATGCGCGTATCAGTGGTCGCCACCGGCATCGACGCTCAGGCTGAGACACAGCCACGCCCTGTCCTAAAAGTTTTCTCACAACCACAAAAGTTAGCTCGAGAGAAAGAAACCAAAACGCCTCTCGAAAACGCAAAAACAACACCGGTCATCGCAGATTCTGCCACCGCGGAAACTGCCAATGTCGGCGACACAGAAAAAGGGGCGACCCCTGTGCCAGAGGGAGTACCCATTGAGCCAGCCAAGTCAAAGGGCGGAAAACTAATATCATCTCATGAACCCATTAATGCATTATTTTCGGAAGAAGTAGGTTTAACAAATGAACAGTCTGAGGCCACGCCGGTAGCGCCGCACCTAGCTGCGAAGAATGACGCTTTTATGCCGCCACCGCCAGTGGACGCTAGAGCGACCCCGGGTGCAGAAGAGAGCTCAGACCCCTTTGAGGAAGCTGACTTGCTTAATGGTGGAAACAAAAGTGAATCACGACGTCGTAGCGGGAGCCTATTTAAACGCATTACAGGTTCGGGACGCGAGCGTCGCCCGGAGTCTCCGGTTCCCGCCTCAGGTTCTTCTGTAAGTGAGGACATGGTAAAACCCAACGAAAAAAAGCAAAGCAAGCCAGAATACGAGCCTCAACAGAGCCAACTGGTAGGTGTTAGTCCTGAAGACCGTGTCCAAAGCCCGGAGGGTGACGATGATCTTCTTGAAATACCCGCTTTCCTTCGACGGCAAGCGAATTGAACTGATTATAAACGTATCAAGCTCGTAACAAATTGTAACATTTGTTGATTTGAATGTTACAAAGGGTATTTGTTACACAGTAAAAAATTAACACGCTCTGTGTGTGACTCGCTGGGCAGGAAGTAACTCATTCGATCTTTATCGTATGTACCCGTTCATCACTTTTCGTCGGCGAGAGGAAATCCACGGAGAGCATATCGTAAAGACTGCTGATTTGACAAACCAGAGAACATTGAAGACAGAGATCGGTTGCACAGGTGTCGCCCTCCATTCTGGGCGAAAAACATCTTTGACCCTTAAACCGGCAGAAGAGAATACCGGGATAAGAATATGCCGAACCGATCTGTTCAATGGCGCGCGTGAAATTATCGTTAATTGGCAAACTGTAGTTGATACCCGTCTCGCTACCACCGTCGGCAATGATCACGGCGCAACCGTTGGCACGATAGAACACCTGATTGCAGCTCTCGCCGGCTGCGAAATCGATAATATTCTGATTGAGGTAGATGGGCCCGAGATTCCAATCATGGATGGCAGCGCTGCGCCTTTTGTTTTCCTTATAGAATGTGCAGGCGTATTGGAGCAAAATTCGGCCCGGCGCGGCATAAAGATCCTCAAAACAATAACCGTTGGTAACGGACAACGCTCTCTGTCTATTTCTCCGTCAGAAGAGTTTAGCCTTGATTTTGAAATTGGTTTTGATACCTCTGCTATTGATTGCCAAGAACGTTTCTTCGCGCGGACCGGGGAAAATTTTAAATCTGATATAGCTCGCGCTCGCACATTCGGCTTCGAACGGGAGGTCAATGCGATGCGGGATGCAGGACTCGCACTAGGTGGTTCGCTTCAAAATGCCGTGGTGATCGGCGACGAAAAGATTTTAAACGAGGAAGGCTTGCGCTACGGCGACGAGTTTGTGCGTCACAAGATACTCGATTGCATTGGCGATCTCTATCTAGCGGGGGGCCCGGTTATCGGTGCTGTTCGCGCAAGCCGGTCCGGCCACGCCTTAAATAACGAATTATTGCAGGCTATCTTCGCGGATGATACCGCCTGGAAAGACGTAAAAGTGGCGTCCAATGGAAAAGCGATAAATATATAGTAAATGGATCCTCGATAGTTCATTTTTATATAGCGGCTTTGATTAAAGTCAGAGCGAATGCGAAATCGCTATCATATTTACCGCCCCGCATACCCCCTTTACATTTGTCGCAACATCAATGTTATAAAATATCCGAGTTAAGGTCTGGAAAACGGGAATGCGCGTCCGGTTAAAAAGTAACTTAGTTGTCGGCACGACAATCTTGATGATGGTTGCGGGGTGTGCAACTGACAACAAAGTCTACGTCGAGAAATCGGTCGATTCACTCTATAACAATGCAGTCAACTCTCTAGAGGCTCGCAACTATATAGTGGCGGCGCAGCAGTTCGAGGAGGTCGAACGCCAACACCCCTACTCGATTTGGGCCGTAAAATCCAAACTGATGGCGGCATTTTCTAATTATCGAGCAAATAAATACGATGAAGCTGTTATTGGTCTCGACCGCTACATCCGCCTTCATCCCGGCAATCGGGATGTGCCGTACGCATATTACCTAAAGGCGCTCTCGTTCTACGAACGAATCTCTGACGTTGCACGCGACCAAAGAGTTACGGAACAAGCGCTTGATGGGCTAACAGAGTTGGTTCGCCGGTTCCCAAATTCTAAATATGCACGAGACGCAAAACTTAAAATCGACCTAACGCGCGACCATCTCGCAAGCAAACAAATGGAAATCGGGCGCTACTATCACGACCGCGGCCATTATCTGGCGGCCATCAACCGTTTCAAGCGGGTGATCGACGATTATCAGACTACGAGTCATGTGCCAGAAGCGCTGCATAGGTTGGTAGAGGCCTACACTGCCTTAGGTGTTACAGACGAAGCGAGGAAAGTCGCCGCCGTGTTGGGATATAACTATCCGGGTAGCGTTTGGTATCTTGACACCTATGCAATCGCCACGGGATCCGATACGCGCAAAGAAGCTGAAAAGGAGGGTGTTTTTGCGCGGACGTGGAACTGGCTATTTTAGCCTAGGATGTTAACTACGCTCTCCATCAGGGATTTCGTCCTGGTTGACAGTCTGGATATTGATTTTGGTACAGGATTGTGTGTTCTTACCGGTGAGACCGGTGCTGGCAAGTCTATCCTTCTCGACGCACTCAGCCTTGCAATTGGTGCTCGAGCCGACGCGTCGCAAGTACGAGGTGGTCGTGACGCTAAGGCCTGCATAACGGCTACATTTGAACTCCAAGACCAACATACAGTTATACAAAGATTAATTGATCACGATATACCGCTCCCCGCCGGAGGCGATCCTTTAATTTTGCGGCGCACAATTACCGCTGATGGTCGCAGTCGTGCGTACATAAATGATCAAATGGTAAGTGTTGGTGCATTGCGGATCATCGGCGAAGGACTGATTGAAATAGAGGGACAGTTTGCCAGCCACGGTTTGCTTAATCCAAAGAATCATCGCGATTCACTAGATGCATTCGGCCATCACGGAGACCTGGAGAACGAGACAAGCGCCGCTTGGAAACTTTTTAAAAAGTCCGAACTACTACTCGCCACGGCTAGAGATGAAATCAACCGTATAGCAGCAGAAGGAGATTATTTACGCCATGTCTGCGCCGAACTTGACGAGTTTGATCCGCAGGAAGGTGAAGAGGTTGTGCTGACTGAATCCCGATCCTTGATGATGAATGCAGAAAAAGTGGCAGAAACAATTAACCAAACTCTCGACATGCTCACAGGAAATAAGGGGATTCAACAAGCACTCGCAAAATCCCAAAGAGCAGTTGAACGAGCAAATGGTAAGGCGGCGGGGAGCCTGACCGCAGCTTTAGAAGCTCTAGACCGAACAGGAAATGAAGCAGCCACTGCCTCTGATCTTTTGATCGAGGCGCTAAAGTTAACCGATCAAGACCCTTCACAACTCGAAAAGGTTGATGAGCGCCTATTTGGTCTCCGCGCATTGGCACGAAAACACAATACGGATATTGATTCTCTCCCCCAATTACGCAAAGAATTCATTGCTAAACTAGAACGGCTCGAGGATTCGGATCGAGATTTATCGCGCTTAGAGGCTGAAAACCAAGAGGCAAAAGCGCGTTACGAGGCCGCGGCACACACACTTCACGACGCGCGGCTTCTCGCCTCTACAATGCTCGATAAGGCGATAAACGAGGAACTTCCAAATTTACGTCTTGATAAAGCGTCCTTCATAACGGATGTACAGAAACTGGATCCAAGAGACTGGTCTCGCCACGGGATTGATCAAGTAGTTTTCAAGGTGACTACTAATCCCGGTCTACCTGCAGGGCCAATCAACAAAATTGCGTCCGGTGGTGAACTCGCCCGCCTTCTTTTAGCCTTAAAGGTCGCGCTGTCTGCATCCAATAAAGCTTCAACACTTGTTTTCGATGAGGTCGATGCAGGCATCGGTGGCGCGACGGCGGCATCCGTGGCACGACGCCTTTCCCGATTATCTGACGGCGTCA
>CAJWSW010000081.1 GCA_913046035.1 uncultured Alphaproteobacteria bacterium | reverse complement strand
CGCTTGCGCAAGTAATCCAACACAAAGCACCGTAAAACCTAAAATCGAAAGACCCCGAAAAGCCTGTGCGCGGGTCACATCATTATCACTAATTTCGTATTTAAGTTTCTCACTGCTCGACATCTTTCGCATGAAGAACATGAACGCAATGCCCGTAAGTAAAATGATAGACCCGGGTACGATAAAGGCAAAACGCCAACCCAATAAGGCTGTCAATGCACCAGCGAGCAAGGGGGTTGCAGCAATACCTGCAGTCCCAAATACACCGTTGATGCCCAGTGCCTTACCTCGGGATTTCGCATTGGCCACAATCCATGCAGTTCCAACCGGATGATAGATTGAAGAAAAAAAACCAATTGCCGCTAACGCAACAGCGATGCCAATTGGTCCAGAAACAAAACCAGCCGTGATACCTGCGGCACCAGTGCCGAAGAAAAATATCGCCAACATGCCGGGTGAACTCCATTTGTCTCCCAACCATCCCGCCGGCAGTGCCGCCACCCCATAAAGCACAAACCCTATCAATGATAAAGACAGCAGTTCTCCAAACGGAAGATCAAATGCAACCTCCAGCGCAATAACAACGGTTGGATAAACCAACATCATCATGTGACTGTAAAAATGCGCAAGATTGGCAAAAAGAAGTGCGGTCATGGCGCTGCTGGAATCAGGCGATTTTTTGGACATACAACCGATCCGTGTATTTTAACATAGTCTAATCTTTGCAATGAGCTCTAGCACAGGATTTCTTGTGAAAGTTTCAGTAGAATCGATAAAAGCCTCACGCTAGCCCCGCAGGTATTGATGCTGGAACTCTAGAAAAATTATTAAGTCTGTCGCATACCAGAAAATGCAACCCAAAGCGTATAGGTCATTTTCAACGAAGTCCCGTTTCATCCGCAATCCACTGAAGAAACGCTAAATTGCCGCCATCGATCGGGATTGAGACTACACAAGGGCAATTATAAGTGTGAAGCGCAACAACGCGCTTGGTCAACGCGTCAACTTGCTGATCTGTCGTTTTAACAATAAGTGCCGTCTCTCGTCCCTCCTTCACCTTTCCCTCCCAGCGGAAGATCGCGGTGATTGGGTCCAAAATATTAGCGCAGGCCGCCAACCCATCTTCTACAAGAGCCTTGCCAATCAGATGAGCATTATCAGGGGTATCAGTCGTTATATATATCAACTTCGTTTGAATGCTCATTATTACTCCAATCATTATTCATGGGTGATAGTAGAAGCGCCTATTCACTTCTCAATGTCAAAAGTTGGAGCCATTGAGACCTAACTATTATTTATGGATTGGTTGCAAGCGTAAATCTGATCTTTTTTAAAAGATCTTATGTTTATATGATCAGGCGGGACTTGCCCGGTACGACTACAACGAACTAATATCATTGGATCGTTTACTTGGGATCGGAAGCTATGGCATTTAGTCAGGAGTTGCGCAGCCTTATCGATACTTCTTCTAAACTCTGGGCCGGTGAAGCAGAGGTTGTAAGAACATATTGGACGTCGCCAGTACGAACATTAGAAACTGATCTGTTATGGATCCGTCGTCAGTGCTCCAAAGAGTTCAATGGCTCCGGTATCGGCGAATACAAGAATATGGGTGTATTCATGGGGCCCCTAACGGAGCTAAAAGAAATCTTTGGAAAGATTGATACTGGCGAAGAAGACAGTGTTTCGCGACATTACGTCCTAGAACTAATTGACACTTTGAAAGACGAGTACGAACATTTTTGCCTGTTTTCCGATGTTTATGATCAAATCAAGCCCAACAATTTACCGTCCATTAATCCCCACAAACTGGAAACCTGGGATGAGGACGTTGCGCTTACAAGATTGCGCCATTCTCATATTGCAGAGCATGGACAATTGGGTGTGAGAGCAAGCAGATTTACTGAAGGTGGTTATTGCACGCTATTCCGGGAAGGTATGCGCGCCGCTGATTTGGGCGGACAGTTTGCTCCGTCAAATAAGCTTATAGCTGCAGCATGCAAGGAAATTTACGAGGATGAATTTGGTCACATGCTCGAGGGAATTGCCGGTTTGGGTCGTGAAGGCTGGTCGGCAGAAGAATTCAAATTGATGGAGGAACTGGTTGTTAGTCAATTACGCCACCGGGTTCTAATGCGAAACGCAGAATTTAGTTTTCCGCTCAGCGAAGAGCGGATTTTGGCGATCTTTGGCGGCGAAATCGAGCCAGAACCCTTTGATTACATAGCGGCAGAGTCCCACCTGGCACTCGAAGCAGCCGAATGACCCTGAAAGTAAATTAACCGCGAGAAAATTCCCCCGAGGTAAAATAAAACTGACGGGTGAACCTTTAGATCGAAGAATTTCTGATAATTTATCGAGGGATCAAAATCCTTTGATATTTCGCTGGACCGGTCAAAGCTTTATTGGGCTATCCTATCACCTAGAGCCAGCCGCATCTAACAGGTTAGGATAGAGAGGAAAGAGATGCCTGTTCAGATCCAACTTCCCACCTATGACTGTGAGTCCAAATAAAGCTAATAGGTTTACCACAGGGCATTAATCCGTTTAATACCGTGAATAGTCACACGTAAAGATTCGCAAAACCATTTTCAAAACAACCGCAAAGCGAATGGTCGATCTGAAAAAACATCGAAATTGGTAATTACCGGGAATGACAAACAATACCCCCGGCCGCAAACAAGCCTTCTCGCCCTTAGTTCCGCTATCACTACTCGTGCTAATCGGCGCAATGTGGGGAGGTTTTTTTTCCCTTATAAAGGTCGCAATTTCGGATGGTGTTCATCCGGTCAATTATCTATTTTGGTTTACATTTTTAAGTGGTATTTGGCTTTTTGCCGCGGCGACCCTGCGGGGTCTTCAACCGAAGTACAAACGCTCTCACTGGGGTTATTACCTTCGGCTAGGCTTAGTTCGTTTCACTTTAGCAAATATGATCCTCTATACGGTGCAAGGCAAACTACCGGTAGGAATTATGGCTGTGATTATGAGCTTCGTACCAATCTTTACTTATTCGATTAGTCTTATCGCCAAAGTCGAAAAATACCTTTGGCTTCGTGCAGCCGGTATTTTTGTTGGAGTCTCAGGTGCGTTGCTGATAGTCATTCCGAAATCCAGCTTACCGGACCCGGCTATGGCATTCTGGGTCTTGATCGGATTTGGTGCACCGCTTCTACATGCGATCGCATATGTCGCACTATCCGAAAAGTCACGTCCGGCCGATGCGGACTCCCTAACCCTTTCGAGCGGTACTCTTTTAGCTGCGGCACTTTTCGCTCTCCCGTTGGCTATTGGATTGGGTGAGCTTCAAGCACCGAGTTTCCCTCCTACAAAAGGAGAGATTGCGCTGCTTTCGCATTCTTGTCTTGCTGCTATAAATTTTTATGCGATTTTCGAACTCATCCGCATAGCAGGCCCCACCTATATGACGCAGGCCAATTTTTTATCGGTTGGTTTCGGAGTAATGTTTGGTCTCCTCCTATTCGATGAGAGCCATACAATCCTGGTTTGGACTGCCATCGTTTTCATGCTGGTCGGTGTAGCGTTAGTAAATTGGAAACGTTGAATGGCGGATTAATTAATAAATTTTGCAAATCCGTTTAAAAAGTTAGTTGTGCAACGCTAAGATTAGGTCGCTTGCGGCAAATTCTTAAGTAAGGAAATCTAAACACCCACAGGATAGAGCCTGCAATTGCAGGCCAACTCCTTTAGACAAGACCTCGCTTAACCATCGCGTCGGCACGTTCTTCATCCGACATAAACGGAAGGTGATGATCTTCTTTTGAAAAAGCTGGCGCACCGTCGTATAGGCAAACCCAAGACCGGCAATTATCGTCTGTTGCGTACAACTCGCCCGTCGCAGTTCCAATCACGAGCATCATTCCCCCGTACCATAGGTGCATACTCATGGCTTCGAAGGCGCCAATAACAGGGTCGGGAAACCCCGCATTTTGTTCTGACCAGTTCTCCCCCTGATCCGTCGATTTAAGGATCGTTGACTCCGCTATTCCATCCTTAAACCATTCCGTTGGATTTAAATGCGAGCCCGCCATGAAGATCGATTTATGGTCGCTAGGGTCGAAATACAGAAATTCGGGGTACCCCACACGTTGACCTCTATGGTGCACATTCATGAAACTTTCACCGCCATCACGTGTCCGATAAAGTCCTTCGCCGGTTGCCAAATACATAAGCTTCGGATCAGCGGGATGAATCAATAGCCTGTGCACTTCTTTCCATTGGCGATCATTAGGATTTGAATAACTGTCGATTTCAACAAAGGAAGAACCATCGTCAATCGTCTTTAAAAGTGCCCCCTGCTCAATTAGAACAAAATAAGTGTCAGGTTCATTTGGATGAAAAACAACATTTTTTACATGAGCAAAGTGAGGTGGCGGAATAAACGTCCAATCGCCAGAACCGGGCACATCTTGGATTGCTTTGACCTCCTCCCATGACTCACCAAGATCATAACTAGTGTACAGGGCGGCGGGCGCGGTACCCGCAAAAAGGGTAGTTCGACCATCAGCCACACGCGATGCCAACGAGTAAATATGGTGTCTATCGAGACCGTTTTGAATTTGTCGCCAATCTCTCGCGCTACCGTCTTCACAAACCCACAACCCCCCGTCGTGATGGCAGCCAGCAAAAAGTTTTCCCGACCCTTCATCGAAAAGAAGTGAGCCGACATGCAGGTCTTCGAGGCTTCTGGCGGTCTCGATCCATGGTTTCCCGCGAAGTTGGCGATCAAGTGTTACAACGCCATTGATAGTTGCCGCCAAAATCCGCGTAACGGTGCCGCTTCCATATGAAACAGCCTGTCCATTAGGTGAAAGAAAGGTGATATTTTCCGTCATTGACTAAATGCCATCACGTTTCCGGGGACGCCGAACCATTATTGACTCTGTTCAAAAGACGTTTTTTTTACGTTACGGTCTCGTTTGTGGTTCACGTTCCTCGCTTGTAGCTCAATCGACTGAATTTTGTGTACCTAATACGGCCCTGTGTAGGGTAAATACTTGGTCATTGAAGTAACCATAAAACACCTTGCTAGACTTTGCACAGGCGACCCAAACGTTAATATACGGTAGCAGGGACGCCGAAACGTCTTTATTTAAAAAAGGGGCTTCACAATGGGTCGGAGTATCGCAGTTGTCGGATCGGGTCCCGGCGGAATGTACGCTGTGCAGGGTTTACTAGACAGGGTTCCTGACTGCCAAGTTGATGTCATGGAACGCTTACCATCGCCATTTGGGCTCATTCGGGGCGGTGTTGCACCGGACCATCAGAAAACGAAGCGTGTATCGAAAGCCTACGAACGAACCCTATCAAATCCAAGGGTAAGGTATTTCGGCAATGTCGAGGTTGGCCGCGATATACGAGTTCCCAATCTTTTAACCATGTATGATGCAGTCGTACTTGCCTACGGAGCACCCCATGACAACAAACTGGGTGTAGCCGGTGAGGATCTACCAAACGTGTTCGGCTCAAACGCATTTGTGGGTTGGTATAATGGACACCCCGATTTCAAGGACCTTAATCCTGACTTGGATGTGAGGTCGGCTGCAATAATTGGGGTAGGCAATGTTGCACTTGACGTTGCTCGCGTTCTCTCAAAGACCAGTAGAGAAATGTCCACCACCGACTTGGTAACGTACGCTGCAGAGGCGACGACAGGTTCACCATTAGAGGATGTTTTCATGATTGGTCGACGAGGTCCAGTCGAGGCAACTTTTACTAATGTAGAACTCCGTGAGATGGGTGAATTAGAAAACGCCGCACCGGTGATCGATCCAGACCATCTCCCTGGAAAAATCGTGGCCAATTATATGTCAGACCGGGACTTACGCCTGCGAGAAAAAAATATAGAGACCATGCGCTCTTTCCTGAACGTATCGCCCAAAGGAAAAAAGAAGCGTATTTATTTTGATTTTTTTCTTTCCCCGATGGAAATCCTTGGTAACAATCGTGTTGAAGGTGTCAGATGCGAACGCACGAAAGTAGGCATCGATGGTAAGGTGAGGCGTTTGGGCGAGGTGGTCGACATACCGGCTGAAATCGTAATTACTTGCATCGGTTCACGCGCTTTTCCAATCGATAATCTACCGTTTAACGACGCATTGGGCACCGTCGTGAATGACGGAGGAAAAGTATCTAATCGGCTCTACGCCGTTGGATGGCTTAAGCGCGGAGCCGCCGGTACTATCGGAACCAATAAGAATGATTCTCTCGAGGTTGTCGATAGGCTGGTTGCAGAGTTCAATGGGCCAGAGCGGGACGGTTGCGCGGCAATTGATACCTTCTTCAATAATCAGGGTACTCGTATTGTTTCGTTTGAAGAATGGCAGATTATTGACCGTTTGGAGGTGGAGGCAGCATCGGACGGTGCTCCACGCAAAAAATTCACCACTCCTCAAGAAATGATCGCTGCGCTCGAATTGGCTCAAGGCGCTTAGTGTGCATTTGTAATTCTAGTTTATTAGCTTTCTTGAAGCATCAAAAGGGAGCTGTCTCAGCAATTACCCGCTAAGCCGTTTCAACAATTTAAGAAAAGTCTTTCGCTCAGAGATCGTTAGTGGATCGAGTGTTTGATTCGTAATTGCCGCGCCCCGATGGCTGAGATCACCCACAAGTGTTTCCCCCCTCTTGGAGAGTCTCAACAAAAGACGACGACGATCCACCTTGTCTGGGCGTCGTTTGATCAAACCTCTTGCAGAGAGCCGTTTAATCACTCCCTGCATAGTCGCGGCATCCATCGCCGTTAAGCGCCCCAGCAAATTTTGCGATGTTTCCCCAACATCAGCCAGCTTCATGAGCGCAGCGAACTGCAGCGGTGTAAGCTGATCGTCGCCAATCATAGCTTGAAAAATGGCAGTATGACGCTGATGAACCCGACGCAGCAAGTGCCCCGCCTGTTCCTCCAGCACGTAGGCACCATTATCTTTTCCTTGTTCGCGCAAAGTCGATTGGACTTCGTCGGGGGCTTTCAGTGTCATTCCAACGCCACCTACACCAATTGCATGCGAACGATGGCTGAGCCCAACATCGCTGTCAAGGAGACCTATATAATCTCCCTGTCTCTCAAGAGCTTTATTTCGTTGGAACTCAAGTTAAGCAATTTCTTTAAGACCTCGTCATTATCCTCGCCTAACAACGGTGGGGCGCGTTCGTGAGCAATAGGCGACGCGGAAAATCGTATTGGATTAGCAACTGTCGGAAGTACTCCCGCTTCTGGATGCATAAGGTTCGTCTTAGTACCCCGGGCAATTACGTGGGGGTCGTTGAAAACCTGCGCCAGATTGTTTATCGGGCCACACGGAACGCCGACCTTTTCCAGTTCCTCCAGCCAAAAGTCCCGAGGCTTCGCCTCAATAATCTCGTGGAGTATTGACCCTAGCTCATCCCTGTTTTCAACCCGATTACGATTGGTTGAAAAGCGTTCGTCATTACATAGATCTAACCTGTCAGCTATCTCGCAAAATCGACGAAACTGGGCATCATTGCCTACCGCAAGGATAATATAGTGATCAGCAGCTCTATAGGCTTCATAGGGAACAATATTCGGATGAGCATTTCCCATCATCTTTGGGACTTCATCAGCGATCAAATAGTTCATAGCCTGGTTCGCCATCGCAGCGACGGTAACGTCAAGCAACGACATATCTACATGTTGCCCCTTCCCTGTCTTATCCCGCCAAGCAAGTGCAGCCAAGGCACCGATAACAGTATACAGACCAGTCAAAATGTCTGTAAGCGCAACGCCGATTTTTTGGGGACCGCCACCTGGTTTATTTTCAGCTTCACCGGTCACACTCATCAGTCCACCCATTGCTTGGATTAAAAAATCATATCCAGCACGTTGGCAATAGGGGCCTGTCTGACCAAAGCCAGTGATTGAACAATACACCAACTTGGGATTTAGCTGTGACAGGCTCTCATAATCGAGGCCGTATTTCTTAAGCCCATCTACTTTATAATTTTCAAGTAAGACATCGCATTCTGCGACTAAACTTCGGATGATTGCTTGCCCTTCAGGCTTTGTAATGTCAACCGTGACCGACTTTTTACCGCGGTTGGCCGCCAGAAAATAAGCCGCTGTGCCAGTTTCGTTACCATCAGCATCTAACATAAAAGGCGGCCCCCATCCGCGGGTGTCATCTCCGCTTTTGGGCCTTTCGATTTTAATCACTTCGGCACCTAGATCAGCAAATGTCTGTCCACACCAAGGACCTGCAAGTATGCGGCTCATATCGAGCACGCGCAAATGATCAAGGGGTTGCCGGTTTGTCATGATTATACCAAAATTGCAAACGGGCGGGTTTCAGGCCCGCCCGTTGTTCTTCACCAAAACGCGCTAGCTTAAAAGAATGCCTGGATACCTGTCTGCGCACGCCCCAAAATAAGCGCGTGGATATCATGCGTACCCTCATATGTAAAAATAGTTTCCATATTCATCATGTGGCGCATCATATGATATTCATCAGTGATCCCATTTCCGCCGTGAATGTCGCGAGCATCACGGCAAATATCCCTCGCCTTTCCCGTTGAGTTCCGCTTTAGCATCGAAATTAATTCTGGCGAACATGAACCATCATCCATCATCCTACCCATTTGCAAACAGGACTGGTAACCGATTGAAATCTCAGTTTGCATATCGGCCAGTTTCTTTTGAACTAACTGATAAGACGCCAACGGCTTTCCAAACTGTGTTCGATCCAAAGCGTATTCCCGGGCTGCATGCCAGCAGAATTCGGCAGCGCCAAGAGCTCCCCACGCAATTCCATACCGGGCATTATTGAGGCAGCCAAATGGTCCTCCAAGTCCGCGTGCTTCTGGCAAATAATTTTCATCTGGCACAAAAACATTATCCATGACGATCTCTCCGGTGGTCGAGGCACGGAGTGACAGCTTATTTTTCAACTTCGGGGTAGAAAGGCCTTCCATCCCTCGTTCAAGGATAAAGCCGCGGATTACATCCTCATCATCCTTGGCCCACACCACGAAAACCTGGGCAAGGGGCGAATTCGAGATCCACATCTTTGACCCACTAAGCTGATAGCCACCATCAACTTTTTTTGCCCTCGTCTTCATGCCACCCGGGTCAGAGCCGTGATCAGGCTCAGTAAGTCCGAATGCGCCGATCCATTCGCCACTGGCAAGCTTTGGCAAATATTTGTGACGCTGATTTTCAGTTCCGTAGTTGTATATCGGCCACATTACCAAACTGGACTGCACCGACAGCGTAGATCGATAGGAGGAATCTATTTTTTCAATTTCGCGAGCGATAAGACCGTATGAAACGTAAGAAACTCCGGCGCAACCGTAACCATGAATAGTAGGCCCGAGAAGACCAAGTTCCCCCATCTCAGGGATTATGTCGGGGTCCTCTTTTTCTTCATTATAAGACTCGATAATCCGCGGCATAAGTTTCTCTTGGGCATACTGACGCGCCGTTTCTTGAACCATACGCTCTTCCTCAGTGAGCAGGCTGTCCAACGCCATTGGGTCTTCCCAATTAAACTTGCCCCACACACGGGGGCTGTGCACGCCGACTTCGGATACCTTCGTAGCCATTTTTTGTCCTTTCGGTCCTTCTTTACTGTCCGTCTTTACGGTCCAATGAGATAATAATACCGTCTAGGCAAACGGTCACGGGGAATTTAGGTTTAAAACAACCTTCTGACCCTCCGCGTTGTCCTGTGCCTAAAACGCGGATTTCGTGGATCGCCCTCAAGTAAAAATTTATTCGCCCATGACGTAATCTCAGTTTATAAATTTTTAAGAAAATTACGGGGAGACCGACAAAATGCCGCATACACTGCGCACCTTTTTAGAAGCGATCGACAACAGGATGTTGCATATCCATGATCCCGTCGATCCGCTAACACAGGTTGGTTATTTGTGTTCGGAAAGCCAAGGTCCTTTGATGTTTCACAATATGCCCGGCTTTGACAATTGGCGTCTCACTGACATCCTCATCAAGGATCGGGCGGGACAAGCTGCGGCATTAGGGCTTAATGCAGCCAACGAAGTCTGCCCCTATCTCGCCGAACAAATGGCAACCAAGCGCGGTAAATCCGTGATGGTGAACGATGGGCCGGTGAAAGAAGTCAAAATGCTAGGCCAGGACGTAAACCTTCATGCCCTCCCAATCC
>CAJWSW010000080.1 GCA_913046035.1 uncultured Alphaproteobacteria bacterium | reverse complement strand
TCTTAAGACTTTATACCTAATTGCGCGCCTTATATGATAGCGCGCATTGTGTACAACGCGATAAAGTTTTCCTCTTTAGCGATATCGTGACCCCGATGGAGAAGTCAAGCATGGCGCAGCCAACTGAACTCGAAATCAAAGAAGCCCTGAATAAGGTTAATCTTCCTGATACAGACCAAAATATAATCGATTCCGGGATGGTAAGCGGTATCGTGGTTAAAGACGGCCACGTCCAGTTTGCGTTAGAGATTGATCCGAAGGCCGCAGAAAGAATGGAACCCGTCCGAAGAGCCGCCGAGGCTGCCGTAAAAGCGCTGAACGGTATACTCTCAGTTACAGCAGTCATGACAGCCCATAGAGAAAGCAAGAGCCAGGCTCAAGCAAATGCTCCAGAACATCCCCATACCGATCGACAACAAAGAGAACTTCTGCCGCAAGTAGGAGCTATTGTCGCTGTCGCCTCCGGGAAAGGAGGCGTCGGAAAATCAACAACCGCTGCCAATCTTGCCGTTGCCTTCCAACAAATGGGTTTACGCACGGCAATGCTCGATGCCGATATTTATGGGCCTTCCCTCCCCACCATGATGGGGATTACGGGTCGGCCGTCTTCTCCGGACGGCAAGACAATAATCCCCATGGAAGCGCACGGCGTTACATGTATGTCAATCGGCTTCTTAGTACCGCAGGACACTGCAATGATTTGGCGCGGACCTATGGTGATGGGCGCGTTAGAACAAATGATGGGAGATGTCGACTGGGGGCCGCAAGATGTATTAGTAGTCGACATGCCACCAGGCACCGGCGACGCACAATTGACCATGGCTCAACGGGTTCCCATGGCAGGCGCTGTGATCGTTTCGACACCCCAGGACCTCTCGCTGATTGATGCAAAAAAGGGTCTTAATATGTTCCAAAAGGTCGACGTGCCCGTTCTCGGTATGATTGAAAATATGAGCTATTTCTTGTGCCCTAATTGCGGCGAAAGATCTGACATATTCGCCCACGGTGGGGCTTCCATCGCCGCGACCGAGATAGGTATCGATTTTCTCGGAGAAATTCCGTTAGAGATGGCAATCCGCGAAGGTGGCGACAACGGAACGCCAATAGTAGCAGCGGATCCCGATGGGAAGCATGCGAAGGCATACCGTGAAATTGCCAAAAGCGTCTGGGCGAAGATAAAAGATGGCGCATCGATGTCCTCTGCACCCAACATTACCTTCGAATGAGAAGGGATAACCATATATGACCTCTGCGAAAATACCCTTCGAAAAGGAAATGCAGTTTGAGTACGGAATTGCTCAAGAGGTCGCCCCAAACGTTCGACGTATTGTCGCTGAAAATCCAAGCCCTTTCACCCATTTCGGCACTAATACATATATTGTGGGCGAAGGCGCCGTTGCTGTAATAGACCCAGGTCCCATGATCGAGGAACATGTTGATAAAATCAAAGGCGCCCTCAATGGAGAAACCGTTACCCATATCATTGTTACCCACACTCATATGGATCACTCGCCGGCAGCCACGTGGTTAAAAGAGTTGGTCGGTGCACCCATCATCGGCGCCCACCCAAAAACCTTAGAAGCCGGGGAGACAGTGGAAGCGCATCAAGAGGATTTTGCGCCCGATGAGGAAATCTCGAACGCAGACGAATTGGTCGGTCCCGGCTGGACCCTAGAAGCCGTTCATACGCCCGGTCACATGTCCAACCACTATTGCTTTGCATTAAAGGAACAAAATCTATTATTTTCAGGTGACCACGTCATGGGATGGAATACCACAATCGTCTCACCGCCAGATGGCAACATGGGCGAGTACATGGATAGCCTGCGTGTTTGCATAGACCGAGATGAAGATTTTTATTTGCCCGGGCACGGACCAGCGATCACCAATGCAGGCCCTTTCGTGCGAGCATACCTTAATCATCGATCAATGCGCGAAGGCCAGATCGCCAGGCATCTGAAAAATGGCGCCGATACGATTCCGGAATTAGTGCGCCGGATGTACACCCATTTGCCTGAAGAGATGCACAGTGCAGCGGCGCGCTCGGTGCAGGCTCACATGGAACATATGGTTGCGACAAAGCGCGCCGAATGCGACGGACCAGTCCGGGCGGATACCATCTTTTCTCCGGGCATTACTGAGCTAGAATAACACGTTCCAATGAATAATTTGTGAACCACCCATAGCTGTATGGCGCGCATTTACGGCCCGTTTTCGGGTGTCCTAAACAAGCTATACTTTTTATATGCCGAACTTGAATCAGGTAGCTGGATCTGAGGTTTTTATCTCACAATTTTGCATGAGCCAGCCTGAGACATTGCAGAATTGGATATAATATTAATACACGTCTAGGGGTGGATCTCGATCTGAGTACCATCAGATACCAATTTCCAAATTTCATCCATTTCCAAGTTTGTAAGAGCAATACAACCCTGTGTCCAATCGAGTTGAGGATGACCGACGTCTTTGGCGCTCCAGTTGGTTGGCAAACCGTGGATCATAATCCCACCACCCGGGTTCACCCCGAGTGCGGCCGCGCGGGCGCGATCGCGATTATTAGGGTAGGAAATATGCAGTGCCTTGTGGAACTTAGATCGATCAGAGCCTAACCGATAATCAATAGTATAGCGACCTTCCGGCGTTTTCGAGTCCCCTTCCTGCGTTTTATGGCCCCTCGGATAACGCCCAAGCGCCACGCGAAAAGCCTTGAGTACTTTATCACCCTTCATAAGGACTAGCCGCCGCTCTTTCTTTAAAACCACCACCAGGTCAGCCTTTAGAAAATTCCGAGGCGCAATATCGCCAGATTGAGCATCGACTGGCTCGGTGATCGTCAGTATCGCTAGAAACGTAATTACTGTAAAAATTCTCTTGAAAAGGCTTTTCTTCCGGTTTCTCGGCATAAGACAACTATACAAATTTGTGGATTTACTGGTGACAATTTACGACACACTAATAGCTGAAATTCTCACATATTAAAAATTACAGGCATTACACGCTTTTGACACGGTCCAGAATTACGAAAGAATGATCGTGGTCGTCTTTGACACTAGCCTTATGGGTTTCCCGCGAAATTTCGGTCCATTGTTCTTGATTTAACGGTGCAAACGAAACGTCACCTGTGACGATCGCGTGCACCTCTGTCATATAGATCCTGTCGGTGATTTCGAGTGCCTCCGCGTACAGACTTCCACCACCAATTATCATAACCTCGTCGAATTTTCGTATTTTTGCGGCCTCGATGGCTGCGTTCAAATTTTCAAAGAATTCTAGTTCTTTGCAGGGATTCGTAGGACGTCGGGTAACAACCAAGTTTGAGCGGCCCGGCAGCGGCCCACCGATTGACTCATAGGTTTTGCGACCCATGACGACGGGCTTTCCAATTGTGACCGACTTAAAATATTTCAAGTCATTTGAGATCCGCCAGGGAAGTGCGCCATCTCTGCCAATTATACCATTTTCAGAAACGGCAACGATGATTGAAACCTGCAATGTTCAGACCGCAACTGAAGCAGGAATGTGCGGATGGAAGCGGTATCCATCTAGTCTGAAATCGTCGTACCCAAAGCCAAGGATATCGTCCACTCCAGGATCCAAACTCATTGTTGGCAATGGATATGGCTCACGACTTAGTTGTTTGTCCGCTTTCTCAACGTGGTTCGCGTACAAATGAGCATCCCCCAGTGTATGAATGAATTCTCCTGGTTGAAGTCCGGTCACTTGGGCCATCATCATTGTCAACAAGGCGTATGATGCAATGTTAAAAGGGACGCCTAAAAATATGTCCGCGCTCCGCTGATAGAGCTGGCAAGACAATTTTTCATCAGCGACGTAAAATTGGAAAAGGCAATGACAAGGCGGTAACGCCATCTTATTTATTTCAGGAACGTTCCAGGCGCTGACAAGCAACCGTCGGGAATCTGGGTTTATTTTAATCTGCTCGACGACATCAGAAATCTGGTCAACCGTTGTGCCATCCCCCGCGTCCCACGACCTCCATTGCGCACCATAAACTGGACCAAGATCGCCATTTTCATCCGCCCACTCATCCCAAATCGAGACACCCTGCTGATTAAGATACTTAGTATTTGTATCACCCTTAAGAAACCACAAAAGCTCATGAATTATTGATTTGGTATGGATTTTCTTTGTTGTTACCAGCGGAAAGCCCTCACTCAAATCAAACCGCATTTGGTGGCCAAACACACTGTAGGTTCCCGTGCCGGTGCGGTCTTGCTTTCGTGTGCCATTTTTGCGCACACGGTCCATTAGGTTGAGATATTGTTGCATAGCCTTTTATTTTTCCGGATCATTTTTAGTCTTAGTTACGCGCTCCCTTTAATTTAAATGCGAATCAGATTACATTCATAGAGCCGGCTTGCCGGCTATGGCGATAAACGGCTTGTGTAATAAGCACAGTGGACCCGGGGGCAGTACCCGGCGCCTCCACCAGATTGTTCGTTGCAACGGACCTAAATGGATCCGATGCGCATTTAAGGGGGCGAAACAGGATCGACACGTGTCTAAAGACATGCTTTTCGCCCGGTATGGTTCCGCCGTCAGCGGGCCGTTTTTACAAGTGCCAATGATAACGATTTGGCCCTCGCTGCTTAATTATTAGGTAAGCGCGGTTAGGAGGGACACCGGGCAACAGAAGTCCCTCCACTTCGCGAAATACAAAGAACCCCGTTTACAAGGTTCAACTTGCGGTTTTGATACACATGCCATAAAAACTTGCCCGCAATGTCAGAAGATTTGATGAATTATCAGGCTCTTGTAGATAACGCGTTAAGGGGCGTTGTTCGCGACACCCTTCAGCGCGTTGCAGAAGAGGGTCTGCCGGGCGAACATCACCTTTACATTACGTTTCAGACTCAACATTCGGGCGTTGAAATCGCCAGTCGCCTTGCAGCCCAATATCCCAACGAAATGACCATAGTACTTCAGCACCAATTCTGGGGTCTCGAAATTACAGAAGACGCCTTCGAGATCACACTCAGCTTCTCAGGCAAAAATGAACGCCTCTTAATACCATTCGATTCTGTTGTCGGTTTTGCTGACCCATCTGTCAATTTTGGGCTGCATTTTAACGCTGCCCAGAAAGCCGAACTCCCCGGTAGCTCATTTGATGCAAAAAATCCCAGATCGTTTGTTGATCCTGAAAATATTCTTTCGAAGGATGTTAGCGGGGACGACACTTCCGCGCACGACAATGGCGACAAAGGGGACAAGACCGGTGAGGTTGTCGCGCTTGACGCCTTTCGCAAAAAAAAGACCTAATTTTTATATATACTCACCGCGGGGCTGGACCGATGGCTGACCATACCTTTCATGAGATGTTTCCGCTTGGCGAAGATACGACCGAATACCGGAAACTAACATCAGATTTTGTATCGACGACGGACTTCCAGGGCGAAGAAGTTTTATTAGTTAATCAGGAGGCACTAACAATGCTCTCGGCTCAGGCCTTTGAAGACATTGCCCATTTTCTCCGGCCAAGCCACCTTCAGCAACTTACAGATATCCTAAAAGACGATGAAGCTTCAGAAAACGACCGATTTGTTGCGCTTGATTTGCTTAAAAATGCAAACATCGCATCCGGCGGAGTTTTGCCTATGTGCCAAGACACCGGCACCGCAATTGTAATGGGCAAGAAGGGACAAAATGTCTGGGTTAAAGGAAACGACGAGAGTGCTCTCTCAGAAGGAATATTAAAGACATACCAAGAGAGGAATTTGCGATACTCAAATGTTTCGCCGCTTTCGATGTTCCAAGAGGTGAATACTGGTAATAATCTTCCAGCACAGATCGACCTCTATTCTACCGAAGGCAACAATTACAAATTTCTGTTCGTTGCCAAGGGAGGCGGGTCTGCAAACAAAACGTTCCTATACCAGCAGACCCCGGCAGTGCTTAATGAAGAAAAACTGATCCCATTCCTTGATGAAAAGATCCGAACGCTCGGAACAGCTGCTTGCCCCCCCTATCACCTTGCCGTAGTCATTGGCGGCACGTCAGCGGAATTGAACCTAAAAACAGTCAAGTTAGCCAGCACACGTTATTTAGACGGACTGCCTACCCTCGGCAATGAATTCGGGCAGGCATTTCGTGATGTGGTAATGGAGCAGAAAATTCTTAATCTCACTCGCGAAATGGGTATCGGTGCTCAATTTGGCGGAAAATATTTCTGCCACGACGTTCGCGTTGTGCGCCTGCCACGTCATGGCGCGAGTGTGCCAATCGGGCTTGGCGTTTCGTGTTCAGCAGACCGACAAGCATTGGGAAAGATCACAAAAGACGGCGTTTTCATAGAACAGCTTGAAATGAACCCGGCAAAATATTTACCAGAAGTAGAAAATTCTGATTTGGCAGACGAAGTTATCAAAGTTGACCTAAACCTGCCGATGGATAAAATACAGGCGATCCTGAGCAGCAACAGCATAAAAACGCGTTTATCCCTTACTGGACCGATGATCGTAGCTCGCGATGCCGCCCATGCCAAAATCAAAGAACGCATGGATGGCGGCGAACCAATGCCCGATTATTTTCGCAACCACGCGATTTATTACGCAGGCCCGGCAAAAACACCTGAGGGATATGCGTCTGGTTCTTTTGGCCCGACCACTGCAGGTCGAATGGACTCCTATGTCGAGGAATTTCAGGCGAAAGGTGGCTCCCTTATAATGCTAGCCAAAGGCAACCGTTCAAGGCAGGTCACGAATGCGTGTAAGCAGCATGGTGGCTTCTATTTAGGATCAATCGGAGGACCGGCCGCGCGTTTAGCGCAGGATTGTATTAAGAAAGTAGAATGCCTGGAGTATCCAGAGCTTGGCATGGAAGCCATTTGGCGCATCGAAGTAGAGGATTTTCCGGCTTTCATTGTGGTTGACGATAAGGGCAACGATTTCTTCGCTAATATCTAAAAACTAATGATGTCGGTGCTCTTGGATCTGATCGAACCCGGCCTGAAAACGCTGTTTTGTGGGTCGGCAGCCCGCACGACTTCGGCCCGGCGAAAAGCCTACTACGTAGGACCCGGAAACCGATTCTGGTCAATTCTCCAACAAACATGCATGACACCGCGACTATTTGAGCCAAAAGAGTACAGACTTTTAGCGGATCTGGGAATTGGGTTAACGGACCTTGCAAAGCATGAGTTCGGGATGGATGAAGATCTATCAACAGCAGCGTATGATGTGCAGGGATTAATTAAGAAGGTCGAGAATGCGAGGCCGCATATCCTTGCATTCACCGGCAAACGTCCAGCCGGTATATTTCTGCTGGAGGCATTGGGGGCCGGGATTACAAATTACGGCGAGCAAAATTCCAGCATCGGCGATACACGGATATTTGTCTTACCCTCTCCATCCGGGGCCGCGCGGCGTTGGTGGTCTTCGGAGCCATGGCACAATCTTGCAACGACACACAAAACACTTAGAGAAAAAGGATGAAGTTCTGCGTATTCGGCGCTGGCGCAATCGGCGGTTTTGTCGGTGGAATGGTCTCCCGTGGTGGTGCAGAGGTGTCGCTGATAGCTAGAGGCAGACATTTAGCAGCGATAAGGACCGCCGGCTTGCAGGTTGTAACGCCTACGGAAAATTTTACCGTCAACGTGCCGGCAACCGATAAACCAGAGGACCTTGGTATTCAAGATGTGATCTTTTTATCGACCAAAGCTTATTCTCTGATTGTCGCATCTGAAGCGATGCAACCGCTGATAGGGCCGGAGACGACCGTGGTTTCGGCTCAAAATGGGATTCCATTCTGGTACTTCTATGGTCTTGGAAACAACCTTGAAGGACATACACTTCAAACCGTCGATCCAGGCGGAAAAATTGCTAGTACCATTGGCAATCACCGAGTGATCGGTTGCGTGATTACATCGAGTAATACGGTTGAGGCACCCGGCGTCGTTCGCAATCTTGGCAACCGGGTCTTCGCACTTGGCGAACCAGACGAAACGCATTCGAGGCGGCTTATGGAAATAGCCGCCCTATTTGAAAACGCCGGCTTATTGTCGCCAATCGGGTTGGATATCCGCAGTGAACTCTGGGTAAAGATGTGGGGCAATGTTTCATTTAGCCCCATGGCAGTGCTTACATTGTCCAAACTCGGGCCGCTTGTTGAAACCGAGGATCTCAAAGCTCTTGGGATCAAGATAATGGAGGAGACTCAGGCCGTCGGTGAAGCGCTAGGCGTAAAGTTCAATACTAATATTTTAGAACGGATTGAGGGAACGCGGCAGGTCAGTGAACATAAAACCTCGATCTTACAAGATTTGGAGGCCGGGCGACCCATGGAAGTGGACGGCATTACCGGCGCAGTGGTTGAGCTTGGTCGCCTGCTGAACGTCAAAACCCCAATGCTCGATTTGGTTTACGCTCTAATGCGCCGGCGCGCTAAGCAACAGGGATTGTATCCCCAGATCGGCATCGACCCATTAGCAAGCTAAAATGATGCTGGGCAAAATCGATGCCAAATATTGAAAAATAACTTCTGTGGTATATCTCGCATCATACAAAATTTTCGAGAAAATTTCCGCTAGCTTACTTCGAAAATACCTTCAACCTCGATGGCAACACCGAACGGCATTGAAGCAACTCCGATTGCTGTGCGTGTATGCTGGCCTGGGTCACCATATAGTTCAACAAGCAACTCTGAAGCCCCATTGAGACATGCAGAAACTTCAGTGAAGTCCGGTTCAACGTTTATATACCCTTTTACCCGGACAATCTCCTCGACCTTGTCGAGAGTGCCTAACGCTTCTTTGATGCAAGCCAACATCATAAGCGTGCTGTCCCTAGCTGCCTGCTGGCCTTGCTCAAGTGTGAACTCACGCCCGACCTTGCCAATCCAAGAAATTTCACCATCAACGCGCGGCACCTGGCCAGAAATAAAAAGCAAATTGCCACTACGCTTCCAATTTAAGATTTTTGCTACCTTTGGGCTTGCTGCTTTTGGAAGGGTCAGTCCTAATCGACCCAGCTTCTCTTCTGCGACCCCACACATATAACAATCCCCCTAACAACTTTATTTTTTATCCATTCAAAGATACAGACTGGGCCTTAGTGTGCGAAGAGTACATACAATTGTTCGAACGCCGCGATGGGTCGCAGTCTCTGATTCAGGATAGTTGACGTCGGGTTTTGCTGCACAGAAAATCGAGACTACTCCAAAACCGCTAGAGGTATTAATCAATCAGATGCTTCGAAAAAGGTCTGTCACTATTTCAGGACACCGTACCAGCATATCACTTGAAGATGAGTTTTGGGACGAACTTGTCTTGATTTCAAAACATCGAGAAGTTTCTTTGAACGAATTGGTCTCAATGATCGACAAAAAGCGCGATAACAATCTATCATCAGCCATAAGAATTTTCGTTCTAAAAAGCCTTAAAGTAGGTAGTACGCGCTAATTATTTAACGCCTTAAATTTTCGAAGATATTTTTGATAATTTCCTCGGCGGGATCTTCTCTTGCTGGTGGCGGCCGGCTTTGCAAGCTGGAATCCACGCTAGGCCTCGCGCCTGAGTTTGATATAGTGCCCGGCAAAACCTTCCTCAAAAAACTGCCGACACCTTTCGAAAGCAGGTTTTTTGTCAATTCGTCAAAATTAAACCTAAGATTTGGCTGATCGGGTGGCCCGGTAAGGGTTACACGAAACTTTGGAAGCTCACGCACTTTCCGCGGCCTAATGTCCGCAATTATGTTTGTCTTCCAACCGGGCAGGTCAACCGTTCCTGACCCTGCAACATTTCCAAAAGGCGACTTGAGAAGCACGTCACGGCTAGATATTACACCGTTGGTTATCTGTATTGTTGCCATCAGCGACGAGAATTTGGTCGTTTTGGAGCGCCCTATTGACGCAAACCCTGCCTTACCCAGGGCAACTAGATTACGCAAATTAGCTCGTTTTAATCCTCGGGAAAGGCTCCCTAAATCAAAACCTCGCGCTTCGCCGTCAACAACGGAAAGCCGACCATTGCCATTCAATAGACGGATCATTTCAGACTGACTTTGACCACTTGTCGTTATAGATAAATCATGCGACAGGTTGCCGACTTCAATATCGAGATCATCACCCTCGAAAAACCCGTTAACGACCCGAGCATCTGCAATCTGGACGCTCGCCTGTAAAATTGGAGTTTGCCTTCCATCAAGCTGAGCTCTCATTCCGAATGTGCC